>DATLOI010000034.1:0-18209 GCA_035536295.1 Casimicrobiaceae bacterium
CGATCAGCAAGCGCATCGCAACGCCTTCGGGCGAGCTAGCTCTTCTTGGGCTCGAACTTGAGCGCTGCCGAATTCATGCAGTAGCGCAATCCCGTGGGTGCCGGGCCGTCGGGAAACACGTGACCCAGATGCGCATCGCACGCGGCGCACACGACTTCGGTGCGGCGCATGAAAAACGCGCCATCCTCCTCTTCTCGCACGTTGCCTTTGTCGACCGGCGCATAGAACGAGGGCCAGCCGGTGCCCGATTCGAACTTGGTGTCGGAGTCGAAAAGCGGCGTGCCGCAGCACACGCATCGATACTCACCCTCCGCGTGGTTGTCCCAGTACTCGCCGGAAAACGCGCGCTCGGTGCCTTTCTTGCGCGTGACTTTGTATTGCTCCGGCGTCAGTTGCGAACGCCATTGCTCGTCGGTCTTGGCTACCTTGTCGGCCATCGCATGAGTCTCCATTTGCTATAGTTACGACTGAATCACGCCTCGTCGTGCTGCATCTCGCTGGCGCGACCCCAATCTGCCCGTGTTGGACGCCGCTTCCCCGCAGTCGTTCCGGCGCGACGCCCGCGTCATCGGGCTTGTCGGCGTCGCGCACAGTGTCTCGCATTTTTTTCAGCTCGCGTTGCCACCACTGTTTCCGCTTCTGAAAGCGGAGTTCGGCGTTTCCTGGACGTTGCTCGGGGTGCTCGTCGGCGTCTTCTATGCGGCGTCGGGAATCGCTCAATTTGCGGCCGGATTCCTGGTCGACAAGATGGGCGCGCGGCCGGTCTTGTTCGGCGGCCTCGCGCTGCTGGCGGGCGGGACTCTGGTCGCCTCGTTCGCACCAGGCCTTTGGTGGCTCTACCCGATTGTCGCGTTGATGGGGCTCGGCAATGGCGTTTTTCATCCGGCGGACTTCGCGATTCTCAACGCGAACGTCGATCCGCGGCGACTCGGTCATGCCTATTCGACGCACGGCATCGGCGGCAACCTCGGCTATGCGCTGGCGCCGATCGTGAGCTTCGGCCTCGCGGCGCTGTTGGGCTGGCGCGGCTCATTGGCGGTCATGGCGAGCGTGGGGCTTGTCGTGCTCGGCTTACTTGCGATGCAACGTGGTTATCTCGACTCGCACCGTGCCGACGCATCGCGGCCGCAAACGTTGCGCAGCAGCGTGGGATTGTTCAAGGAAGCGGCGATTCTTTGGTGCTTTCTCTACTTCATCGTGCAAACGAGCGCGACCGTGGGTTTGCAAACGTTTGCGGTCAGCGCGCTCAACGCGACATTCGCAGTTCCGCTGGCAATCGCGAACTCGGCGGTGACGACCTATCTGCTCGGTGCGAGCGCGGGGATACTGCTCGGTGGATTTCTCGCAGTGCGCACCGACCGTCACGATCGCGTCGCGGCGACAGGTCTTGCCGTGGCCGCGCTGCTGGTTGCGTTGATTGCGATCGGTCCGCCGCTTGTGCTGCTGCTCCCGCTATTCGCCGCGATCGGATTCGTCACCGGCGCAACCGGTCCTTCCCGCGATTTGATCGTGCGAAGCGCAACGCCCAAAGGGGCGTCGGGTCGTGTGTACGGATTCGTATATTCGGGACTCGATGTCGGTGCAACGCTTGGTCCCTTGTGGTTCGGCGTCATGCTCGATCACGGCATGGGAAGGCAGATGTTTCTCGCGATCGCGCTGCTGCTTGGGATCGCGATCCTGACGGTATTGCAAACGCGACGTGGTCTGGTTGCACGCGCCGCGACCTGAAGGACAACGGCGATGGATCTCGGTATCAAAGGCAAGCGCGCACTCGTGTGCGCGGCAAGCAAAGGGTTGGGTCGTGGTTGTGCGCAAGCGCTCGCCGAGGAAGGCTGCGAGGTGACGATCCTTGCGCGCACTGCGGCTGATGTCGAACGTGCCGCGCAAGAGATCGGCGAGCGTGCGCATTGCAAAGTCGCGTGGCTCGCTTGCGACGTGACGACCGAGGACGGTCGACGCAAGGCGCTGGCGGCATGTCCGCAGCCGGACATCCTGGTCAACAACGTGGGCGGTCCTCCGCCCGGTGATTTTCACGACTGGACGCGCGAAGACTGGATGAGGGCGCTCGATGCAAACATGCTGACCCCGATCGAGCTCATCAAGGCGACGATCGACGGCATGATCGAGCGCCGCTTCGGACGCATCGTCAACATCACCTCATCGGCGGTGAAGGCGCCGATCGATATTCTTGGATTGTCCAACGGTGCGCGCAGCGGCCTCACCGGCTTTATCGGCGGACTTTCGCGCAAAGTCGCCAAGCACAACGTCACGATCAACAACCTTCTGCCGGGTCCCTTCGATACCAACCGACTCCAATCCAATCTCGCGAATCGCGCGAAATCGAGCGGCAAGAGCGTCGCTGATCTGCGCAGCGAATCGATGAACGCAAATCCCGCCGGACGCTTCGGCAACATCGACGAATTCGGCGCGACGTGCGCATTCCTCTGCAGCATCCACGCCGGTTACATCGTCGGCCAGAACATTCTTCTCGACGGCGGTTCCTACCCGGGGACCTTCTGATACCTGACCTCTGTTATTTGATTCCTGACATGCTCGATCTCTACTACTGGACCACCCCCAACGGCCACAAGATCACGATCTTTCTCGAGGAGACGGGGCTCCACTACAACTTAAAGCCGGTCAACATCGGCAAAGGGGAGCAATTCGATCCGGTGTTCTTGTCGCACTCGCCGAACAATCGCATTCCCGCGCTCGTCGATCATTCGCCACCCGGCGGCGGTGCGCCGATCTCGATCATGGAATCGGGTGCGATTCTTTTGTATCTCGCCGGCAAGACGGGACGCTTCTATCCGAACGACTTGCGCGGGCGCGTCGACGTCATGCAATGGCTTTTTTGGCAGATGGCGGGACTGGGGCCGATGGCAGGACAGACGCATCACTTCGTGCATTACGCACCGGAAAAGATACCGTACGCCACTGATCGCTATGTGCGCGAGACCGCGCGCCTTTACGCCGTGATGAACAAGCGCCTCGCCGATCGGGATTACCTCGCCGGCGACTACTCGATCGCCGACATGGCGTGCTATCCGTGGGTGTTGCCGGAGCGGCAGCAACAAAACATGGCGCAGTTTCCCAATCTGGCCCGCTGGAAAGACGCAATCGCGAAGCGTCCTGCCGTCACGCGCGCTTATGCGCTGGTCGCGAAAATCAATCCGAATGCGAAGCCACCAACCTCGGACGCCGAGCGGAAGCTTCTGTTCGGGCAGGACGCGTCGACGGTCAAGTAGTCAGCGGTGCGTGACGTCAGCGCATAGCAAGGGAGTCCCACTCGGTTTTTTTCACCCGCGCGACGACGGTGAAGCCGTTCGCGCCCCCTGGCGCGATGATCGCCGCCTCACCTTCGGCAAGATACGGCGGCCCGGCGACAGCGTGGAACGGATTGCCGTGGCTTGCGATTGCAAGATTGGTTCCCTCTGGTGCGCCGCGCGAGAACAGCTTGCGCAAATCGAGGTAGCGATCGCCCTCGGCGCTGCTCGGTCCGCCACGCGCGGCCATCGCAGAAGTCGCACGTCCGAAGATCAGTCGTCCCGTCTCCATCGTGCGGCAATACGGACTTGCGAGCACTTCGCCAATCGGGATGCGCGCGCGCTTGATCGCAGCGCCGATCTCGCGCGCCTCGGCGCGGCCGGTGTCGGTGAGGTTGCGCTGACGCGCACAATCTTCGAACGACGTCATCGCCGCGTCGTTCTGCGAAAAGTCGGTCGAGGTGTGGCGAAAATAGATGACGTAGCCACCGCGGCGCAGCGCATCACCGAGCGCTGCTCCGTCGAGCGGCGAGGGCGTCGGCTGCGCGACGGCGAGAGTCGCGAAGGCGCACAGCGCGACCCATGCGCGAAAGGGCCACATCAGAGCGAGGTGATCGGGATGCCGTTCGCGCTTGCCGCCGCTTTCTCGATCGCGCGCTCGAGCTCCGCGTCGACGTCGAAGGCTATGTCGCCACGGGCGTCCGCGCCATCCGCACCCAGGGCGGTGAAGTCGAACAGTTTCCGATCCAGCAAATGCGACGGGGCTACGTTGCCCATCGCGCGAAAAATCGATTCGAGTCGACCTTTATGCCTGCGCTCCCAGTCGCGCAACAACTCGCCCACCTGCCGCCGCTGCAAATGCTCCTGCGACCCGCACAGATTGCAGGGGATGATCGGAAACTCGCGCAGCGCGGCGTAACGCGCCAGATCGCGCTCCCGCACGTACGCAAGCGGTCGAATGATCACGTTGCGACCATCGTCCGAGCGAAGCTTCGGCGGCATCGTTTTGAGCGTCCCGCCGAAAAACAGATTGAGAAAAAACGTCGCCATCAAATCGTCGCGATGATGGCCGAGCGCGATCCTGGTCGCACCCAGCTCGTTCGCAACGCGATACAACACGCCGCGTCGCAAGCGCGAGCACAGCGAGCACATCGTCGCGCCATTCCTGATCACGCGCTTGACCACGCTGTAGGTGTCCTGCTCGACGATGCGAAACGGTACGCCGCTGTTCGCGAGATAGCGTGGCAGAACGTCGGCGGGATAGCCGGGCTGCTTCTGGTCGAGATTGACGGCGACGACGTCAAAACGCACCGGCGCTGCGTCCTTGAGCGTCAGCAGGATGTCCAGAAGTGCGTAGCTGTCCTTGCCGCCTGACAGGCACACCATGACGAGGTCGCCCTCGTCGATCATCGCGTAATCGGCGATCGCCTCGCCGACCTGGCGGCGCAAGCGCTTTTTGAGCTTGTTCGCTTCGAAGACGCCTTTACGTGCGTCGCGCGTCGGCGACAAGGCCCGCGATGGTGTAGCGGACGATTCGTGCGCGGCTTCGCGATCCATCCGGCGATTCTACCGCTGGCACTCCGACTCGCTTTCAGTCCGCGGCAGCGGCGGGCAGCTCGGACGCGAGCAGGATCGCCTGCGCCGGAGAGATCAAGGCGACCAGGCCAAGCTCGGCGAGACGCAAAAGGTCACGCTCGAAGCGGCGCGGCTCCAGGTGATGAAGGGCAGCGAAAGCCGCCAGCGAGCGCGGACGCTCGAGCAGCATCAGGATGCGGCGTTGCACCAGCGACAGGCCGTGCAGGGCCTTGCGAACTTCATCCTCGCCGCGGAACGAGCGGACACAGATGGTCGTCGGATCGAGTTGCATGGTGTTGACATCGCGATTCGGCAGTCATGCGGTGCAGCAAGCGATATGCCTGTTGCGCTGAGGTCAGAGCGGGATACCGACGGGCGGCTCGGCCGTTCGTCGCGAGCGCGTCGTCGAGACGTTCGTTTACACTCGGCGAGTACGTACGCGAGGGTTCATCGTGCACACGCTTTTGATCGCGAATCCCAAGGGAGGCAGCGGCAAGACGACGCTTGCCACCAACATCGCGGGCTTTCTCGCCGGCAAGCGGCAGCGTGTCGTGCTCGCCGACGAGGATCCGCAACAATCGTCGACGACCTGGCTCGCGCGCCGCCCCGAGCTCTTTCCCAGAATCGCCGCAATGCCGGCCGAGAAGCGCGAGTTGCGCGAGATCGACCCGCATTGGCTGGTCATCGACAGCCCGGCGGCGCTTGGCGGCGCCACGCTGCGCGACGAACTTCGACGCGCCGACGCGCTGATCGTGCCGATTTCGCCGTCGGTGTTCGACATGGCGGCCACGGCGCGATTCCTGGGAGCGATTGCCGAGCATCGCGCGGTCAAAGGCGGGACGCTGCCGGTGGCGCTCGTTGCCATGCGTGTCGATGCGCGTACACATAGCGCGGCGGAGCTCGATCAGTTCCTCGCGCATACCGACCTGCCCGTTGTCACCCATCTTCGCGACACGCAGGTCTACGTCAACTGTGCCCGCGACGGCCTCTCGGTGTTCGATTTGCCGCGCTCGCGCGCCGAGCAGGATTGGGAGCAATGGCGGCCACTCACGCGCTGGCTCGGGCGGCAGGCGGCGGCGAAGGCGGCGTGACTGTCCGGCCGTAAAACAAACGGCCGCCACAACGGGCGGCCGTCGGTGCTCACAACGCGTGTTACTTCTTGGCAGCGTCCTTCGCAGCCTGCACGGCGGCTTCGGCGCCGGCCTTGGCTTTTTCCGCGCCGGATTGCGCCGCAGCAGCGGTTGCCTTACCTGCATCCGTCGCGGCTTGCCCGGCGCTTGTCGCTGCGCTTTTCGCGGCCGCCGAAGCGGCGTCCGCATTGGCCTTGGCCTGATCGGCAGCAGCTTGTCCGGCCTGCGAGGCAGCCGTGCTCGCCGCACTCGCGGCATCCTTGGTTGCATCCGCAGCGCGCTTCGCGGCGAGCTCGGTGGCTTGGGCAGCGGCCTTAGCGGCATTGGCTGCCGCTTCCGCCGCTTTGGCCGCTTCGGCCTTTGCCTTTTCCGCTGCAGCCTTCTCCGACGCCGAAGGGCCGCAGGCGGCGAGCATCGCTGCCAGCGCCAGCGCCGTCAAAGTGGTGATCTTGCGCATCTTTTCGTTTCTCCCAGGTTGGTCACGACATCGCGCGCCGCGATAGGTGGCGCGCATGATCGAGTCCTCGATTCTACCGTGTGGACACGTACGAATTCCGGCGACGGATCATGCTGCTACCAACTCCCGCAGCACGAAGGGGAGGATGCCGCCATGGCGGAAGTAATCGACCTCGATCGGCGTGTCGATGCGGCACAAGACCGTCACCTCACGCGTCGATCCGTCGGGCTTGGTGATTCGCATCGACAGATCCTGCTGTGGACGAATCGTTGGGGGAACCGCGATGTCGATCGATTCGTCACCCTTGATGCCGAGCGTGGCGACGCTGTCGGTGCCCTTGAACTGCAGCGGCAAGACACCCATGCCAACGAGGTTGTTGCGGTGAATGCGCTCGAAGCTTCGCGCGATCACCGCTTTCACGCCGAGAAGCTGCGTGCCCTTGGCGGCCCAGTCGCGCGAGCTGCCGGTGCCGTATTCCTCGCCGCCGAAAACGACGGTCGGTGTGCCGCGCGCGATGTAGTGCATTGCCGCGTCATAGATCGGCAACTTTTCGCCGCCCGGATGCATGATCGTCACGCCGCCTTCTTCACGCGTGCCATCGGTGCCCAGCGGTAGCATCAGGTTCTTGATGCGAACGTTCGCAAACGTGCCTCGCATCATCACCTCGTGGTTGCCGCGCCGGCTGCCGTAGCTGTTGAACTCCGCGCGCGGCACGCCGTGCGAGAGCAGCCACTGCCCGGCAGGCGAGGCCTCCTTGATCGAGCCGGCGGGTGAGATGTGATCGGTGGTGACCGAGTCGCCGAAGATGCCGAGGATGCGCGCATTGCGCACCGACACAGTCGAGCCGAGTTCCATCGTGAACGCATCGAAAAAAGGCGGCTCGGCGATGTAGGTCGACTTTGGCCACTCGTAAACCTGGCCGCTGCCGCCGGCGATGTCTTTCCACATCGGATTGGCGTTCGCAAGATCGCTGTACAGATGGCGAAACGTCGCGGCATCGCGCGCAACCGGCAGCATTGCGGCGATTTCGTGCGACGTGGGCCAGATGTCGCGCAGAAACACCGGCTCGCCGTTGCTGCCGACGCCAAGCGGCTCGCTCGTCAGGTCCTTCAGCACCGTTCCGGCGATCGCATACGCGACGACCAGCGGCGGGGATGCGAGAAAGTTCGCCTTGAGATTCGGATGAATGCGCGCCTCGAAATTGCGATTGCCCGATAGCACCGCGGCGCACACCAGGTCGTGCGTGGTGATCGCTTCGTTGATTTCAGCCGACAGGTCGCCGGCGTTGCCGATGCAAGTCGTGCATCCGTAAGCGGCGACGTTGAAGCGGAGCTGTTCGAGATAGGTGAGCAATCCCGCCTTGGCGAGATAGTCGGTCACCACGCGCGAGCCGGGCGCGAGCGAAGTCTTGATGTGCGGCGCAACGGTCAAACCTCTTTCGACCGCTTTTTTCGCGAGCAATCCTGCGGCAAGCAACACGCTCGGATTGCTGGTGTTCGTGCACGAGGTGATCGCCGCGATGAGGATGTCGCCGTTGCCGATCGAAAGACCCGAGTAAGTCGTGACACGTGAAGTGAGCTCGCCGGGCTTTTTCGCGAATCCGTTGTCGGCGACTGGTGCCGCGAAGAGCTCGGTGAACTTCGACTTCAAATTGCCGAGGTCGATGCGATCCTGAGGTCGCTTCGGCCCTGCCACCGACGGCTTGATCGAGGCGAGATCGAGCTTGAGCGTCGTCGAGTAGTGAATCTCGCCCGCAAGCGGCATTCCGTACATGCCTTGCGCCTTGAAGTACGCCGCGAACGCTTCGACTTCGCTGTCGGTGCGTCCGGTGAAGCGCAGATAGTCGACGGTTGCATCGTCCACTGGGAAGAAGCCCATCGTCGCACCGTATTCGGGCGCCATGTTCGCGATCGTCGCGCGATCGGGCACCGACAACGTTGCCGCGCCGGGGCCGAAGAATTCGACGAACTTGCCGACGACTTTCTCCTTGCGCAGCATTTCGGTGACCGTCAACACGAGATCGGTCGCAGTGATGCCTTCGGAGAGCTTGCCCGACACCTCGACGCCGACCACATCGGGCGTCAACAGGTACACGGGCTGGCCGAGCATTGCCGCTTCAGCCTCGATGCCGCCGACACCCCAGCCGACGACGCCGATGCCATTGATCATCGTCGTATGGCTGTCGGTGCCGACGAGCGTGTCGGGATAGAACACGCCGTCGCGATGGTGCACGCCGCGCGCAAGGTATTCGAGATTGACCTGATGCACGATACCGATGCCTGGCGGCACGACCTTGAACGTGTCGAACGCCTGCATGCCCCATTTCATGAAGCGATAGCGCTCGGCGTTGCGCTCGAATTCGAGCTTCATGTTGAGATCGAGCGCATCGCGCGAGCCGAAGTGATCGACCATCACCGAGTGATCGACGACCAGATCGACGGGCACCAAAGGCTCGATCAATTTTGGATTGCGTCCCATGCGATCGGCAACGTTACGCATCGCTGCAAGATCTGCCAGCAGCGGAACACCGGTGAAGTCCTGCAGCACAACGCGCGCAACGACGAATGGAATCTCATCGACGCGCGGCGCCGTCGGCGACCAGTTCGCGAGCTGGCGCACGTGCGCTTCCGTGACCTTTTTGCCGTCGCAGTTGCGCAACACAGCCTCCAGCACGATGCGAAGGCTGACCGGCAGCTTGCAGACCGGGCCTACACCTGCCTCCTGCAGCGCCGGAATCGAATAGAAGCGTCCGGTTGCGCCCGACGGGAGTTTCAAATCCTTGAGCGTATCGAAGAGGGAGTGGGCCATGTCAGGGATCACAGGTCAGGGATCAGGGATCAGAAAGTCAGCGCTTGGGCGGCGCCGTGCCCTTGGAGTCGAAAACGTTGATCGTCATGCCGTTGGGCATGACGAGATCGCCGGGACGCTGGCCGGACTTGCACGCGGAAAGCCAGCGCGCCTTGATCGTCGAGCGGCCCTCGTTCATGCCCATCATCGGCGGAGAATATTTTGCGCTGATGTCGACCGAATAGTCGCTCTCGAACGAGCCGGTGAAGATGGCGCGCGACGTGGCGGTCGAGTCGCCGAACCTACAGACACTGTCGATCACATAGCGCGTCGCGCTCTCGCGCTTGATGTTCTGCTTGCTGCAGGTGACGCCAACGCCAGCAAGCTGACGCGTCAGGTCGTCGCTCTTTTGATCGATGCACATCTGGGCGGCCACCATTTGACCTTGTTGCGTGGCCGTGGAGAGTTCCCACAGTCCCGATTTGCGCTTGGGCAGGTCGGCTGCGCAGGCGAGCGGCGCGGCAACGGCGAACAACAACAAAGATCGAACGAGCATCAGATCACCATCAGGTCGACGAATTCGTGGACGGGCATTGCCGCAAGGCGCTTCGCATCGAGCGCGATCGCGAGGATCGCATCACGCTGCTTGCCGGGAAAGCGACGCGCAAGATTGGTCTTGAACTTCTCGATTAGCAGCGGAATGCCGTCCTGACGGCGCCGGCGATGGCCGATCGGGTATTCGACGACGATCTCCGGCGTCTTGCTGCCGTCCTTGAATTCGATTCCGATTGCGTTGGCAATCGAGCGCTTGGCGGGATCGAGATAGTCGCGCGAAAAGCTCTTGTCCTCGACACACGTCATCTTGTCGCGCAACGCGTCGATGCGAACATCCGCAGCGACTGTATCTTCGTAGTCGGCCGCGGTTAAACGGCCGAACAAGAGCGGCACAGCCACCATGTATTGAATGCAGTGATCGCGATCAGCCGGATTGTCGAGCGGGCCGCGCTTGTCGATGATGCGAATCGCCGACTCGTGCGTGCGTATCGTGATGCGCTCGATGTCGGCGATGCGCTCCTTGACCATCGGATGCAATTGCATTGCGCACTCGACCGCTGTTTGCGCGTGGAACTCGGCGGGGAAGCTGATCTTGAACAGCACGTGCTCCATCACGTAGCTGCCATAGGGGCGCTGGAACTTGAACGCGTTGCCCTTGAACAGCACCTCATAGAAGCCCCAGGTCTTCGCGGTCAACACCGATGGGTAGCCCATCTCGCCGGTTTTTGCGATCAGCGCGAGACGCACTGCGCGTGACGTCGCGTCTCCCGCCGCCCAGCTTTTTCGCGAGCCGGTGTTGGGGGCGTGCCGATACGTGCGAAGCGATTGCCCATCGACCCAGGCGAGCGATACCGCGTCGACGATTTCATCGTGGGAGAGGCCGAGCATTTGCGCGACAACGGCAGTCGAAGCGACTTTCACCAGCACGACATGATCGAGGCCGACGCGATTGAAGCTGTTCTCGAGCGCCAGCACGCCCTGGATCTCGTGCGCCTTGATCATCGCGGTGAGAACGTCCTGAATCACCAGCGGCTTTTTGCCCGCGGCAACCGCGATACGCGACAGCCAGTCGGCGGTCATCAAGATGCCGCCCAGGTTGTCGGACGGATGTCCCCACTCGGCGGCGAGCCAGGTGTCGTTGAAGTCGAGCCAGCGAATCATCGCGCCCAGATCGAACGCGGCTTTCACCGGATCGAGCTGGAACGACGTGCCCGGCACTTTCGCGCCATTGGGCACGACGGTGCCCGGCACGACCGGCCCTAACAGCTTCGTGCACGCGGGGTAGGTGAGCGCCTCGAAGCCGCAGCCGAGCGTGTCGAGCAGGCAATGGTGCGCGGTTGTGTACGCCTCGTCGCTGTCGATGCGAAAGCTCGCAACGTAATCGGCGATGTCGGTGAGGACTTTGTCGGGGGCAGGGCGGACGTTGCTGATCGGGGCTGACATGAAGCCTCTGTTTTTTAGAATTCGACGCAGCCCGACGCGACCGCGGGACTTATGCCCGGCACGGCCAGAAATCCCTGGTTGCCTTTGGTCCACCACTCGAGGCGACCGTTGCGCGTGACATAGCGCGCGCCCGAGCCGCTGCGCGCGATGTGCATGACGTAGCGCCTGCCCTGGAACGAAAGCCGGATCGGCTCGCGGTTCGCATCTTTATACGATGGATAAGCGACGGCGATCGCGAGTCCGTCATCGCAGCGATAGCGCAACACGAAGCTTTCGGTTTCGCGCGAATCAGCCGGCGGACTCGACTGCGCCCAAGCGGCTTGCGCCACCATCAGCGCGGACGCGACTGCGAATGTGCGAAGCGCGCTCATGCGCGCTTGTCCAGCGGCACAAAAGTGCGATCCTCGGGGCCGATGTAGTTCGCCGAAGGCCGCACGATCTTGCCGTCCTCGCGCTGCTCGATCACGTGCGCCGACCAGCCTGAGGTTCGCGAGATCACGAAGAGCGGCGTGAACATCGCGGTGGGCACGCCCATCTCGTGATAGCTCACTGCCGAGAACCAGTCGAGATTGGGAAACATTTTTTTCGCGTCCCACATCACCGACTCCAGTCGCTCCGCAATCTCGAAGAGCTTCATGTTCTTCGACGCCTTCGACAATCGTTTCGCGACGTCCTTGATCACCTTGTTGCGCGGATCGGCGATCGTGTAGACCGGATGCCCGAAACCGATGATGATCTGCTTCGCCTCGACGCGCTGGCGCACATCGGCCTCGGCTTCGTCGGCGGTGACATAACGATTCTGCACATCGAACGCGACTTCGTTCGCGCCGCCGTGCTTGGGACCTCGCAACGCGCCGATCGCGCCGGTGATCGCCGAGTACAAATCGGACCCGGTTCCCGCAATCACGCGTGCGGCGAAAGTCGATGCATTGAACTCGTGCTCGGCGTAGAGATTGAGCGAGGTGTGCATCGCCTTCACCCATAGGGGCGAGGGCGCCGTTCCGTGCAAAAGATGAAGAAAATGTCCGCCGATCGAATCATCGTCGGTTTCGACCTCGATGCGCCGGCCGTTGTGGCTCCAGTGGTACCAGTACAGAAGCATCGAGCCGAACGAAGCCATCAACCGGTCGGCGATGTCGCGCGCGCCCGGCACGTTGTGATCCTCGCGCTCGGGCAGCACGCAGCCCAGCGCCGAGCAGCCGCTGCGCATGACATCCATCGGATGCGCGCCGGCGGGAATCGCTTCGAGCACCGCGCGCACCGGATGCGGCAATCCGCGCTGGCTCTTGAGCTTCGCCTTGTAGCCCGCGAGCTCGGCGACGTTCGGGAGCTTGCCGTGCACCAGCAAGTACGCGATCTCCTCGAACTCGCACACATCGGCGATATCGAGAATGTCGTAGCCGCGGTAGTGAAGATCGTTGCCGGTGCGTCCCACCGTGCACAGCGCCGTGTTGCCAGCGACGACACCCGAAAGCGCCACCGACTTTTTCGCCTTCGGCGCCGATGCGACGTCGTTCATGATCGATCTCCGTGGGTGGGCCGAGCTTCATGGAAGAGCCGGTCGAGCGTCGCTTCGTAAGCGAAATAGTCGAGAAACTCGTAGAGATCGTCGCGCGTTTGCATCGTGTCGACGACGCCCCTTTGCGTGCCGTCGCGGCGCAGCGTCCGATAGACGTTCAGCGCAGCGAGATTCATCGCGCGAAATGCGGACAACGGATACAACGCGATGGCCACATGGGCAGATCGCAACTCGTCGAGCGTGAACAGCGGCGTTGCACCGAATTCGGTGATGTTTGCAAGAATGGGAACCTGAACAGCGTCAGCGAAGCGCTTGTACATCGACAGCTCGGTGATCGCTTCCGGAAAGATCATGTCAGCTCCCGCTTCGACACACGCGACCGCGCGCTCGATCGCCGCATCGAGTCCTTCCACTGCCAACGCATCGGTACGCGCCATCACGACAAAGTCGCTGTCGGTTTTCGCATCGACCGCCGCTTTGACACGATCGACCATCTCGGCTTTCCCAACAATCGCTTTGCCGGGGCGATGACCGCAGCGCTTGGCGCCCACCTGATCCTCGATGTGCATTGCCGCAGCACCAGCCTTGATCAGCGATTTCACCGTGCGCGCGATGTTGAATGCGCTGGCGCCAAAGCCCGTGTCGACGTCGACCAAGAGCGGCGCATCGCAAACGTCGGTGACGCGTCGCACATCGATCAATACATCGTCGAGATTGCTGATGCCAAGATCCGGCAACCCGAGCGATCCTGCGGCAACGCCGCCGCCTGACAGATAGATCGCTTTGAAGCCCGACTTCTGCGCGAGCACTGCGTGATAGGCGTTGATCGCACCCGGAACTTGCAGCGGGCGCTCTTCGCGCACGGCCTCGCGGAATCGCGCTCCTGGCGATGGTGTCATGTCAGTGGCGCCGGGCCGCCCCAAGCCACTGACTGCGCCCCCCAGGGGGCAGCGAGCAAGGCGAGCGTGGGGGTCGTTTCATCCTAGCCAAGGAGGGGCGCCACGCCCGCGCGCTCTTCCTCGAGCTCCTTGAGCGTGACGTTCATGCGCTCGCGCGAGAAATCATCGATCGGCAATCCTTGCACGATCGAATAACGGCCGTTCTCGGTGGTGACCGGGAATCCGTACATGATGTCCTTCGGAATGCCGTAGCTGCCATCCGAGGGAACTCCCATCGTGACCCATTTGCCGTCGCTGCCCGCGAGCCAATCGCGCACGTGACCGATCGCGGCATTCGCGGCCGAAGCGGCCGAGGACAGTCCGCGCGCCTCGATCACTGCGGCTCCGCGCTTGCCGATCCTGGGCAGGAACTCGCTGCGATTCCAGTTCTCGTCGCCGATGCGATCCTTCAGAAGCTGACCGTTCGCGGTCGCGAAACGGTAATCCGCGTACATCGTGGGCGAATGGTTGCCCCATACGAGCATTTTCTCCACCTCGCCGACCGGCACGCCCGCCTTGGCTGCGACTTGCGAGAGCGCCCGGTTGTGATCGAGGCGAAGCATTGCCGTGAAGTTTTCCTTCGGTAGCGTCGGCGCCGACTTCATCGCGATATAGGCGTTGGTGTTCGCGGGATTGCCCACCACCAACACCTTGACGTTGCGCGATGCGACCTTGTCGAGCGCGCGGCCCTGCTCGATGAAGATCTTCGCGTTCTCGAGCAGAAGATCCTTGCGCTCCATGCCAGGCCCACGCGGCTTGGCTCCGACGAGCAGCGCAACGTCGACATCCTTGAATGCGACGTTCGGATCGCCGGTTCCGCTCATGCCGGCGAGCAATGGAAACGCGCAGTCCTCGAGCTCCATCATCACGCCTTTGAGCGCGTTTTGCGCCTTCTCGATGGGAAGCTCGAGAAGCTGGAGGTAAACCGGCTGATCCTTGCCAAGGAGATCGCCGTTGGCGATGCGAAACAACAAGCTGTAGCCGATCTGGCCGGCGGCGCCGGTGACGGCGACGCGGACGGGTGCTTTCATTGCATGGGGCTCCTGACGGCGGATAAGCAGCGCGCGGCCCGTACGGATTTCCCGCGAGCGGCGCAGTGCAGTCATTGTAGGCTTTGCGCGACGGCGCTGTCAATGGAGTCTTCTATCTTATATAAGACATGCTCGCCGGCGCCGATTTTGGGGTACGATTGCGTCGGATGAAAACCATCGCGCGAAGCAACGAAGCGCCCACGTTCAAGCCGCTCTATTTGCAGGTGAAGGAGCGCTTGACGCAAAGCCTCGCAGCAGGTGAATGGGCGCCCGGCGGGGTCATTCCTTCGGAACAGATGCTGGCCGCACGGTATCGGGTTGCGCAGGGGACAGTGCGCAAGGCGATCGATGCGCTCGCCAATGACAATCTCGTCGTGCGCCGGCAGGGCAAAGGCACGTTCGTTGCGACCCACACCGAGGAAGGACAGTCGACTTTTCGCTTTCTCCATATTCGCCGTGACGACGGCGTCGCCGAATACCCGCGCAGTCGCATCGTCGATGTCCGGCGCGGCAAGGCCAACGGCGAGATTCCGCGCGTGCTGTCGCTCAAGAGCGGCGAGGCGATCATCGTCATACGCCGCTTGCTCGACTGGGCGAAGCGCCCGACGGTGCTGGACGAGATCACGCTGCCCTCGACGTTGTTTCGCGGATTGACGCGCGCGAAGCTTGCGGCATACCCCGGCTCGATGTATGGATTCTTCGAAACCGAGTTCGGCGTGCGGATGCTCAATGCGCACGAACGCTTAAAAGCGGTTGCGGCGGACGCGCAAGCGGCGAAGCTTCTCGGCGTCGCGCCTGGAACGCCCCTCTTGTCGGTCGAGCGCGTCGCCCGCACTTATGGAGAGCGTCCAGTCGAGTTTCGACGCGGACTTTGTGCAACCGATGCGCATCACTACGCGAACGATCTCGGCTGAGCGCGAATTTCGATCAAGGCAAGGGCGCTGTTATAATTTCTTGCTGTGCGCAATCCCGGGCTGAAGGGTTATCCGGCGCGGGGCGCGCTCTTGGTTGGGAGCGCGTCATCTCAATTTCAAGCACGCTCGCCGACGAAAACATCCATGGACGCCACCTCGCGCCCTCGACCCAAGCGGCGACCCGTTTATCTCGATCTCCCCGCGATTCGCATGCCTGTCCCGGCTATCGCATCGATTCTGCATCGTGTAAGCGGGGCGCTGCTGTTTTTCATTGGCATTCCCGCAGTGCTCTGGTCGGTGCAGGCCGGCCTCCAATCGCCGGACAGCTACGCGACGTTTCGCACGTTCATCGCGCATCCGTTGGTGAAGTCAATCGCGCTCGTGCTGTTGTGGGCCTATCTGCATCACACCTTCGCAGGGGTTCGCCACCTTTTGCAGGATGTTCACGTGGGGCTCGAGCTCAAATCCGCGCGGGCCTCGGCAATCGCGTGCATCGTCGCAGCACTGGTGATCACGGCGATCGCGGCGGTACGCCTATGGTGATAGCGTCGTCGCGAAAGAGTCCCGTCGGCGCGCATTACGGGCTGGCCGACTGGCTTTTGCAGCGCATCACCGCGGTCGTGATGCTCGTCTATACGCTGTTGGCGCTCGCCATCCTGCTCTGGCACGGCGGCATCGACCACGAGCGCTTCGTGTCGCTCTTTCAGAGCCAGATCCTGCGCATCCTCACCTTCCTGTTCATGGTGTCGCTCGCCTATCACGCCTGGGTCGGCATGCGCAACATGGCAATGGATTATGTGAAGCCGATTGCGATTCGCTTGTCGCTTCAATCGGCAATCGTCGCGGCGCTCATCGCCTATCTTGGCTGGACGATCGGCGTCCTGTGGGGCTGAACCTTCCGGTTCGTCGTTACGACGCCATCATCGTGGGTGCCGGTGGCGCCGGCATGCGCGCATCGCTGCAGCTTGCCCAAGGCGGTCTCACCGTTGCGGTGTTATCGAAAGTGTTTCCGACACGATCGCACACCGTCGCTGCGCAAGGCGGAATCGGCGCATCGCTCGGCAACATGAGCGAAGACGGCTGGCTCTGGCACATGTACGACACGATCAAGGGCTCCGACTGGCTCGGTGACCAGGATGCGATCGAGTACATGTGCAAGATGGCGCCGAAAGTCGTCTACGAGCTCGAGCATTTCGGCATGCCGTTCGATCGCAATCCCGACGGCACGATCTATCAGCGTCCGTTCGGCGGACATTCGGCGAACTTCGGCGAAAAGCCGGTTCAGCGCGCATGCTCGGCGGCGGATCGAACGGGCCACGCGATGCTGCATACGCTGTATCAGCAGAACATTCGCGTGCACACGCAATTCCTCGTCGAGTGGATGGCGCTCGATCTCGTGCGCGATGCTGCGGGCGATGTGCTTGGTGTGGTCGCCTACGAGATGGAAACCGGCGAGGTCATGATCCTGCAGGCGAAAGCAACGGTTTTCGCCACCGGCGGTGCAGGACGCATTTTTGCCGCGTCGACGAATGCGTTCATCTGCACGGGCGACGGGCTAGGCATGGCGGCGCGCGCCGGCATTCCGCTCGAGGACATGGAGTTCTGGCAGTTCCATCCGACCGGCGTGGCGGGTGCAGGCGTTTTGATCACCGAAGGCGTGCGTGGCGAAGGCGGCATCCTGTTGAACTGCAACGGCGAGCGCTTCATGGAGCGTTACGCCCCGAATCTGAAGGACCTCGCGTCGCGCGATATCGTCAGCCGTTCGATGGATCAGGAGATCAAGGAAGGTCGCGGTTGCGGTCCGCACAAGGATTACGTGCTGTTGAAGCTCGACCATCTCGGGCCCGACGTGATTCTCAAGCGCTTGCCGTCGATTCGCGAAATCTCGCTCAAGTTCGCGAACGTCGATCCGATCAAGGAGCCGATTCCCGTCGTTCCGACGATTCATTACATGATGGGCGGCATCCCGACCAATGTGCACGGGCAGGTCGTTGCTCCCAGTGGGGGAGCGCAGGATGCCGTCGTGCCGGGCTTCTACGCCGTGGGCGAATGCGCGTGCGTGTCGGTGCATGGCGCGAATCGGCTCGGCACCAATTCGCTGCTCGATCTTCTCGTGTTTGGTCGTGCCGCGGGGAATTTCATTGTCGATCAGCGCCTCGATCGCGTCGAGCACAAGCCGCTGCCGCGCGATGCGGGCGATGTCGCGTTGTCGCGCCTGGCTCGCATCGATAGCAATCCGCCGGGCGAAGGCGTTGCGCCGATTGCAGCGGATCTTCGCAACACGATGCAGGCGCACTGTGGTGTGTTCCGCAACGGCGCGCTGCTCGCCGAAGGTGTACGCAGCGTGATGGAGCTCGAGCAGCGTGCGCTGCGTGTGCACTTGTCGGACAAGAGCAGCACTTTCAACACGGCGCGTGTCGAAGCACTCGAGCTCGACAATCTGATCGAGACGGCGAAGGCGACGGTCGTGTCGGCGGAGGCGCGTCGCGAGTCGCGTGGCGCACAGGCCCGCAGCGATTATCCCGAGCGCGACGATGTCAACTGGCTGAAGCACACGCTCTATTACCGCGACGGCAACCGGCTCGATTACAAGT
>DATLOI010000035.1:0-6608 GCA_035536295.1 Casimicrobiaceae bacterium
ATGGTGCGACCGTCGAGCAGTCGGTCCGCAAGCTCGAATACGACCTCTATTACGTGAAGAACCACACGTTGGCGCTCGACGTCCTAGTTCTCCTCGAGACCGTTCGCGTGGTCCTGTTGGGCGAAGGCGCCCACTAACGCCCAATCGAACGGGCGTCCCAAACGCCGCGCCACCGCGCCACCGCGTCGCCGCGTACGACGGCCGGGAACGGGTTCGCGACGTGTCGCTCGAACGGGCGTGCGGCGTTACGTCCGGCGGACGATAATTGCGCGTTTGCCGTAACCTCGCCCCATCACTTTGACCGGATCCGCTTTTTCCACCGCCGCTGTCTGGAGCTACGGCATCGCCGCCGCCGGCTGGCTCTTGTTTACGCTGCGCATTGCGTTCGGGTTGGGGTCGAGTGCGCGTGGCGTGCTTTTGGTCGCGGTGGGCGTCGCCACGTCGCTGTGGGCCATTGCCGGTGCGACGTTCGGCTACACCGGACGTCCCGGCGCGCTGTTCTCGCTCAACGTGGCCGACGTGTTGCGCTACGCAGCCTGGTTTGCCTTCGTGCTCGCCCTCTTGTCCGGTGCGACAGCCGCCGCCCCGGCAATGCCGCGCTGGCTGTACTGGGTCGGCGCCTTGTTGATGGGGCTCGGCGTGCTCTTGTCCGAAGGCGCGCCGTTTCCAAGTATTGTCGAGCCAGGCGACCAGCGGTTCGAGTTCGCGGCGCGCCTTGGACTTGCAATCGTCGGGCTTATCGTCGTCGAGCAACTCTATCGCCGCGTGCACGCGCAGGCACGCTACTCGATCAAGCCACTCGTTGTCGCATTGGCGGCGATGTTCGGATACGACCTCACGATGTACGCCGACGCGCTCTTGTTCGGACGCATCGACTCGGATATCTGGCTTGCGCGAGGGCTCGCGAATGCGCTTTTGATTCCGTTCGTCGCGATCGCGACAGCGCGCAACACCGGTTGGACCGTCGAGATGCACTTGTCGCGCGGCGCCGTGTTTCATTCGACCGCGCTGTTCGTGTCGGGCGCGTTCTTGCTCGCCGTGTCCGGAGCGGGTTACATCGTTCGCTATTTCGGCGGCGAGTGGGGGCGCGCGCTGCAAATCGAGCTTTTGTTCGTCGCGATCGTGCTGATTGTTCTGACGGTGACTTCGGGTCGAGTGCGATCGCGGCTCAAAGTATTCGTCAGCAAGCATTTCTTTTCGTATCGCTACGACTATCGCGAAGAGTGGCTGCGCTTCACTCGCACGCTTGCCATGGACAGCACGGTGCTGACGAGCGAGGAGCGCGCGATCAAGGCGCTCGCCGACCTCGTCGAAAGTCCCTCCGGCGCACTATGGCTTGCCGGCGAGCGCGATATGTTCGAGCCCACGCGACGGTTGAACATGCCGCCGGTCGAGGCAAGCCTTCCGCGCCAGGCGCCGATGACGGGATTTCTCGAGCGTACCGGCTGGGTCGTCGATATCGCCGAAGCGCGACGTTTTCCCGCACGCTACGCGGGGCTCGAGCTGCCGGAGTGGCTCGCCACGCTGCAGGACGCCTGGATCGTGGTGCCGTTGTCCGCCAGCGGCGAGCTCGTAGGCTTCGTCGTCCTTGGCCAGCCGCGCACCCCGGTCGAGCTCGACTGGGAGGTACGCGATCTATTGAAGGCGGCAGCACGTGCCGCGGCGGGGCATCTGAACGAGCTTCGCGTGAGCGAGGCGCTGCTCGAGGCGCGCAAGTTCGACGCTTTCAATCGCATGTCGGCGTTTGTCGTGCACGACTTGAAGAATCTCGTTGCACAACTCTCGCTGATGCACAAAAACGCCGAGCGGCATCGCGACAATCCCGAATTCCAGCGCGACATGCTGACGACCGTCGAGAACGTCGTATCGCGCATGAACGCGTTGATGCTGCAATTGCGCATCGGAGCCACGCCGGTCGAGAACCCGCGCCCGGTGGATCTGGGGCCGATCGTGGAGCGCGTCTGCGCATCGAAGCGCGAGGCGGGCCGAGTCACGCTGTCGCTGGCCTCAGGAGTGCTCGCGCTCGGGCACGAGGATCGCTTGGAGCATGTCATCGGACATCTGGTGCAAAACGCCATCGACGCGACGCGCGACTCCGGTGATGTCAGCGTCGAGGTAGCGAGCGACGGCGGCTATGCGACCATCCAGGTCAGCGATACCGGTGTCGGCATGAGCGCGGCGTTCGTGCGCGAGCGGCTTTTCAAGCCTTTCGAGACGACGAAGCAAAGCGGAATGGGCATCGGTGTCTACGAGAGCAGCCAGTACGTCGGCGCCATTGGCGGACGCATGCTCGTCGACAGCACGCCCGGCAGTGGGACGCGGGTGCGCGTTTTGCTGCCGCTGGTCGACGGAACGACCGCGCCCCACCGGACCGAGAAGGAGGCCGCCTGATGGCGGATGCACGAAAACCGTTGCTGATCGTCGAGGACGACCCCGCGCTGCAAAAACAGATGCGCTGGGCATTCGACGGCTACGAGACTGTGCTCGCCGACGATCGTGCCTCCGCCGTCGCGCAGGTGCGTCGTTTCGAGCCTGCCGTCGTCACGATGGACCTCGGCCTCCCGCCGCGGCCCGACGATCCGACCGAAGGATTCGCGCTTCTCGAAGAGATTCATTCGCTCGCGCCGGGCACGAAAGTCATCGTGCTCACCGGTCAGAACGACCGCGCCAACGCGTTGAAGGCGGTCGCCTTGGGTGCGTATGACTTCTGTACGAAGCCGTTCGAGCCCGAAGTGCTCGAGCTCACGATCGACCGCGCGTTTCGACTGCACGAGCTCCAAAGCGAGAACCGGCGGCTGCAATCCGCACTGCCGGGCAAGCCGACGTCGGGCATCATGACGCTCGATCCGCAGATGCAGCGCGTGTGTCGCACGATCGAGAAAGTTGCGCCTTCGTCGGCGACGGTATTGATACTCGGCGATTCCGGCACCGGCAAGGAGCTACTGGCTCGCGCGTTGCACGAGCAATCGCCGCGCGCCTCGGGACGCTTCGTTGCGATCAACTGCGCAGCGATCCCCGAGAATCTCCTCGAGAGTGAGTTGTTCGGTTACGAAAAAGGCGCGTTCACCGGGGCTTCGCGACAAACTCCCGGCAAGATCGAGCTCGCCCACAACGGCACGCTATTCTTGGACGAGATCGGTGACTTGCCGATGGCGCTGCAGGCGAAGCTGTTGCGCTTTCTGCAGGAGCGTGTGATCGAACGAGTCGGCGGGCGGCAGGAGATTCCCGTCGAGACACGAGTCGTTTGCGCCACGCACCAGACACTAAAGGACCGCATTGGCGAGGGGCGCTTTCGCGAGGATCTCTATTACCGACTCGCGGAGATCGTCGTCGAAGTGCCGCCGCTCCGCGCAAGGCGCGGCGACGCCGCGCTGCTTGCCCACCATTTCGCGCGGCGCTTTGCCAACGAGCAGCGACGCGGCTCGCTCACTCTGCTCCCCGATGCCGTCGCCGCGATCGAGGCGCATGCATGGCCGGGGAATGTGCGTGAGCTCGAGAACGTGATCAAACGCGCGGTGATCATCGTCGATGGGTCGACCATCGGCGCGGCCGATCTTGGGCTTGCCGAAGCGGACGTCGAAGCGCTGAACTTGCGCGAAGTGCGCGAGGAAGCCGAGCGCAACGCCGTGCTGCGCGCGCTTGGCCGCGTCAACGGCAACCTGACCCGAGCTGCGGAAATTCTCGGCGTCTCGCGCCCTACGCTCTACGACCTCATGCACCGCTTCGGCTTGAAATAGAGGGTCCTATGCCAGTCTTGCGCAATCCAATGCTCGCGATCGCACTCGCCTTGTCGCTGGCGCTCGGTGCGTGCAACCCTAAGCAGGATAGCGCGAGCCTTCTCACTTCCGCGAAAGACTATCTCGCAAAGTCCGACGTGCGCGCGGCGCTCATTCAGCTTCGTAACGCTCGCCAGCAGGCGCCGAACGATGCTGAGATCCGCTTTCTGTTGGGGCGTTCGCTGCTGGAAATCGGCGACGCTCCGGCCGCGGAAATCGAGCTTCGCAAGGCGTTGGAGCTCAAGTATTCGCCCGACGAGGTCATACCGCTGATCGCGCAAGCGGCGCTCAACCAGGGCGATTTCCGCAAGGTGGTCACCGAGTTCGCTGCAACAGGGATCGGCGATGCCAAGGCGCGCGCGTCCCTTGCAACATCGCGTGCGATCGCATGGCTTGCGCTTGGCGACATGAAGCAGGCGCGCAGCGCGATGGAAGCGGCATTGGCCGCGGATCCGAAGAATCCTCGCACGCACCTCGTTCGCGCTCAGCTTGCGGTGCGCAGCAACGATGTCTTAGGTGCGGTGGCTGCGCTGGACACGGCGCTTGCCGGTGCTCCCAACGATCCCGAAGCGCTGGTCATGAAAGCCGAGCTCATGGCCGCGCAGGGACGGCGCGACGAAGGGGTCCGATTCCTCGAGCAGGCAGTGACGTCGAACCCGAACTCGTTGCATCCGCGCTTCGCGCTCGTGTCATGGCGCCTTGCGGGCCGCGATGTCGACAAGGCCCAGGCGCTGGTCGACGAGATGACCAAGATCGCGCCGAACGACTTTCGCACCGTCTACTCAACGGCACTGCTCGCGTTGACCAAGAACGAGCCGACCAAGGCGCGCGATCTCGCGCAGTCGCTCACTGCCGCACGCCCCGATCACGTGCCGTCGATGTACCTCGCGGCACTCGCCAATTACGAGCTCAAGAACTGGACGACGAGCGAGGAATTGCTGCGCAAAGTGATCTCGCACGCGCCCGACGACCCCGGGCCGCGGCGCGTGCTGAGCGCAGGATTGCTGCGTGCCGGACGCACGACCGCCGCTGTCGAAGCCACCGATGCGGCGCTGCGTCGCATTCCCGATGATGCGATCCTGCTTCGTCTTGCCGGTGAAGCGCGCGTCATGTCGGGTCGTGCGGGCGAGGCAACCCGATTCTACGAGCGTGCGGCCGCGATGGACAAGAACAACAAGGCCTCGCAATTGCGCCTCGCACAGATTCGACTTGCAACCGGCGAAACCGGACGCGCGCTCGGCGATCTAGAGCGCCTGGCGCAGACCGATCCGTCGAACATACAGGCCGACATTTCGCTTTACGCCGCGCATCTTCGCCGCCGCGAATTCGACAAGGCGCTGGCCGCGGTCGCGTCGATCGAAAAGAAGCAGCCGAAAACCGCGATGGCGCGCGAACTGCGCGGCATCGTGTATTCGGCGCAGCGCAAGACGAAGGAGGCGCGGCAGGAGTACGTGGCAGCGCTCGAGCTCGACCCGAAGCGCGTGTCGACGGCGCGCAGCCTCGCGCTTCTCGACCTCCTCGAAGGCAAGCCCGCCGAAGCACGTGCCCGCTACGAGAAAATGGCCGCCGCTGATCCCAAGAACGATCAGCCGCTCCTGGGGCTTGCCGAGATCCAGGCATTGTCGGGTGCGCCGCCGGCAGAGGTGCGGGCAACAATCGAGCGCGCCATAGCGGTCAATCCGAACTCGCCCGGGCCGCGCCTGGCGCTTGTCGTACATCACCGCCGCATCGGAGACTTGAAGGGCGCATTGGAAGCGGCACGCGCGGCCGCGACGGCGCTTCCCGCCGATCCGCAGATCGTCGAGCTGCACGGGGCGATGTTGCTCGCCAATGGGGACATTCCGCTAGCGCGCGACACTTTCACCCGTCTCGCGCAACTGTTGCCCAACAGCGCCGTGCCGCTGCTGCGCCTCTCGGAAGCGAACGTTGCTGCCCGCGACTTCGCCTCCGCGCTCGACGCGCAGCGCAAGGCGCTCGCATTGCAGCCCGACCATGCGCCGACGCTGATTGCTATCGCGACGACGTATCTCCTGTCGGGTAAGCCGCAAGAAGCGATCAACGAAGCACGCCGATTGCAGCGCGATAAACCGAAAGAGGGGCTTGGTTACGCGTTGGAAGGCGAAATCCTCGCCGCCCAGAAAAAGTTCTCCGAAGCGGCGGTCGTCAACCGCGAAGCGCTGCAGCGCCAACCGAGTGCAGGTCTTGCGGCGCGTCAGTACGTGCTGCTGACACTCGCGGACAAGACGAGTGACGCGAATGCGTTCGCCGATCGCTGGGTGAAAGAGCATCCGAAAGACGCGCAGTTCCTATCGCTGCTGGGACAGCAAAGGCAGGCGCGGAAGGACATAGCCGGCGCGACGAGCGCGTACCGCGCGGCGCTCGAGGTCGACGCCGACAACGTCGTCGTGCTCAACAATTATGCGTGGATCCTAAACGAGCAGGGCAAGCCTGAAGCGCGCGACCTCGCCGAGCGCGCTTACCGCTTGGCGCCGCTGCAACCGAATGTCGTCGACACTTACGCTGCCGTGCTGATGCGACAGGGCGAAACGGCGCGCGCTTTGACGCTTTCCCGGATGGCGATCAACCTGCAACCGAACGATCCGCGTCTTCGCCTCAATCTCGCGCACTGGCTCGCCAAAAGTGGCGACAAGGCGGGCGCGCGTCGCGAGCTGGAGGAGGTCGTCAAGAATCCGCGCTCTCCGCTCAAAGCCGAAGCGGAGCAGCTTCTGCGCGAGCTGTGAGCTTGGCGGCTGTCACCCGGAACCGTCGCAAACCATGTCATGAATGATCTAGCAGCAGCGCGCCTTTTCGCCGGCGAGGTTGCACCATCGA
>DATLOI010000036.1:0-2434 GCA_035536295.1 Casimicrobiaceae bacterium
TTGCAGCGCACTCATGTAGACGTGATCGACATCGGGCAGTTCTTCGCGATCTACCTTAATGGCGATGAAGCCGTCGGCGAGCTGGCGGGCAATAGCGTCATCCTCGAAGCTTTCACGCTCCATCACGTGACACCAGTGACAAGTCGCGTATCCGATCGATAGGAAGATCGGCTTGTCCTCGCTGCGCGCTTTTGTAAACGCTTCTTCGCCCCAGGGATACCAATCAACCGGGTTGTGCGCATGCTGCAATAGATAGGGGCTCGTTTCCTGGACGAGCCGGTTTGTTGAACGCGTAGCGGCAGTCATCTAGGCATCGCCTTGCCCGCTCGTCGCGCTTGCGCTGGGCGTTGTAGACCGCACGCCATCGTTCTTACTCATTCCGCCGTAGCACGTTGTTCGCCTCCAGCTCGTAGCTCCACACCTCGGTGAGCTGTCGCCCGTTGATGTTCAGCGAACCCCGCAGCGCAAGCGGCTTGTCTGCGCCGGCGCGCGCAAGAATGGACAAGCGCCAAAAGCCTGTGGCGGCGACGCGCTCGAGCTGATGTTCGAGGATCGTCGTACCTTCGCGCGAATTAATCGCCGCTGCGAGCGGTGCATTTACATTCAACTGGTCAAGGCGCGCGCCTGTGAAATCGACGATGAAGCGATATTGGCCAGCCCTGGAGCTGGCGTCGATCACGTCGCGACCGACGAAGGTATTGACGACCCGACCGAGCCTCGTCTGCGCGATCGTTGGAGCGCCGAAGCTCAACCGATACTTCAGGTCGAGCTTTGTACCGCCGTCCACGGGACCCGGTGGCGACCAGAACGCGACGATGTTATCCAGGAACTCATTTCTCGTCGGTAACTGCACCAGCAAAATCCGGCCGCGTTCAAAGCCTTGTTCCAGCCGGACGACAGCGCTCGGCCTGCGATGGTAGTTCGCTTCAGCATCCTCATACGATGCAAAGCGCGCGTCCCGCTGCAGCAGCCCGAATTCGCGGCCTGCGGAAAAATTGTGAAACGTTATATGCGAAGGGTTCAATAGTGGCTGCCAGGTCCAGTCGTGCGACGCATCCTGGACAAGAAGCCCGTCGGAGTCGTGCACCTCTGGCCGCCACGCGTCACGTGGCCGCGGTGTGTTCTCGCCATAGAAATACATGCTCGTCAACGCTGGTATACCAAGCTGCTCGATTCGATCACGCGTGAACAGCACCGTTCTGACGTCAAGACGGGTGGACGCGCCGGGCGAGATCTGGAACTCGTAGGCGCCAGTGAGGCGCGGACTATTGAGCAATGCATACACGATCATGCGGCTTGCGTGAGGCCGCGGACGAACAAGCCAGAACTCGATGAAGTCGGGGAACTCCTCGCCCGACGCGAGTCCCGTGTCGATTGCCGCGCCTCGAACCGAGAGGCCCCACTGTCCGCCCTTGCTGATGCCGCGGAAATAGCTCCCGCCAGCGAACACGAGAAATTTGTCGTCGATGTCCGGCCGACCGAGTGAGTAACTCAGCTCGAAGCCCGCGTATCCCAGGTCATTTGGAATTCGCTGTTCGAGTTCCACCTCGTCAAAAGTGAAATGGTCCTTGCGAAACGCAAGGCGCCGCACATTACGTCCGGTGACTTCGTTTATCGCCACCATGCGTGCGTACACATTGCCCGGCATCACCGGCGAGACCTGAAATCTGGAGTGAGTATCGCGCCAGAGATTGTGCTTCGCCTGATGACGAATGCCGCGATGTTGGTCGTACCCAATCTCACGCATAAAACGCGGCGTTTCGGGCGGCGGCTGATAGGGTCCGGCAGCCAGTTGCCGCGCACGTGCGACCACGTCCTCAAAGCCGAATGCAAGTGCGCTCGATACCGGCACCAGCGCGGCAACGAGCACGCTTACGATCCACTTCCAGCGCTCCCTCCGCGCCACGGTCACGTGTCTCCTCATCGCAGGCTCTGATTCCAATGTCCGATTCCTCCCGAATTTAGACGGTATGACAAACCTCGCTTAACACGGGGTCGTGACCGCGGTCCTGCTGGTCTTGCTGACCAACACGGAGTCGGCAACGGCTGTTCGAGCGAAATGTCCGAACCCCTATCATTCCTGCCTGATGTCACCTCCTCCCCAAAATGCGGCCGGATCCGTCGCACGCCCTGACGTGGAGTTGATCCGCGTGCGCAACAACGTGCGCGTTTTCGGCCCTGGCGAGCGCACGATCGTGTTTGCCCATGGCTTCGGTTGTGACCAGACGATGTGGCGCATGGTCGCGCCCGCGTTCGAGGCCAATTACCGCGTGGTGCTGTTCGACTACGTAGGCTGTGGCAAGTCCGACTGGTCGGCTTGGGACGCGCAACGCTATGACAGCTTGCGCGGGTACGCACAGGATGTTCTCGACATCCTGCACGCCTTCGATTTGCATAACGTGATTTCGTGGGGCATTCCGTGAGCGCCATGATC
>DATLOI010000037.1:0-9279 GCA_035536295.1 Casimicrobiaceae bacterium
GATCGAGAAATCGCGTGAGCGCCGGGCCGGCGCCACGCGCGCCGCGGCCGCTGATAACGAGCGGACGCTTTGCAGACCAGAGCAGCTCGGTTGCTCGCGCGATTGCATCCGGATCAGGCGCAAGCTTCGGGAGCGCTTTCGCGCGCAAATGCTCGGCGCGCTGCAACGGGCGCGGCACGATGTCGCGCAGTGTATCGACTGGAAAATCGAGATAGACCGGTCCGGGCTCGCCGCCGTGCCCATAAGCGCGTGCTACCGCTTCATCAAGCTCTTGGGGCACCAGTGATGCTTCGCGAAGGGTGCGCGCGTAGCGCGTGATCGAGCGCACGAGATCGGTGTGCACAATGTCCTGCAGCGCACCGCGATTCTCCTGCGGTCGCGGCGGCAATCCCGACAATACGAGAAGCGGCGCACGCGCGACATGCGCATTTGCGATGCCGGTCATCGCATTGGTGACCCCGGGTCCCGCGGTAACGAGGGCCACACCCAAGCGGCCGCTCAGCTCGCCGTACGCATGCGCCATGTATACGGCAGCGCGTTCGTCGCGCACGTCGACGATCGCGATACCCGCGGCATCGATGCACATCCACATCGGCATGATGTGGCCGCCGCAAAGCCCGAATACCCGATCAACGTCGCGTGCTTTCAAGAAGCGTGCGACGAAAGCCGCGACGCTGTCTTCGTCCGGCATTCCTGGTGCGTTCATGGTGAAACGTCAGCGACCGATGCGCGCGTTCATGTCGCGAAACGCCTCGCGATCGTCGATCACGCGACGCGCCTTGAAGTCGGTTCGTGGAAACGTCCCGGGCGCAACGACTTCGATCTTCGCCCGAAGTCCCAGCATTTTGTGCATCTGGCGTCCGACTTGCTCCTGCAACGCCGCCGCACCGGCTGCGCCTTTCGCCTGTTGGTCCGGCGAGACCTCGACGCGAATCATCAGCTCATCCATGGCGCGCTCGCGCGAGATCACGATGCGATGCTCACCGCCGTAACCGTCGATCTTGTTCAACACCGCGTCGACTTCGCTCGGATAAACGTTCTCGCCGCGTATCGTGAACATGTCGTCGATGCGGCCGAACACGCCTTGCGGCAAGCGCGGGTAGGTTCGCCCGCATGGATTGGGGCCGTTTTCCCACAGCGTCAAGTCACCCGAGACGAGTCGGATCATCGGCTGTGACGTGCGCTCGAGATGGGTGTACACGGGCGTGCCGCGCTCGCCGTACGGAACGCGGTGGAATGTCTTGGGATCACAGACTTCGGTATAAACGATGTCCTGCCAGCACAGCATGCCGTCGGTCTCGGACGTTCCGCTCACATTCATGAACGGCGTCATTTCCGCCATCGAGCCGCAGTCGATGACTTTGCCGCCGTACGCTTCCGCGATGCGATCCCGAACGCCTGGCACCGACGCGCCGGGCTCGCCGGAGAAAAACAGGACTTTCAATCCGAAGCTGCGCGGCTCGTAGCCTTCGCTGCGCGCGACTTCGGCCAGATGCAACGCGAACGACGGCGTACCATAGAACGCTTGCGGTTTCGTTGCATCGAGCCATAGTGCCGCGCGTGCGGTCATTCCGGCGGCGCCCGCGCCAAACGGAAACGCCTTGCAGTGCAAACGTTCCGCACCCGCAAGGGCGCCCCACGAGCCAAGATACAGACTCAGAATCGCGCCGACGAACACCATGTCGCCGGGCCGAATTCCCATCGCCCACATGATTCGCGCATGCGCGTTGGCGATCGCGTCCCAGTCGCCGCGGCCGATCGCGAACGCTGTCGGACGACCCGTCGTGCCCGACGTGCCGTGGATGTGATGAATCTCGCTGTCGGGAATGCAAAGGTAATCGCCGAACGGCGGCACGCGCGATTGCGCGTCGCGCAAATCCTTTTTCGCGATCACCGGGACCTTCGACTCGAAGTCCTCGAGCGAGCGAAGCTGGTCGGGATGAAATCCCGCTTCCTCCCACTTGCGCCGGTAAAACGGCGATTGGTCCCACGCATAGCGCGTGACCGCTTTCAAGCGTTCGACGATGTGGCGTTCGCGCTCACCCTGCGGCATCGTTTCGCGCTCGCGAAACCAGTAGCGCGATCCCGAAGGCGGCAAATAGCTCGCGTCGTAGCGCGGCGGGAATGACCATTGTTCCATGGCGCTTGCTTTCAAAAAACCGGACTTTCGCGGTAGGTGCCCCATAAGGTCTTCAGCTTCTCGATGATGTCGCCCATCGTCGCGCCGGCCGCAACGAGCTCGATCGTGATCGGTACCAGGTTTTGCGTTTCATCCTTCGCCGTCGCGATCAGTCGTTCAAGCAACTGCTGAACCTTCGCGTTGTCCCGCTCGGCGCGCACGCGGTTCAGCCGCGCGATCTGCCGCGTCGCCGTACTTTGGTCATACGGATGCAGCTCGATGTCGAACGCTTCATCGGCATCGGCGTACTTGTTGACGCCCACCACCGGCTTCTCGCCGCTCGCCTTCTTGAGGGCGGTGTCATACGCGAAATCGGCGATGCGCCGTTGGAACCAGCCTTCCTCGGTCAATTTGATCGTACCGCCATGCCGGTCGACGTAATCGATCACCTTGAAGATCTCGCGCTCGTATTGCGTGGTGAGGCTCTCGACGAAATAAGAGCCGCCGAGTGGATCGACGACGTTCGCGACCCCGGACTCGTCGGCAATGATCTGCTGCGTTCGAAGCGCAATTCGCATCGCCTCCTCGGTTGGAATTGCAAAAGCCTCGTCCATGCCGTTGGTGTGCAGGCTCTGCGCGCCGCCCAAGACCGCGGCAAGCGCCTGCAATCCCGTGCGCACGATGTTGATCTGATACTGGGGCTTGGTCAGCGACGCCGCAGCGGTCTGGCAGTGAAAGCGAAGGCGCATCGATTCGGGATTTTTGGCGCCGAAGCGCTCTTTCATAATCTTTGCGTAGACACGTCGCACGGCACGAAACTTTGCGATCTCCTCGAAAAAGTCCGCCTGGCAAACGTAGAAGAACGCGAGACGGGACGCAAACTCGTCGACGTGCATGCCGGTCTTCTGCACTTCCTCGACATAGGTGATGAGGTTGCACATCGTGAACGCGACTTCGTCGAGCGGGGATGAGCCGGCTTCGGAAACGTGATAGCCCGAGATGTTGATCGGGTTGTAGCGTTTCATGTTGCGCGCGCAATAGGTGATGCAGTCGCGCACGATGCGAACCGAGGGCGCAATCGGAAACGCCCACTCCTTCTGCGCTTGATATTCCTTCAGGATGTCGGCCTGGATCGTTCCGGAAAGCTTGTCGAGGTCATAACCTTTCTTTCTTGCGAGCGCCACGTACATCGCAAGCAATATCCACGCGCTCGGATTGATCGTCATCGACACCGAGATCCTTTCGAGGTCGATGCCATCGAACAGATGCTCCATGTCGGCCAGCGTGTCGATCGCGACACCTTCGCGACCTACTTCGCCTTCGCTCATCGGATGGTCGCTGTCGTAGCCCATCAACGTGGGCATGTCGAAATCGGTCGAAAGCCCCGTCTGACCTTGGGCGATCAGGTATTTGAAGCGCTGGTTCGTGTCCTCGGCAGTGCCGAAGCCTGCGATCTGGCGCATCGTCCATGTACGTCCTCGATACATCGTGGGGTAAGGACCGCGCGTGAACGGGAACTGGCCCGGCAAGCCGATGTCCTCGAGCGGCGTATCGGCGACGTCGAGCGCGGTATACGTTCGCTTGACGGGAAATCCGCCAAGCGTCACGAACTCGGTTGCGCGTTCCGGCGCGCGTTTCAAGAAGCTCGACACTTCGTTGCCTTCCCACGCATCGACCTGTCGCGCGAGCGTCTCGCCCGCCGCTGGATTCAGAAACGACGCTGCCGGCTTCCCTCGATCGTTCATGGCTTGTCTCCGATGTGCAAATCGCCCAACAACTTTTCCGCGGCCGCGCGCGGCGAGAGCGTACGCTGTCCGATCGCTTCAACTAGCTTCGCCGTATCGCCGTGTCGCTGGGTAAATCGCTCGCGCAGCATCTCTTCCGCGGCTTTCAGCATGCGCCGCTCGGCCACTGCGGCTCGGCGCTTTTGCATTCCGTCGCCATTTTCGAGACTCTGTCGATGCTCGTCGATCGCGGCAAGCAATGCGTCGATACCTTCGTTGTTCGTCGAGCTCGTCGCAACCACCGGCGCTCGCCATTCGACCGGCTTACCGCGTGCAATGGCCAATCCGAGCCCCAGCATCGCTTTCAACTCCGCGATCGTCTTGTTCGCTTCGGGCTTGTCGCATTTGCTGACGACGTGCACGTCCGCGATTTCGAGAATGCCAGCCTTGATGGCCTGAATATCGTCGCCGAGCCCCGGCGCGGAAACGACGACCGTCGTGTGGGCCGCGCGCGCGACGTCGACTTCATCCTGACCCACACCCACCGTTTCGATGATGATGACGTCGTAGCCTGCCGCGTCGAACACGTCGACAGCTTCCAGCGTGCCGCGCGAAAGTCCGCCCATCGCGCCACGCGTCGCCATGCTTCGCACGAACACGCCCGGATCGCCGCCAAGCTCGCCCATGCGAATGCGATCGCCGAGAATCGCGCCGCCGGAAAACGGACTCGATGGATCGATCGCAACGATTGCAACCGTGCGTTGCGAGCGACGAATCGCCGCCGCAAGCTTCGCGACCAGGGTCGATTTTCCGCTGCCGGGGACGCCCGTGATGCCCACGACATGCGCGCGGCCCGCGTTGCGGTACAACGCGTCGAGCGCTTCTCGCGCTTCGTCGCCGCCCGACTCGGCACGCGTCAGCATGCGAGCGATCGCAGGCACCTCGCCCCGCATGACGCGTGCAACGAGCTCCGTCGAGGGATGCCCGCTTCGCATTACGCCCGCGTCAGCGCGGCCCGCGCTCTTCGACCAGCCGACGCATGCTCGCAACAATTGCGTCGGGAGGAGTGTCCTGCAGCAGGATTTCCTTGACGCCCATCTTGCGCAATGCGACGACGTCGTCATCGGGAATGACACCGCCACCGACGACGATGATGTCCTCGGCTTCCTTTGCCTTCAAGCCGGCAAGCACTTTCGGAAACACCGTCATGTGCGTGCCGGACAACAAGCTGATGCCGAGGATATCGACGTCTTCCTGCACCGCGGCGTCGACGACTTCCTCAGGCGTTCGGTGCAGTCCGGTGTAGATCACGTCCATGCCGGCGTCACGCAGGCAGCGCGCGACGATCTTCACGCCGCGGTCGTGGCCATCGAGGCCGACTTTCGCGATCAGCACCCTGATCGTCGGTGTGGTGGAATCCATCGTCACTCGTTGAGTTAGAACGCGACGTTGTTGCCGCCTTTGAGCTGCAGAATCTCGCGCGCATCGTCGGGAGTGGCGATCTCCAGCGACAGCGCTTCGAGAATCGTGCGCACGCGCTGCACTTGCGCCGCATTGCTCGTCGCGAGCGTGCCCGGACCGTCCCACAGCGAATCCTCGAGCCCGACACGTACGTTGCCACCGACGGCTGCCGACAATGTCGCGACCGCCATTTGATTGCGGCCTGCGCCCAACACCGACCACACGTACTGATCGCCGAACAGCCGGTCTGCCGTACGTCGCATGTGCAGCACGTCCTCGTGATGATTGCCGATGCCGCCGCGCAATCCGAACACCGATTGGATGAAGAGCGGCGGCTTTAGAAGTCCCCTGTCGAGGAAATGCGCGGCGGTATACAGATGCCCGATGTCATAGCACTCGATCTCGAAGCGCGTGCCGTTGTTGCTGCACGATTGCAGAATGAACGCGATGTCCGCGAACGTGTTGCGAAAGATGCGATCCCAGCTTCCTTCGAGATACGGTTTCTCCCAGTCGTACTTGAATTCTTTGGTGCGGTTGAGCATTTCGTAGAGGCCGAAGTTCATCGAGCCCATGTTGAGCGATGCGACCTCGGGCTTGAACTCCAGTGCTGGCCGCACGCGCTCCTGCACGAGCATCGTCGGCGCGCCGCCGGTCGTGAGATTGACGACGACGTTGCTCGCGGCCTTGATCTTTTTCAGAAACGGCGTGAAGAGTTCGGGGTCCTGCGATGGGCTGCCATCGGCAGGCTTGCGCGCATGCAAATGAACGATCGCGGCGCCGGCTTTGGCCGCGCCCAACGCGCCTTCGGCAATTTCATCCGCGGAGATCGGCAGGTAAGGCGACATCGACGGCGTGTGGATAGCGCCCGTGACAGCGCAGGTGATGATGACTTTGCGAGGCTTGGCCATATGCGTTCTTTCTCGACTCGTGGATGACTACCGTCCCTTGAAGCGAGCAGGACGTTTCTCGGCGAACGCGGCGGGACCTTCGCTCGCATCCTCGGTCGCCATCAGCATGCGATTCGTGACCTGCTCCAGCCGCAGTCCCGACGCCAGATCGAGATCGCGGCTTCGCAGCGCGAGCTCTTTTGCAGCCTGCACGGCGAGCGGCGCGTTCGCCGCGATGCGTTCGGCGCACTCGTTCGCGACCGTCATGAGCTGACCCGCGTCGACGACCTGATTGACGAGCCCCCAGCGCGCCGCCGTTTGCGCATCGATCGAATCACCGGTCAGGAGCATTTCCATCGCAATGGGATGTGGTAGTTGATGCAGTATGCGTTGCGTACCGCCATTGCCGGGAACCACGCCGCGCTTCACTTCAGCGAGGCCGAACGTCGCCTTAGGCGCGGCGAAGCGAATATCGGTCGCGAGCAAGAGCGTCATTCCACCGCCGAGGCAATAACCGTTGACCGCCGCAATGACCGGTTTCCACACGTCGAGCCCGCGATTCAGCAAAAGGTCGCGCTGCGTGAGCCACATCTCGTCGTAAGCGGGCGGTCCGGTAAGAAAGCTCTTGATATCGGCGCCGGCAGTGAACGATTTCGATCCGGCGCCGGTGATGATCGCAACGCGAATCTCCGCATCGTCGCGCACGCGGCACCACGCCTGCGACAGATCGCGATAGTGCTCGTGATCCATCGCGTTCATCCGCTCCGGGCGGTTGATCGTGATCGTGCAGATGCCCGACGAGATTTCGACGTCGATGCTCATGAAAGCTAGGCAGTCGGCATTCTCGCGAACCGAGTGAGCGCTGGATCGAGATGATCCCAGTGGTGACCACTATCGGTGTATAGCACCATCTGCGGCCGGAACAGCGTCGGATCATCGAGGCTCGATGCCTTCAACACGAATGCATCGGGCATCGATTCGAGCAGCGTGTACAGCGGCGAGCCGCAAGTGGAACAGAAGCCCCGGGTCTTCTTCTTGCCGCTATCTGCTATCGAAGCGTACTCGGCGGGATACCCCGAAAGCTTCACTGCCGCTTTCGGGAACACGAGAACAGATGCATGACCACCGCCGGTTTGCTCCTGACAGTCGCTACATTGGCAGTGGGCCATCAACAACGGCTCTGCACTGCTCTCATAGCGGATCGATCGACACGCACAGCCGCCGACATAGGGTGGTTTGGTCATTGCAACTCCAATCGAGGACGATCAATACGACTTCGGAAGTCCCAGCACCTTTTCCGCGATGAAGCAAAAAATCATTTGCGGACTCACCGGCGCAATTCGAGGCAGCATTGCCTCGCGCAAATAGCGCTCGACGTGATATTCCTTCGCGTAGCCCATTCCGCCGTGCGTCAACACCGCAGTTTCGCACGCGCGAAAGCCAGCTTCCGCGCCAAGGTATTTCGCGGCATTGGCCTCCGCGCCGCATGGCTCCCCGCGATCGTAACGCCACGCCGCCTTCAGCATCACGAGCTCGGCGGCTTCGAGCTCCATCCAGCGCTCGGCCAACGGATGCTGGACGCCCTGGTTCATGCCAATCGGACGATCGAACACGACACGCTCTTTCGCATAGCGCGATGCACGTCCAAGCGCAGCGCGGCCCAGTCCGATCGCTTCGGCGGCCAGAAGGATGCGCTCGGGATTCATGCCGTGCAGAATGTAATCGAATCCCTTGCCCTCTGCGCCGATGCGGTCCTCGACGGGAACTCGCAGTCCGTCGATGAAAAGCTCGTTGCTGTCGACGGCTTTGCGACCCATTTTCTCGATCTCTCTCACGTCGACGCGACTTCGATCGAGGTCGGTGTAGAAAAGCGTCAGGCCACCACGCGGCTCGGTGACCTCCTCGATCGCAGTCGTTCGGGCGAGCAGTAGGATCTTGTGCGCGACTTGCGCGGTCGAAATCCAGATCTTCTGCCCGTTGATGACGTAATGGTCGTTGTTGCGCACCGCCATCGTCTTGAGCTTCAACGTATTGAGCCCGACGTTCGGCTCGGTGACGCCGAAGCATGCTTTGTGCTCGCCCGCGATCAGCGGTGGCAGCCAACTTCGCTGCTGCTCGTGCGTACCGAACACCACGACAGGATGCAAGCCGAAGATGTTCATGTGCACGCTCGATGCCGCAGCCATTCCGCCGCCCGATTGTGAGATCGTCTGCATCAGGATCGCCGCTTCGGTGATGCCGAGTCCGGCGCCGCCGTGCTCCACCGGCATCGCGACACCCAGCCATCCGGCCGCCGCGAGAGCGGCATGAAAATCGTGCGGAAAGACGCCGTCGCGATCCCGCGCCAGCCAGTAGTCATCGTCGAACCGCTCGCAAACCTTCTCAACGGCCGCGCGAATCGCCTGCTGGTCGTCGGTGAGTGAAAAATCCATCCGGATAGTTGGAAATCAGTAGGCTAGCGCGATGCGGCGCTCACGGACACGACGTTCCCCTCGACGAGCCTTTGCACGTCACGCTCGGAATAGCCAACCTCGTGAAGAATTTGCGCTGTATGTTCACCAAGCACCGGCGGTGGCGAGGCCAGCTGGTTGCGTTGGCGGTTGAACAGAATCGGCTGCGCCAGCGTTTTCAACAGGCCATGAACGCCGTGCTCGTACTCGACCGGTGAAAACGGGCTACGCGCTGGAGGCCCGTTCTCCTCGCCGGTGATCGACATCATGCCGCTGCACGCCTGCAGGATCACGTCGTAACCCTTGCCTTCGCGAAGCGGCCCGCGCGGCCAAAGCCTGAAATGCTGCAATAGATGAGTCGCGGGTTATCGACGCCGACGCTCGCATAGTCGATGCCGAGCCGTTTCGCGACACCCGGACCGAAGCTTTCGACGGCGATGTCGGCCCTCGACGTGAGCCTGTGCGCGATCTCGCGGCCTTGCGCGCTCTTCAAATCGAGCGCAATGCTGCGTTTGTTGCGATTGGCGCCCAAAGAAACCATGCCGTCGTTGCCGCGAAACGGCGGCCAGCGGCGCGTGTCGTCGCCGTCGTTGATCGCTTCGCCCTTGACGACGTCGGCGCCGAAGTCGCCAAGGTAT
>DATLOI010000038.1:0-6054 GCA_035536295.1 Casimicrobiaceae bacterium
TCGCGAAAGAAGCTTCGAAAGCCCCAGCAATTCGGCGACTTGCGCCAAGCGTCGCTCGCGCTCGTCGTTCGCGACGTCACGCACGCGGAGCCCGAACACGATGTTCTCCGCGACGTCGAGATGCGGAAACAGCGCGTAGCTCTGGAACACCATCGCGATGTTGCGTTGCGCCGGCGGCAGATGCGTCACGTCACGGCCTGCGATTCCGATCGTTCCCGAGTCGCATTGCTCGAGTCCCGCAATCAATCGCAACGTCGTCGATTTCCCGCACCCCGAAGGACCGAGCAGCACGTTGAGCGTGCCTGCCTCGAGCTCGAATGACAGATCATTGACCGCGTGCACGACACCATGCGGTGTCGTCCATTGCTTGCCTACATGCGAAAGCGAGATCGCGGACATGCCTACTCCGACGCTGCGCGCGTTCGCTTCGGCGACACCTAACCGCCGACTTCGCCGCCGTCTTTGCGCGTGATCGCGATCAGCGACGGGCGTGGCGGCATGTCCGGACGAAAGTCAGGCCATCGCGTCGACGGCTTGTCGTACGTCGAGCCTTTCTCCTCGCCCGGATGCTGAATCGCGAGGAACAACGTCTTGCTGTCGGGCGTGAAGCAAGGTCCGCAGATTTCGGAACCGCGCGGACCGGTATAGAAGCAACGCGTCACGCCGCGCAGCGGTCCATCCACTTCCGCCGCGTAAAGGGCATCGGCGAAGCCCGCGATGTCGTCCTGCCCATCGGTCGAAATCCAGATGCGTCCGCGCGGATCGAACGCGACATTGTCTGGCGCCGCAAGCCATCCGGTGTCGCTGACCGGTCCCGGGTACTTCGCGCCGTGCGATGCCTCCTTCGGATTGCCGCAGAGCAAAAAGAAACCCCAGTCGCATTCGGTCGCTGTGTGATCGGGCTTGCCGTTCACCAGCGGTGGAACGATTTCGACGATATGCCCGTGCCGGTTCGGGCCGCGCGGGTTCGCGGGGCTGCGCTCTTCGGGTTTGCGCCGCTCGTTGTACGTCAGAACGACGTACACGCGTCCGGTGACCGGATGCGCTTCGACATCCTCGGGCCGATCCATCGGCGTCGCGCCGAGAAGATCCGCTGCGCGGCGCGCTTCGATCATCACGTCGGCCTGGCTTTGGAATCCGTTCGCCTGCGTCAGTGGCCCCTGCCCAAAAGTCAGCGGCAGCCAACGCATGCGTCCGTTGTCATCGAAGCGCGCCGCGTAGAGCGTTCCATCGTCGAGCATGTCGCGATTCGCTGTTGCATTGCGTGTGTCGTACGCGCGTCGCGTAACGAATTTGTAGACATACTCCATCCGCTCGTCGTCACCTGAATAAATGGCGACGCGACCATCGTGACTGACTGCGCTCGTCGCGCACTCGTGCTTGCAGCGTCCGAGCGCAGTGCGCTTGACCGGCATCGACGTGGGATCGTAGGGATCGATCTCGACGACCCAGCCGAAGCGATTCGGCTCGTTGGGCTCGCGATCGAGATTGAAGCGGTCGAAATACTTGCTCCACACATAACGGGCTCGCCCGGTGATGCCGTAGCGCTTCCACGCCGCGACTTCTTTCCCCTTGCCTGCATCGCCGTTGAAATAGTTTTGCAGGTTCTCCTCGGCGGTGAGCACAGTGCCCCATGGCGTGACGCCCCCCGCGCAATTGTTGAGCGTGCCGATGACGAGCTTGCCTTCCGGATCGGCGGTGGTTCGCATTCTCTCGTGCCCAGCGGCTGGACCCGACACGCGAATGCGGGCGCTTCGCGCAGTCACACGTCGCGTGTACGCGCTGTCCGGAACGATCTCCCAGGCCGACGAGGCGCGACGAATCTCGACGATCGTATGGCCTTGCGATGCCATCTCGGTGTCGCACTGCTCGCGGGTCAGCTTCGAGCCGGCGTCGTCCGCGGTCATGCCCGGCCAGGCGAGTTGCGGACTGTTCCGTTCGTGATTGACGCACAGAAGTCCGCGCGACGACGAATTCGATCCGCGCGGCAGCGGCATGAATGCGACAAAGTCGTTGTCCATCCCGAACTGCACTTCCTGCTCATCCGCGGTTTGCAGGCCAGGACGGAATGCAGGACCGCCTGCCTTCAACGGATCGCCCCAGCGGAGCAGCACCTGTGCAGAATAGTTCGGCGGCAAATGCTGCGTTTCATCAAGCGAACGCGGCACTTCGGCGAACGCGAGCGGCAGGTTCGCCGTCATTGACGTCGTCGCGCAGCCGGACAAGCCGAACAGTCCGGCCATCATTCCCTTCAGCGCATCGCGCCGCGACAATCGCACGTCGATGAGCTCGGCAAGCGGAGTCGTCAATGACGGGTTGACGCCGATATCGTCCTGATCGTCGTATTCGTGCATGATCCCTCCGCCTCGTGGAGTCGCGATTATGCCCCGCTAACGCCGGTCAGTCGAAAAGTGCGGTCAGCGCCTTGCCGGGATCGGGCGCGCGCATGAATGCTTCGCCGACGAGGAACGCATCGACGTGGTGCCGGCGCATTTGCGCCACGTCGCGTTGCGCGACGATGCCACTCTCGGTGACGACGATGCGATCCGACGGAATGCTCGGCAATAGCGAGATCGTCGTTTGCAGCGATACCGAAAAGTCTCGCAAGTTGCGATTGTTGATACCGATCAGCGGCGTAGCAAGTCTCAACGCGCGCTCGAGTTCGTTCGCATCGTGAACTTCGACGAGCACGTCCATCCCGAGGTCGAGTGCACTCGCTTCGAGGTCGGCTAGTTGTGCGTCGTTTAACGCCGCGACGATCAGAAGAATCGCATCGGCGCCGAGCGCGCGCGATTCGACGACTTGGTAATCATCGACAATGAATTCCTTGCGCAATGCCGGTAGCGCGCACGCGTTGCGTGCCGCGACAAGATAGTCGGGGTCGCCCTGGAAGAACGTGCGATCGGTCAGCACTGACAAGCATGCGGCGCCTGCTCGCTCGTAGCTCGCCGCGATTGCAGCCGCGTCGAAGTCTTCGCGCAAAACGCCTTTGCTGGGACTTGCTTTTTTGATTTCAGCGACGACGGCGGCGCGTCCGGCGGCGATCTTCGCGCGTATCGCATTCGCGAATCCGCGCGGCGTTGATTGCGCGCTCACCGTGTCTTGCAACGCTTCGAGCGGACGCGCGAGCTTCGCGCTGGCGATCTCCTCGCTCTTGGTTGCGAGGATTCGCTGCAGAATGTCGCTCATTGTGCCAGGCGGCGCGTGAGTGTCACGAAGGCGTCCAGCTTGCGTTTCGCCGCACCGCTTTCTACAGCCTCTCGCGCGCGCTCGATGCCTTCCTTGATCGACGTCGCGACATTCGCCACGTATAGCGCGGTGCCCGCATTCAGCACGACAATCTCGCGCGGTGTGCCCTCGACGTTGTTCAGCGCCTCCTCGACCATCACCTTCGATCCTGCCGCATCCTCCACCTTGATCGAGCGGTTGCTCATCATCCGGAGGCCGAAGTCTTCGGGATGAATCTCGTATTCGCGCACCTCACCGTCGCGAAGCTCACCGACCATTGTTGCCGCACCAAGCGAAACTTCATCCATGCCGTCGCGGCCATGCACGACGAGCACGTGCTTGCTGCCGAGGCGCTGCAGCACGCGAACCTGGATGCCGACGAGGTCGGGATGAAACACACCGAGCAACTGATTCGCGGCACCTGCGGGATTGGTGAGCGGTCCCAGGATATTGAAGATCGTGCGAATGCCAAGCTCTTTTCGCACGGGTGCCGCATGCTTCATCGCGCCGTGATGCGAGGGCGCGAACATGAAGCCGATGCCCGTTTCAGCGATGCAGGTTGCGATTTGTTGCGGCGTCAGCATGATCTTGGCGCCGAGGGCTTCGAGCACGTCGGCGCTTCCCGACTTCGACGACACCGAGCGATTGCCGTGCTTCGCAACCCGCGCGCCCGCAGCAGCAGCGACGAACATCGACGCCGTCGAAATGTTGAACGTGTACGACGCATCGCCACCGGTTCCGACGATGTCGAGGAGTGTGTCCGGCTCGGGCGCCTCGACCTTGGTTGCGAATTCGCGCATCACTTGCGCGGCGGCCGCGATCTCGCCAATCGTTTCCTTCTTGACGCGAAGACCGACCATCAGCGCCGCGATCATCACCGGCGTCGCTTCACCGCTCATGATGCGACGCATGAGCGTCAGCATCTCGTCATGGAAGATCTCGCGATGCTCGACGGTGCGCTGCACCGCTTCGGATAACGACAATTGCATTTCGCTTCCCCTCTTTTGTCGGGCTTTACGCGCGCGCCGCGAGAAAGTTCTTCAGCATCGCGTGGCCGTGTTCGGTGAGAATCGCCTCGGGATGAAATTGCACACCCTCGACCGCGTGTTCGCGATGGCGAACGCCCATGATCTCGCCGTCGTCGCTTCGCGCCGTCACTTCGAGGCACTCCGGCAGCGTGTTGCGCTCGATTGCGAGTGAATGGTAACGGGTCACGGTCAACGGCGACTGGACACCCGCGAACACGCCCCTGCCGTCGTGTTCGACTTCGTCAAGCTTTCCGTGCATCACGCGCGCCGCACGCACGATTTCCCCGCCGAACGCTTGTCCGATTGCTTGATGTCCGAGGCACACGCCGAGGATCGGAATTCTTCCTGCGAAGCGCTGAATCAACGGCACCGAGATGCCCGCTTCATTCGGTGTGCAAGGTCCCGGCGAAACGACGATGTGCTCCGGCGCCCAGCTTTCGATCTGCTCGAGTGTGAGCGCGTCGTTGCGGTGCACGTGCACGTCAGCGCCCAACTCACCCAGGTATTGGACGAGGTTGTAGGTGAAGCTGTCGTAGTTGTCGATCATGAGCAGCATGGAGCGATCATCGATCCGATTCAGTCAATGCGCGCGCCCGAGATGCGAATGATCTCGGCCCAGCGCGTGGCTTCCGCGGGAATGCGCGCGGCAAACTCGACGGGCGTCGAAGTCTCGACGTCCGCTCCCTGCTTGCGGAAGGTATCGCGCAACTCCGGCATCGGGCGCAGCCTTCGCCACGGCTTCCACACCCGTGTTGCCGCCCGCGCCCGGGCGCGGCTCGACTACGACGGGCTGACCGAGCAGCGGCGAGAGATGTTGCGCGAGCACCCGGGTCAGGATGTCGACGCCGCCGCCGGCCGCAAATGGAACGACGATTCGGACCGGCTTGCTCGGCCAGGGCTCTTGAGCGCCGACGTGACCACCTGTGGCGCAGTACGCTGCAGCGCCGATGCAGGCTGCGATGCATCGTAGGGATGTCATGTTTGCTCCGGGGTTGGGTCAATCGATCAGGCCTCGACGAAATCGAAGAACGGATGCGTACCGCCGAGGTCGGAGATGTAGCCAAGGTTCGCTGATCGAGGTCGACTTCGCAAATTCAGATCTTGCATGGGCTATCGATATTTCGGTCAGCGAATGTCGATCATCATCAGCGTCGACGGGGCTGCCATTTTCATTGCAGGCATCATACGGGCCTCGCCGATCCCAACCCTTATCGCCGCATGCATTTTCCCCGATCGCTCCTGGCCGCTTTGGCCGCACTCTTGCTGGCGGCATCCCCCGCGTTGGCCGCCGACGTCGCACGCGTCATCGTCGCATTGAAATCCGAATCGACCGTCGAGAAGGTGGCACTCGCATCACCGAACGCCGTTGCGAAAGCCCGCGCCGACATGTTGTCGAAGCGCCTCGGAATGCCCATAACCGCCGGCCCTGAAATTTCACGACGCGTTCAAGTCATCACTGCGCAAGGCATCACCTCCGAAGCCCTCGCGCAACGCCTCGCGGCCGACCCGAACGTCGAGTTCGCCGTGCCCGATCGCCGAAAAAAAGCATACGTCGCTCCGAATGATCCGCTCTACTCGGCGGGGGTTCCGGGCAACGGTCCCGCCGCGGGCCACTGGTATTTGCGCGCGCCCGCCGGCGAGATCGTTTCGTCGGTCGACGCGGAGCGCGCGTGGCACATCACGCAAGGCAGCGCGGGAATCGTCGTTGCGGTTCTCGATACCGGCGTGCGTTTCGATCATCCTGACTTGTTGACGGTCGGCGAGGGCGGCAACTTTTTGCCTGGCTACGACATGATCA
>DATLOI010000039.1:0-5416 GCA_035536295.1 Casimicrobiaceae bacterium
GCAACCGCGTCCTGAACGGGAGACCTTCGTGAACCTGTATCGATCGAGCCTTGCGACGGCAGTTGCCGCCGCGACGCTGGCCGGCTTCGGTGCATTCAGCACCCCCGCCGCAGCGCAGCAGAAGTTCATCACCATCGGCACTGGCGGCGTGACCGGCGTCTATTACGCCGCGGGCGGCGCGATCTGCCGGCTGGTGAACAAGGATCGCGCAAAGCACAACATCCGCTGCTCGGTCGAATCGACCGGTGGCTCGGTGTTCAATGTGAATACGATCAAGGCCGGCGAGCTCGACATGGGGTTCGCGCAGTCCGACGTGCAATTCAACGCGTCCAAGGGGCAAGGGCAGTTCGCGAAGGACGGCGCCTATCCCGATCTGCGTGCGGTGTTCTCGGTGCATCCTGAACCGTTCACCGTGCTCGCGCGCAAAGAAGCCGGTGCGAAGAACCTGGCCGACTTCAAAGGGAAGCGATTCAACGTCGGCAATCCGGGTTCGGGCACGCGGGCGTCGATGGACGAGCTCCTGGCCGCGATGGGCTGGAAGCTCTCCGACTTCTCGCTCGCGTCAGAGCTGAAGGCCGACGAGCATGGACCCGCGCTCTGCGATGGCAAGATCGACGGTTTCTTCTATGGCGTCGGCCATCCTTCGGCGAACATCCAGGACCCCACGACGACATGCGGCGCGAAGCTCGTCTCGATCACCGGCCCCGCGGTCGACAAGCTCGTTGCCGACAAGCCGTATTACGCGAAAGCGACCATTCCAGGCGGGCTTTATCCGAACAATCCGGATGCCGCGACCACCTACGGCGTGATGGCAACCCTGGTCGCATCGTCGAAGGCACCCGCTGACAGCGTCTACCAGGTCGTCAAGGCCGTGTTCGACAACTTCGACGAGTTCAAGAAGCTGCACCCCGCGCTTGCCAATCTGACGCCGCAAAACATGGTGAAGGACGGATTGTCGGCACCGCTGCATGAGGGTGCGCTGCGTTATTACAAAGAGAAGGGCTGGGTGAAGTGATCCAGCGCGCCGTCGTGGGCAGCATCGTTCAAGGATCGCGATGACCAAGCCGCATTTGGAACGAGTATTTACTCGCATTCGCGACACGAAAAGGCCAGCGTCGAGCTGGCCTTTTTGACTTTGCCCGACGCTTGAAGGGGCCGCATCATGGAAAAACCCGCCGCCGCGCCGACCGCTCTCCCCGCCGCCGAGCCCACCGTCGTTCCGGAATCGCTCGATCAGTTGGTCAAGGAGGCAGACCTCGGCGGACGCGAGCCGAAGGGAATCGTCGGTCCGTTCCTGGCGGCCGTGGCGCTCGCCTGGTCGCTGTTCCAGCTCTGGTACGCATCACCGCTGCCGTTCGTGTTCGGCTTCGGAATTTTCAACGACACGCATGCGCGCGCGATTCACCTCGCGTTCGCCGTTTTCCTCGCGTTCTGTGCGTATCCGGCTTTCAAGCGGTCGTCGCGCAGCAGGATTCCGCTCTCGGACTGGGCATTGGCGCTCGTCGGTGCATTTTGCGCCGGCTACCTTTTCTTGTTCTACAACGAGCTCGCGACGCGTCAAGGCCAGCCGACGACGATGGACATCGTGACCGGCGCGGTCGGCGTCCTGATCATGCTCGAAGCCACCCGCCGATCGATGGGGCTCGGCATGGTGGTCACGACCGGATTATTCATCTTGTTCACCTTCGCCGGACCGCATATGCCCGAGGCGCTGCAGCACAAAGGCGTCTCGCTACAGCGCTTCGTCTCGCACATGTGGCTCACGACCGAGGGCGTCTACGGCGTCGCGCTGGGCGTATCGGTGCAGTTCGTGTTCCTGTTCGTGCTATTCGGCACGCTTCTGGATCGCGCCGGCGCCGGCAACTACATGTTGCAGGTGTCGCTTGCGTTGCTCGGCCACTTGCGCGGCGGCCCTGCAAAGGTCGCCGTCGTGTCGTCGGCGATGAACAGCCTCGTCTCCGGCTCTTCGGTGTCGAACGTCGTGTCAGGCGGCATCTTCACGATCCCGCTCATGAAACGCACCGGCTATCCGGCGGTGAAAGCCGGCGCGATCGAGGCGGCTTCTTCGATCAATGGCCAGATCACCCCGCCCGTGATGGGAGCTGCCGCGTTCCTCATGGTCGAGTACGTCGGCATCCCGTACAACGAAATCATTCGGCATGCTGCGTTGCCCGCGCTGATTTCATACATTGCGCTCTTCTATATCGTTCACCTCGAAGCGGTGAAGCTCAACATCCAGCCGGTTGCCCGTGCCTACCGGCCGCTTCATCAGCGCGCGCTCGGATGGGCGCTCGGCGTGTCGGGCACGCTCGCTGCGATCGCGATCGTTTATTACGTCATCATGGGCGTGCAGCAGCTCTTCGGCGCCGCGGCATCGTGGGCCATCGTCGTGCTGACGCTTGGCACTTACATCGGCCTGCTCGCGTATTCCTCGCGCTACCCCGATCCCCCGATCGACGACCCGAATGCGCCGATCGTTCGCCTGCCCGAAACCTGGCCCGCGGTACGAGGCGGCCTGCAGTTTCTGATCCCGATCGTCGTGCTGCTGTGGTGTCTGATGGTCGAGGAGTGGTCGCCGGGAACGTCGGCCTTCTATGGCACCGTTGCTGCGATGGTAATCGTCATCGTGCAACCGGCGCTGCTTTCGATCTTTCGCCGGACCGGAGCGACGCTCGAGGCGCTGAAGCACGGTATCGCCGAAGCCGGCCGTGGCTTGATCGCGGGCGCGCGCAACATGATCGGCATCGCGGTCGCGTGCGCGAGCGCCGGCCTGATCGTCGGGGCGATCACGCTGACCGGCATGGGCTTGATGATGACGGACTTCGTCGAGTTCATTTCCGCCGGCAACGTTTTGCTGATGTTGGTTCTCACTGCCGTCATCTGCCTGCTGATCGGAGCGGGCGTGCCGACGACGGCGAACTACATTCTCGTCGCCACGCTGATGGCGCCGGTCATCGTCGAGCTCGGCGCGCGTAGCGGGCTCGTGATCCCGCTGATCGGCGTCCATTTGTTCGTGTTCTATTTCGGGATCATGGCCGACGTGACGCCGCCCGTTGGCCTCGCGTCGTACGCAGCTTCCGCGCTGTCCGGCGCCGATCCGAACGCTACGGGCTGGCAGGCGACGTGGTACAGCTTTCGAACCGCGGTGCTGCCGTTCGTCTTCGTCTTCAATCCGCAACTCTTGTTGATCGGGATTGGCTCGTGGGCGGAGCTGTTGCTCGTTGTCGTATCGTCGATCATTGCGTCGATGCTGTTCGCCGCCGCAACGATGCGCTGGTTCCGAACGCGCTGTACGTGGCTCGAGGTCGCCGTGCTGCTTGTCGCGACTTTCCTCTTCTTCCGGCCCGACTGGGTCATCGATCGCTTCGCGCCGAAATACGTAACCGCCCCCGCAAGCACGATCTATTCGGCGGCGGAGAAACTTTCCAGGGACGAGTGGCTGATCGTCGGGATCAAGGGCGAAAACCTCGCCGGCGAGCCGGTCACGAAAACCGTGGCGTTCCCGGTCGGCGATGGAGTTAACGGCCGCGAGCGGTTGCGCGCCGGCGGCATCACGCTAAGCCAGCTCGGCAGCGATATCGAAGTGGCCGCTGTCAAGTTCGGCTCGCAAGCGCGCAAGCTCGGCGTCGAGCAGGGCTATCGCGTGACCGAGATTCGCTTGCCGAATCCGGAGCGTCCATCGGTTTATTGGGTGCTGATTCCGGCGAGCTTGCTCGTCGCCGGCTTGTGGTGGGCTCAGGGGCGTCGCCTCAAAGCTCCGGCCGTTCCGGCGCATGTGTAAGCATGACAGCGGAGTGACATCGATTGGAGCGTTGAATGAAAGCCACGTGGGTCATCGTTGCCGACAAGTCCGCCGCGCGCATTTTCTCGGTGCCCTCTCCGATGGGCGAGCTCGAAGAAGTCGCAACACTTGCGCATCCCGAGGGACGACTTCACGATCGCGATCTGCGCACCGATCAGCCCGGGCAAACGCGCGACAGCGCGGGCTACGCGATGCACGGCATGGAGCCGAAGGTCAAGCCGAAAGAGCAGGAAGCGATGAACTTCGCGCGCTACGTCGCCAAGCACATCGAGACGGCGCGTGTCAAAAACCAGCTCGAGCGCGTCGTGATCGTCGCAGCGCCCGAGTTTCTCGGCAACCTTCGCAACGCGATGGAGGAGGATACGAAAAAGATCGTCGCGGGTGAGCACAGCCTCAACGTGACCAAGTTGCGGTCGGAGGAGATCCGCAAGCGTCTTCCGGAGCGGCTCTGGTAAGAGGTTGAGTGCTCAGATGCGAGCTTATCCACGCGAGGCTTTGGCATGAGCGCGGACTCTCCCCGCATCGCGCTGATTCACGCGCTGTTGCATTCGGTTGCGCCGATCAACGAAGCGTTTGCGAACGATTGGCCGCAAGCCGAGCGAATGAATCTGATCGACGACAGCTTGTCGAGCGATCTTGCCGCATCGCCGAGTGGACTCGACGCACGCATGACGGCTCGCTTTATCGCACTGGCCGGCTACGCGATCGAGACAGGAGCCCAAGGAATTCTCTTCACCTGTTCCGCATTCGGTCGTTGCATCGACGCGGTAAAGGAAAAGTGGCCGCACATACCCGTGCTGAAGCCGAACGAGGCAATGATCGACGAGGCGGTTGCGACGGGACGTCGTATCGGATTGATTGCATCGTTCGCGCCCACACTCGCTTCGATGCCCGCGGAATTTCCGTCGCATATCGTTCTGCGCCAGGCGCTCGCGAGCGGTGCGCTCGAAGCTTTGAATCGTGGCGACACGTCAACGCACGATCGGCTCGTCGCCGATGCGGCCGCAAGCATCGCCAATGAAGTCGATGTCATAGCGCTCGCCCAGTTCAGCCTCGCGCGCGCCGCGCCGTCGGTCAGTGAGCGAACGAAGGTGCCGGTGTTGACGACGCCGCAGAGTGCGGTGCGGAAGTTGCGCGAAGGGATCGAGGGGCGGGCGCGGTGATTGTCGGCTGGAGGCGCCCCGAGTCACTTCGTTCCGAAAATCCGATCCCCTGCATCACCCAGCCCTGGCAGGATGTAGCCGTGATCGTTCAACTGACGATCGATCGCCGCAGTGTAGACCGTCACGTCGGGATGCGCGGCGCCGAACGTTCGTAAGCCTTCAGGTGCTGCGACAAGACACACGAAGCGGATCGAGCGCGGGCGCTCGCGTTTCAGCCGCGTGACGGCGGCGACGGCCGAGTTTCCGGTTGCGAGCATCGGATCGAGCACGATCGCATCGCGCTCGGGCATTTCGCCTGGCATCTTGAAGTAATACTCGACGGGGCGCAGCGTCGCGGGATCGCGATAGACGCCGACGTGGCCGACACGCGCACCCGGAACGACGGCGAGAAATCCGTCGAGTAGCCCCGTTCCCGCACGCAGGATCGGGACGAACACGAGCTTCTTGCCGT
>DATLOI010000040.1:0-14333 GCA_035536295.1 Casimicrobiaceae bacterium
GACATCGGCGCTGTCAGCGCAACGGTGGGGGGGGGATTGCTGTTATTGATCGTGACGGTAATGGGGCTCGACGTGGTCGACGCTGCGGCGCTATCGAACGCGCGTGCCGTCAACGTCGCGCTACCCGACGGCGCGTTGGACCATGCGATGCGGAAGGGCGGTGTTGTCGCAGTTCCGATCGCCACGCCGTTCCGGAAAAAATCCACCGAGTTAATCGTGCGCCCAATTGCTGCAAGCACGTCAGCCGCCACGTTGATCGGCGAATCGCCGCTGATCGTCGTCTGTGCGATCGGCGCGGTCAGCACGACCAGCGGCGGACTCGCCACGGATGGCGATGCCACGTCGAAGAATACAGTCGGCGAGGTCGTCGCGACGCCATTGCTCTGCAGCGCAACGGCAGTGACCGCATGCCGGCCGGGCGTCGGGGCGACCCAGTTCGCACTGTACGGTGCAGTCGTTGAGCTCGCGAGCAAGCGTCCTCGCGCGTTGACGTAGTCGACCTGGATGATCGGCTCATCGCCGGGCGCAAGGTTGACCTGCAATGGAACGGGATCCCCATAGACACGCCCGCTCACTGGTTGAGTAATCGCGATCGACGGTGCATTGCCTGCACGGATAACCTTGATCGTGCGTCGCGCTTCGGTGCTCGAACCGTAGCTGTCGAAAGCGCGTACGCGAACGTCGTAATCACCGGCAACCACATCGCGCCAGACGAAAACGAATTCTCCATTGGTTCCAACAGGCGTTGACGACGACCCGATCGGCGAACCATTGGCGAGAAAGTCCACGCGCGTGATGCGATCCGGCGCAAGATCGAGCTCCTTCGCGGCGACGACGAGCACGATGGTTGCCGGTGCCGTGAAACCGCTCGACTCGACCGCGTTGCCCGGCTCGCTCAACACGGTTTGCGGAGGTCGGTTGGCGACGATCGTGTAGTTCACGCTCGCGAATCCAACGAGCCCGCCGTTGTCGACGGCTTCGACGCGGAACGAATAGCTTGCATCGAGTGGCGCATTGGCCTCGTAACGTGCCGTGTACGGAGGCTGCGTCACTGACGCAAATTCAATGTATCGAATCGTTGGCGGTAGCGAAGTGGGATCGCGGCGAAGGAAGCGAACGCGCGCGATGCTTCCGTCAACGTCGGTCACGGCCGCGGCGAGATCGAACGTCAGCGGAGTGGTGCTTACGATCAACGATCCCGCGGGAGGGTTGGCCGTCACATTGACCGAAGGCGGCTGATTCACGCTTCCGTTGACGATCACGGTGACCGATGCGGAGGTCACTGACGCGCCGCCGATGTCGATCGCCTTCGCCGTCAAGGCGTACGTGCCGGCCGCGACATTGCTCCACGTGACGGCGTAGGGCGCGCTCGAAGCCGTGCCGATGAACGTCGTGCCGGCGAAATACTCGATGCGAGCGACGGGTCTGCCCCAACCGCTTGCCGAAGCGGTCAGCGAGATGATTGCGGGCGCGGTGTACGTCGTGTTGTTGGCCGGCGAGAGGATCGATACCGGTGGCGTGATGCCGGGACGAACCACGATGCTCACGGGGCTTGAAACAGTCGCGAGTCCTCGGGTGTCATAGGCCTTGGCGGTCAACGAGTACGATCCCGCCGCTACGTTGGTCCACGGGTACTCATAGGGGTACGAGGTGTCGGTCCCGCGCAGCACACCGTTCGCATAAAACTCGACCCGCGCAATCGATGCGCCGTTGCCAAATGCGAGCGCGGACATCGTCACCGTCGCGGGCGCTGTGAACGTTTGTGCGCTCGTGGGAGCGATGAGAATGCTGATCGGAGCCGACTGGGCGTTCGCAACCGACGAAGCAAACGCAATCGCAAGCGCCGCGACCCAGCCATGCACATAACGGGCGATCATGGCGCTGCGCTCGTCTGTTGAACAACCACCGTAGCGGGCGCCGTGGTGTTGCTGGTCCACACGCCCGCCCCTCGAACAGTCCCGGAAAGCTGATGCATGCCGGCTGCAAGCGGCAATGAAATCTGCGCCGATCCGTTGGCGAGCGGTGCGCTGCCGATCAACGTAGTGCCGTTGCGAAATTCCACCGTCCCGCTCACATACGGGTCTGCGAGCACGGCCTTGACCTCCACAACCGTTCCCGCCAACGGCTGGGAGGGTGTGATCACGAGACGAAAGTCGCTTGGAACTTCATTCACGCGCGCGATGAAGCTCGACGAATAACGACGTGTCCGGCCGAACCAAGGCGCGTTGATCATCGGGAACGCGGCTGCACTTGCCGCGGCACCCGCAATGAAAACGCTGCCGGCGCCATCGATGGCGATTCCCATTGCGCCGGCATCAGTGTCCCGTGCGCCGAGTCGCGATCCGTACAACAATGCAAAATCGGACGCTCGAACCTTCAACACGAACGCATGCGTCGGTCGCGGATTGAGTTGATACAGTTCGGCGTCGGGGATGAACGGCAGGAGCGTCGGAAGCGACTGGCCGGAATCGGTTGTTCCCGTGATGAATACGTTGCCGACGCCATCCGTTGCGAGCTTGAGCGGCATCGTCCCGGGATAATTCATCCAGCCTGCGAGATCGCCGCCAACGGCGCCGATCATCGAAGCCGCGCCGACTTGCCCGCCTGTCGGCGATACGCGCAAGAGAAATCCCGCCTCCGTCGGCACGCTCGATTCACAGGGATTGCTCCACGACCATTGATGCGCAATCGATGTCTGGAATCCGCCTCGCGTGCCGTACCAAAGATTGCCCTTGTCGAGCCATTTGCCGACGACAAGAACGTTGCCGTCCGGTTCGACGAGAAGATCCGTCGCGCGATCGTTGTCGCGGCCACCGAAACGAGCCGTGAATAGGAGAGCCGTCCCGGTCGCATTGATGCGCATGACAAACGCGTCACGAAACGCGCTGTCGAGCGTGTCCGCAGCACCCGGAGTGGCGGGCATGTCGGCGGGGTTTGCCTGTCCAGCGACGTAGATCGTCGCGTCGGGTGCGATCGCGATCGCATACGGTGTCGTTGCATCGTCCGCGAACGGCTGGCGACACGATTGTTCGTTCGGTGTCGCCGCGCGCGTCGAGGGAACGGCGAGGAAGGTCGTGATTGAAGGAGCGCGCGTGATCGCGTCGATCTTCACGAGATACGGCGCCGAGTCGCTGCTTGCGATCTGTGCGCCCGCGACGATCGCGCCGGGTGTGGTGACGAGCGTGCGCGCGGCGCGACCCGTGAAATAGACATTGCCCTGCACATCGGCGGCGAGCGCGCGGATGCTCTTGATCGCCGGATCGAGCGGACCGGCGTACGTCGTCACATTTCCGTCTCGATCGACACGGTAGATCGTCTTGGCGCCGCCCCATCCCGTATAGGCGCCGCTTTGTTGTGGATAGCGTGCAGACGTTGCATAGGCGGCGACGTACAGCATTCCATCTGCGCCGAGCGCAAAGGCGTCGACGCGGTCCTGCTGGTCCAAGCTCAGCAGGTTCGACGCGCCTCGACCGATCGGCCTCATCCACTCGATTGCAATCGTCGCCGGGTCGAGCCGCGCGACGTAGACATCCTGTTGGCCGGCGTTGGTGAACGCCGTCGATGCGAGCTCGCTTGCGGGAGCGCCCAAGCGGCCGTGCAGATACAGCTTGCCGTCCGCGGCACGCGCCAGATGATTAACGGTGTCTTCCCAATGCGTGCCGAACAGACGCGACGCCGAAATCACCGCGGCCGGCAGCGGCTGGGCAGTTACGCCGCTTACCAATAAAACGCCGGTAGCAAGCGCCAATGCATGCCGTTGCAGCCTGCTGCGACGCTGCAACATCGCAACGAACCCAACCATCGAACCTCCCGCGTGAAAGAGCGGAGTACGCGTGGTGGGAAGTTTCGTCAGCGACCGGTATCGCGCCTAGCTGTTAAAGATGACAGGTGCCGCGTCAGATGATCGAGCGTTCGGATGAGATCACGTTGAAGCAGCGGCTTCGAGCGATCGCACCAGCCGCTTGATCGGCGCGGGCAACGCAGCCCCGAGCGCGTCGGCGCGCGTGACCCACAAGTAACTGACCTCACGCGCACTCTGATCGCGCGTCGCCACCTCGATCCTTTCAACGTGCATCGTCAGCGTGAAGTGGGTGAACCCGTGCACGATCGGTGCGAGTTGCTCGCGATGCTTCGCGCGAAAGCCGAAACGCTTCTCGAGCGCGAGCGCGACATCGACGTCGACCGGAACTTCGGGAAGACTCCACAACCCCGCCCAGACACCCGTTGGCGGACGCCGCTCGAAGAGCATTTCACCCGCTCGCTCGATCACCAGCACGCGCGTTTCACGTCGCGGGACGATCTTCGGAGGTCGCGGCGATGGCAGCTCGTCGACTCGACGTTCGCGACGTGCGACGCAATCGCTCGCGACCGGACACGCTTCGCACAGCGGCCGCGTACGCGTGCACACCGTTGCGCCGACATCCATCATGCCTTGCGTGTAGGTTTCAATGTCGCGATCGGGAGCAAGCGACTCCGCTTCGACCCACAGCGCTCGTTGGACCGCCGGGGTGCCGGGATAGCCCTCGACGCCGCGATGCCGCGCGAGCACGCGCTTCACATTGCCATCGAGAATCGCTGCATTGATGCCGAACGCCAACGATGCAATTGCGGAAGCCGTCGAACGACCGATACCGGGCAATGCAGCGAGTGCGTCCCAATCGCGCGGAAACTCGCCGCCATGTCGCTCGACAATTATCTTTGCCGCGGCATGCAGATGATGCGCGCGCCGGTAATAGCCTAGGCCCGACCATTGTTCGAGCACGCGCTCGAGCGGCGCCGCGGCGAGTGAACGCACATCCGGAAACGCCGCAACAAATCGCTCGTAATAGGGCAGCACAGTCGCGACTTGCGTTTGCTGAAGCATGATTTCCGAAAGCCAGACGCGATACGCATCGCGCGTTTGCCACGGCAGATCATGCCGGCCGTGCGCATGCTGCCAAGCGACGATGCGCGCAGCAAAACTCGCGCGCTCTTGCATATGATCGAATCGCGTCAGCGACCTGCGAGCCGCTGCTTCGCCCGGTCCGCCGCTTCGGAGCGCGGGTATTTGCTCACCAACTCTTCGAGCGTGCGCCGCGCGCCCGCGTTGTCACCGAGCTCGCCCTGCGCCGATGCAATATTGAGCAGCGCATCGGGCACCTTGCTGCTGTCGGGATAATTCGCGATCAGCGTACGCTGAGCGGTGATCGCCGCGCGAAAGTCACGCCGCGCGAAATGCGCGTTGCCAATCCAATACTGCGCCGAGGGTGCTAGCAGCGTGCGCGGATACGCGCGCACGAAAGTGCCGAACGAGGTGATCGCGCCGCTGTAGTCACCGCGCTTGAAAAGATCGAGCGCCGCGTCGTAGGCGCGTTGCTCGCGCGCGGCTTCGGCGGCGCGATCGGCAGCCGAGGGCAAGGAAGCAACCGGACCGGGAGGAACCGTGGATGTCGCGCCCGGCGGAAGTGTCGTCGTCGCAATAGGCGGCAGAGTTGGCGGCTGCGCATCAGGCGGAGGCTGCGGCGCCGGCGGCGGTGCCGCGGCCGCAGCAGCGGCTGCACTCGCTTGCGCTGCTTGCACGCCCTCCACCTTGCGCATGCGCGAATCGAGATCGACGTACAAATCGCGCTGGCGCTTTTGCGCTTCCTGAAGCTCGTAGCTCAGCACTTCGATCTGGCCGCGCAGCTTCGCCATGTCGGTGCGCGCAAGCTCGAGCTGATTCGCAAGATCGACGAGGCCGCCGCTTTTCAGTTGCGTCTCGAGAGCGCTCAAGCGGTCTTCGAGCTGACGCTGCACCTGGTCCAAACGAAGGTTGGTGGTGGCGATGCGCCGGCGCGCTTCGTCGTCGTCGAACAGCGCGGCATGCGCGACATTCGCGACCATCACGAGCGCAAGCGCCGCGTGCCTTGGATTGAACCTCATCATCTCGCCACCTCGCACCTCAACGCGCTACGCCGCACCTACTCGCCCTGGTGCACGATATCCCCGCGACGGTTCTGCGCCCACGCCGCCTCGTCGTGCCCCGGATTGCGCGGCTTCTCCTTGCCGAAGCTCACCGTCTCGACCTGGCCATCCTGCGCGCCGACCAGCGTCATCATGCGCTTGATCGCATCGGCGCGTCGCTGACCGAGCGCGATGTTGTACTCGCGCGAGCCGCGCTCGTCGGTGTGACCCTGAATCGTCGCGCGCGCGCCGCGATTGGTCGACAGATAGCGCGCATGCGCTTCGATCATCGGCCGGTACTCGTCCTTGACGACGATCGAGTCGAAATCGAAGAACACGCTGCGCCGCGAAAGAATGTTGTTGGGATCGCGCAACGCTCCCGCGCCGAGTGCACCGCTGCCGGGTCCCGCTCCCGATGGCACGCTCGAGCCGGTCACGCCTCCCGAGCCGGTACCTGCCGTGCTCGCACCAGGCGTGGTCGAGGGAGCGCCGGATTGCGCGCTGCGATCGTCGATCGGCGCCTCCTGCGAGGGTTGGGTTTGACAGCCGGCGATAAGCATTGCGATACAAACAGCAACGGCGAACTTGCGCATACGACCTCCCGTTAGTCGATTGACGCCGTGTGTGGTCACGGCGCTTACCAATGAATTCTTCATGGCGGCGTGAGCGGCCCCCAGGCGGGCTCGCGAACGTCGGTTGCCGGCGACACGAGACGCTGCTTGACGCTGCCGTCGGTCGACACCGCGGCTAGAACGCCGCGCCCTCCTTGCTCGTTCGCGTAGATCACGAGCTTGCCGTTCGGCGCGACGCTCGGGCTCTCGTCCTGCGGCCCCGCCGTCAAAACCTGCGTCTGGCGCGATGCAAAATCCATGATCGCGAGCTGGAAACGGCCCCCGTCACGACGCACGAACACCATGCCGCGTCCATCGGGCAGCGGCCGTGGCGTCACGTTGTAGCTTCCTTCGAACGTCAATCGCTCGACGGCGCCGCTGCCGATATTCAGGCGATAGATCTGCGGCGATCCGCCGCGATCCGAGGTAAACAGTAACGATTGCCCATTGGGAAGAAAGTACGCTTCGGTGTCGATCGCGTTCGTTTGCGTGATGCGGCGCACGTCGCTGCCATCGGCGTTCATCAAGTAGAGCTGTGAGCCGCCGTCGCGCGTCAAGGTCACCGCAAGACGCCGACCATCAGGGGACCAGGCCGGCGCGCTGTTGCTGCCGCGAAAGTTGGCGACGGCGTTGCGCTGTCCGGTTGCAAGCGACTGCACGTAGACAACGGGCTTTTTCTGCTCGAACGACACATACGCGATGCGCATTCCATCCGGCGACCAGCGCGGCGAGAGCAACGGCTCGTTGCTCGCGACGATCGTTTGCGGATCGAAGCCATCCGCATCGGCGACCTGCAACGCGTAGCGCGAACCTTGCTTTGTGATGTAGGCGATGCGCGTCGAGAACACGCCCGGGTCGCCGGTGAGCTTCTCGTAGATGATGTCGGCGATCTTGTGCGCGGTCGCGCGAAACTGCGGTTGCGTGATGGTGAAGATTTGATTGACGAGCACCGTCTGCTTCACCGCATCGACGAGCGCGAAGCGCACTTCGACACGGCCGTCGGGCAACGGACGCATCGAACCGACCGCGACGGCATCGGCGCCGCGCGCTCGCCAATCGGCGCCGCGCACTTCCTCGGCACGTGAAGGACGGGGTGAAATGCCGGTGTAGTCGACGAGCCGAAACAATCCGGAGCGCGACAGATCGGCGCCGACGATGCCCGTCAGTCCCAATGGATACGCAACTTCCCCTTCGAACGGGACGATCGAGATCGGAATCGTCGTGCCTGCCCCACCGACGATTTCGATCGTGAGCTGGGCGTGCAGATTGGTCGCGGGCAACAACGCGAGCGCAACGACGAACGGGAGGAAACGCTGGAAGATGTGCATCAACTTTACGAGGTCGCGATTATAGCTTCGTCAATGTGCCGTCACCGTTGTGGCAAGCCCGAACGCCGAAGCGATGCGATCGGCGACGCGTCGTGCATCGTCGCGCGCGGAGTACGGCCCGACGATCACGCGCCACAGCCCGCCCGACTGGCGAACTCGCGGTTCGACCTCGGCCGATGCGATCTGGTTTCCCACGTGGGAGAGGAAAGCCTGCGCATTGGCAAAATTTGCGAATGCGCCGAGTTGCACGACGTAGCCACCGGCAGACGCTTCACGCGGCGACTCCGCGACAACGGGCGGTCCGCGCGTAGTCTCGACCGCAGCGGGAGCGACCGGAGGTAACGCGCGCTCAATGAGCGCCGCATCGACGGGAATGATCGACTCGACCTCGACCTCGCCGCTACCGCGCTGCGCGATGCCGAGCCTGTGCGCGGCAGCATAGGAAAGGTCGATCACGCGACCGTGCAGGAAAGGCCCGCGATCGTTGACGCGCACGACCACGCTGCGACCCGTCGCCGCGTTGGTTACGCGCGCGAACGAAGGTAGTGGCAACGTGGGATGCGCGGCCGTCATCGCGAACATGTCGTAAGTCTCGCCGTTCGATGTTTTCCGGCCATGGAACTTACGACCGTACCAGCTCGCCACGCCACGCTCGCGATAGGGGCGAAGCGTTGTGGCAGGTACATAGTCGCGGCCGAGCACGGTGTAGGGTCGATTGGCGAAGCGATGCAGCGGCTCGACGCGCGGCACCGCGTCGGGGATCCGCTCGAAGCCGTCCGGAATCGCAAGCGGCGGTCCATCGTCGGAGTAGTAACGCGACGAAGGCGGCGTCGGGGTTGAGGGCGCGGGCGAAACAGGCGCCGAGGTCGACGGCGGGACCACCGTCGTCGGCGAACCCGCGCAAGCTGCCAGCAAAGCGGCGACGACTGCGAGCGACAATCCGCGTATCACGGATGTGCAATGTAACACCGCGTTGCTCGATGGTGCATGACGGGTGTAGTTTCGTCGCATGCAATCGACGTATCTGTTCGCATGGAACCCCAGGCTATGGGATTGGCCGTCGCTACATGGCGACATTGCGAAGCTGCGACGGCGCGGTCACTTCGACACCCAATGGAGCTCGGGGCGTGCACGTAACGTCGAGCCCGGAAGCCGTGCGTTCCTCGTGAAGCTCGGTGTCGCTCCGAAAGGTATCTATGGCGCGGGCACGGTGATGACCGCACCCGTCGAGCGATTACATTGGCGCGAGGACAAAGCCGCGCAAGGTGCTGTCACCGGCTACGTCATGCTGCGGCTCGACACGCTGCTCGAGGCGCCGCTGGTGACATTCGACGACCTCGCGAAGCCGCCGTTCACCCGCTACCGCTGGGCGGTGAGACAAAGCGGCACGCGAGTGCCGGCAAGTCTGGCCGATGCGTTGGAGGCGCTGTGGGACGAGCGGCTGCGTCAAGACGCTCGCGCAACGAGCAGGAAGAAGAAACGATGATTCCGCGCATCGCCGCCGACGTCGTCCTGGTCGTGCATCTTGGGTTCGTCGTCTTCGTCGTGCTCGGCGGGTTTCTTCTGTTGCGCGACCTGCGTTATGCATGGGCGCATCTGCCTGCGGCGATTTGGGCCGCGTATGTCGAGCTCACCGCGGGAATCTGCCCGCTGACCCCACTCGAGAACGCACTTCGCGTTCGCGCGGGGCTTAGCGGTTACCGCGGCGGCTTTATCGAGCACTACCTCATGCCGATCTTGTATCCGCCCGGGCTCGACGCTTTCGGACAGCGCGCGATCGGGGCCTTCGTGATCCTGCTGAACGTCGCCGTGTATGCATTCGCGCTATGGCAGTGGCGCGAACGGCACTCGAGAAACGCTTGAATGGGCTGATCGCACCGCCACGCTGGATAATGGCTCCTGACATGAAAACTTCAGCTCTGTTTTCACTCCTCGTGTCGGCGTGCCTTGCATGCGCGGCCAATGCGCAGGTGCCGGCGCAGCCGCTCACCGGGGGTTTCGACGAATCGCGCTATCCGCAATTGGCCTCGATGAAGCAATGGCTCGAAGCGGGCTCGCAGTCGGCGCGCCAATGCGCGCTCACCGGCGGGCTCTATCTCGATGCCGATCGCGTCTATCGCCAGACTCGTTCGGAGCCGCAGACGGTCAGCGCGGTGATGAGCGCGAACGCCGACAAGCTCAACGCCGCCGAACGCGAACGATTGGCGACGATCGTCTCCAACGTCGCTGCGATGGCCGCCGCGTTGAACGATCTCGACGCAGACAGTGCAGCGATCGCGTTCTCGCGCATGTGCATGAGCCGTGCACAGCGCCCCGGCGCCGAGCCCCCGCCGGCGACCATCCGCGCGCAATTCGATGCAGCGCTACGCTGCGAGCGCGAATATGCGGCGGGTGGGCTCGATCGCAAGGATTGCGTTGCCAGGGCTTTCCATACGCCATGACTTCTACATCCCCGATTCGCGGTCGACTCGTCGTTGCGATCGCATTGGCATGCCTCCACTCCTCGCTCGTGAGCGCGCAGACCGCGCAGACTCCCGACGCGCGCGTTTATCCGAACCTCGCCTCGCTCGTCGACTGGCTCAAAGGCGGCTCGCAGGACGCGCGCGGCTGCGCGACGACGGCCTCGATGACGGCGGCCGCGCGCACGGCCTACGAACAGACCAAAAGCGAAGCGCAAGCCGCTCAAATCGTCGCGCAGAGGATCGTTCAGATGGGTCGCGGCAAGGTCGATGCGATGACCGCGCAAAAGCTGGCGGCGGGCTATTCGCGCACCGCAGTCGTGTTCAGCGCGCTTCCCGCGAACGCATCGGGAATCGCGATCGCGGCGCTATGTCGAACCGCGGTCGCGCGAAAGGATCGCCCGTTTGCCGACGAAGCGCTGCAGCAGCGTTTGATCGCATCGTCGCGCGCGTGCCTTGCGGTGGGCTTTTCGGAGAAGAGCACGAATCCGGCGCCGTTGGAGTGCGTGGTGAAGATTTTCGACAAGCGGTAATGCTTCTTCTGCACCCCCTCTGCGTTTGCAATCGAAAAGGAGATCTCATTCGCACGATACCGAGCGGGGCGCAAGGTTCCTTCACCATCGTCGTATCGGCTGAACACTCGGCAAATCGGTTCAAGGACGCGACGCTTCCTGCCGTGCTTGCAACTCCGGTCATGGTCATGGCCATGGAAAACGCGGCCCTCAATGCGATCAAGCCCTACTTCGAAGCGGGCGAAACCGCAGTGGGGACCCGCATCGACGTTAGCCACCTTGCGGCGACTCCCGTGGGCGGTCGCGTCGTCGCGTCTGCCGAAGTGACCAAAATCGCCGGTCGTCATATCGAATTCCGCGTGCATGCCGAGGATGAATTCGAGGAAATCGGCCGCGGCACCCACGAACGCATTGTCATCGATCTGGCCAAGTTCTCCGAACAGCTGGCGATCAAGTCGTCACCGGCGAGGACTCAGCGTCGCACACCGAGTCGCGAGTAAAGCGAGTCGCGAATCTACGCGTCGACTTCATCCGCAGAAAGCGAGTAATCAGCTCGATAAAGCGCCAAGGAAGCAGTCGCGCATCCGTGCGCCTCTAACTCGTTAAGACTGAGTTCGGCACTCGTCAAATCAGCGACGGCCTCGGGCTCGTATCCGGTGGCCATCAGCGCCCAGTCAACACCCGCGTCGACACCACGAATTTGTTGCTCCGATGTCATTGCCGCCGCAAGCGCGCCTCGCAGAAGGTGGACGCTGCCCAGTCCCGGTCTCAGCGGGAGATGACGCAGGACCTGTTCGTCCAGCCGTTCGATCAGTGCGGCGGACTCCGCAGCCGGCTTGAAGCGTATCAGCAACGAGTAGTGTCCAGATCCCAACCCATATGATCTCTCGACCGAGCACAAGCCGCGGATCATGCCTCGGTAGTGGGTCATCATTTTCGAGGTCCATGGCGTGGGATTGTTCAGGCGCGTTAGATACGCCTCTGACCGCAATGTCTCAAGGCGCTCAACCTCGTAGATCACTGCGTACCTCGGCGAGCCCTGCACCGCGACCCAGCGCGTGCCCCTCAGGAAACCCGGGATCGAGAGACGCTCGGGAAGGTGTTCATGCGTATGCCAATCGTCGTGTTCGGCGATGGCCGCCTCCTCGACGTCGAAGGTCAGGAGCATGGCTGCTTTACCTAGCAGCGGCATCGTACTGGGGTCACTGAATGACCCGTGCTCTGGAGAGTACCGAGGGTGAAATGGTGGGGTCCAACGCTTTCGCGGTCTTCAGGTTTAGGACCAATTCGAAATGCATTGGCTGCTCCACGGGCAAGCTGCTTGGTCTCGGCTGCCAACGGAGCGCCAAGGAAGCTCATGCAGCCGATGAGAACGGTCCGCCGGTCCATCACGCAGTCATCTGTTCATTCAGTCACGCCGTGCTTTGCCGGCTGATGTGACGGAACTCAAACGCCTTCGAGAGTGATCAGCATGTCCAGATCGCTTGTACATCCCTTGCGAAGGGCAATAAGCGGCCGGTATTCGGGCGAGTTGTACCAACGGTTGAGAGAATCCATATCGGGAAACTCAATGATTACAACCCGCGCTGGTTTCCAGTGACCCCCCTCGGGGAGTTTGTGACTTCCACCTCTGGTCAGGTAGCGACCACCATGCGCGGCGATCATCGGCCCGACCTTAGTCCGATATTCCTCGAACTTGGCTGCGTCGGTGACTATGTGTTCTGCGATCAGATAGGCTGGCATGGATTATCGTTCTCGTTGCGCTTCACATTCCGCGGCGCGCGGACACCTGCGCCGCGCGACCTCGTGCACACGCACGTGCCGAGCAGCTCCTAGGCAGCTACCGTCCACGATGCACCATTAGAAAGATTTCCTGGGCGATCCGGCTAAGTGCGGGGAAGACGGTAACGGCAAATACGATGCGCACAACCCAGGGGCATTTCGCGCCACCCCGAACCAAGAACGCCTGCGAGCACCCAGAAGCACGAACGCGACGAAGATGATGAACCCCTGCGCCATGTTTCGCTGCGGATCGTTCGATGGCGAAGACATGGCGTACAGCGCGAACGCAAGATAGGCGACCAGGAGTAGCGCACTGGCAATCGCCATCCACTTGTCCGGGGTTCGCAACTCGAGTTCGGATGCAGCGACCAGGGGATTGGACCGAAGCGCCGGCTTGATCGTAACGGCGCTGTTCCTCGCGCCTGACGCCACCCACGCCTTGACTAGCGGCGACCATCGGCTATCGACAGGCGTCGTCGGCGTCGACGAAATGCTGGGCGGCGGCCTGCCGCGCGGCTATTCCATTCTCGTGGCCGGACCTTCAGGCTCGGGCAAAAGCATCCTTGCGACGGCGTTCCTGGCGGAAGGCGTGCGCGCCGGCGAGACTGGTGTCTATGCCTCGTTCGAGCAGCGGCCCACCAAGCTACGCAACCCTGTGGTGGCCGAGCTGGTGGCGAAAGGCAGCGTTGGCCTAGTTGACAGTAGAGCATCGGATCTCTCGACCGACGAGACGTTGAGGCTGCTGACGAAAGAAATTCACCGGATCGAAGCAGCCCGGGTCGTTATCGATTCGCTGTCCGGCTTTGAGCTCGCTCTCGCACCCACTTTTGAGCGGATTTCCGGGAGTCGCTTTTCCGGATGGTCACACCATTCGCGGAAGCGGGCGTGAGTGTTTTGATGACTTCGGAGCTGGAGGACCGGTGCACCGACCTGCGTTTCAGCCCCTACGGTACTGCCTTTTTGACCGACGCTATCATCGTGCAACGCTACATCGAACTCGACAGTCGGCTCCGGCGTGTGATGGCCGTGGTCAAGGTGCGTTCGAGCGATCATTCAGACGAGCTTCGCGAGTACACCATCGACGGCGATGGCCTGCACGTCGGCAAGACTCTCCCGGATCAAGAAGGTCTTCTGCGCGATCGACTGGAAACGGCTCGATGTTGCGACGGGACGCCCAACGCAAATTTCCCATCCTAATCCCATCCCCCAATTCCCATCCTAATTTCCCGTCCTAATCATCCATAACGCCGTTTTTCGCCAAGTCTTTTGATCTTGAAATTCAACATGTCAGCACGATAAAAAGCATCCTAAAAGCCCCACCAAACGCTCACGACCCAACCAACTTCCGATGCGCCTGCACGCTCATCAGGATTCCGATCCCAATGAACAGCGACACGAGCGCGGTCCCGCCATAGCTCACGAACGGGAGGGGCACGCCCACGACCGGCAAAACACCGCTCACCATCCCCATGTTGACGAACGCATAAGTGAAGAACATGAGTGACACCGCGCCAGCCATCAGCCGACCGAACAGCGTCGATGCGGCCGCCGCAATCATCATCCCGCGCCCGATCAAAACGAGGTAGAGGATCACGAGCACGACATTCCCAACGAGCCCGAATTCCTCGCCGTACACCGCGAAGATGAAGTCCGTGTGCCGTTCGGGTAGAAAATCGAGATGGGTCTGCGTTCCATTGAGCCACCCTTTGCCGACAACAC
>DATLOI010000041.1:0-5847 GCA_035536295.1 Casimicrobiaceae bacterium
GCCCGGTGCTGTTCGAAGCGCCGGAAGCCGCCGATCTCATCGGCAGCTTCGTGCATGCCGTTTCGGGCGGCAGTCTGTATCGCAAAGCGTCGTTCCTGCTCGACGCGCTTGGCAAGCCGATTTTTCCTTCGCAGATCACGATTCGCGAGGAGCCGCATTTAAGACGTGCGCGCGGCAGCGCGCCGTTCGACGCGGAAGGCGTGGCAACCACAGCGCGTGACGTCGTGAAAGACGGGGTGCTGCAAGCGTATTTTCTCGGCAGCTACTCGGCGCGCAAGCTCGGCTTGACGACAACGGGCAACGCGGGTGGCGCACACAATCTCGTCGTCTCGCACGGGGAAGATGATCTTGCTGCGTTGATGCGCCGCATGGGACGCGGACTTTTCGTGACCGAGCAACTCGGGCAGGGCGTGAACCTCGTCACCGGCGACTACTCGCGCGGCGCGGCGGGCTATTGGATCGAGGACGGCGAGATCGCGTATCCAGTCGAGGAAATCACGATCGCCGCCAATCTGAAAGACGTGTTTCGCGACCTCGTCGCAATCGGCAACGATGTCGACCGGCGCGGCTCGCGGCATGTCGGCTCGATCCTCGTCGGGCGCATGACGGTTGCCGGCCAATAGCTGAACAGGCATGTTGCAAGACAGCCTGAGATGGGTTCGCACACTCAACGATCCGCTGCGTAGCGCTGCGCAGGCCGCGCGCTGGATCGCATCGCTGCCACCCACGGACCCGCTCGCGATTCAGAAGGAAGCGCTCGAGCTGATCGCCGGGTTTCCGGGTAATCGCAAAGAACTGTCACCCGGCCAGGCCGAAGCGCTGCTTCGCATCGATGCACGCCTCGAGCCGGTCATGGCCACGCTCACGCGCCAGTACACAGCAACCTATCAGAAAAGCTCGTCGGTCGAATCACGCCTTTGGCATTCGGTGTTCGACGTCGTCAAGGCGTTTCTGGTCGCTTATCACGCCTCGCTCAAAGCGGGCTATGCGCGCGCCGATCACAAGCGCTGGCGCGCCGTGCTCCCCTGGGTGTTGGTGCGGCTGGCGCATTACAAAGGCATCGACGGCAAGTTTCGCCTGTTCCGCTACGGCAACTGGATTCCGGCGCAATGGCGCGAATTCCACGAGCTCTACGAATTCGCGCGCATGCGCGGCTGGCAGCGCGAGCAACTCGTCTACGGCGCGGCGGCGTTCTCGCGGCCCGGCATCTCGTTCGAGCAGGAATATCTCAAAGCACTGCTGCTGATGCGGCTCGATTCGGGCAATTTCACACCCGATCAGGTGGAGTGGGTGGCCAAGCAGCTCGACGACTGGACGCCTTCGCTGACGCTGGTGGCGCCTCCCGGCGAAGGCGCCGGCTTTTACGTCGATCTCACCGGCACCTCGGGGCTGCGTCGACGTGACAAGCCCAGTGTGCCTGGACGCGTGTTGCTCCTCGACACCGGTCCGGCCTACGCGCGCATCGTCGAGCAGCTGCGCTGGCTCCCCGAGCAGGACGAAGAGATCGGCAAAGCAGGCGAGCTTCCCGCGCGCGAGCAACGACTGCTCCTGATGCGGCTCGCGTCGCTGTTGGGACCCGATGCAATCGCAAAGGCGCCTCGCGCCGAGCGTTTTCGCACCGAGGGAGAGCTCCGCGTCGTCGTCGGTCTTCCTGCGCTCACCCGCGCGATCGCCGAGATCGAACGCCTACCCGAAGGCGCGCGTGTCCCGGGGTTCGCAGGCAGCTTTGACGAAGTCACGCAGATGGTGAATCCGACAGTCAATCCGGAGTCGGTTGCGCGCCGGGTTCGCGGATCGAACTGGCGGCTGATCGATCGCAGCGATTCGGGGTGCCGGCTTGCGGCGCCTTCCAAGGACGCTCCGGCGCGGCTCGGCGAGCTGTTGGCCATTCGCGATCCCGACCTGGATCAATGGCATCTGGCGGTCGTCCGGCGCATGCAGCGCCAGCAGGTCGACGAAGTGACCGTCGGCGCGGAGATCATCGCCAAGCGCCTGGTGCGGGTTTTGATGCGCTCGTGGAGCACTCCGACCGACGAGGTGCGGGCGGGCGCTGATCGCCCGTTTTTCGGGGTTTACCTGCCGGCACATACGCAAAATCGCCAGTCGGCGCAGCGGAGCTTGATTGGTCCCGACGACAAATTCCTGACCGGCGGCATGGTCGAGCTCGATACCGGCAGCGCGCGCTATCTGATCCGCTTCACCCAGATGCTCGAGCGCCAGGCGGGTTGGTCGTGGGCGCTTTTCAACGCCGTGCGCAAGCTGTCCGGCTGATTTCTGCATGGGCCTGTCGGCCACCGTCCCAAAGCGCGCGTTGAGTGCTAGAGTCGCGGCGTCTAGAAGAAACGCCTTTTTTGAACCCAGATAACGAGGAGGAGTAAACGATGGAACGTCGTTCGTTTTTGCAGCATGGCGGAATGGCCGGAATTCTCGCGGCCGGCAGCGCGCCGGTCTTTGCGCAGGGTTCGCCGTCGATCAAGTGGCGTTGCGCGTCCAGTTTCCCGAAGAGCCTCGACACGATCTTCGGCGCTGGCGAGGTCATGGCCAAGACGGTCAGCGACGTGACCGGTGGCCGGTTCCAGATCCAGGTATTTGCCTCGGGCGAGATCGTGCCCGGACTTCAGGTCGCCGACGCGGTGCAGAACGGCACGGTGGAATGCGGTCACACGGCGCCTTACTACTACGTTGGCAAGGATCCGACGTTCGCGTTCGGCACCGCGATTCCGTTCGGCCTCAATCAGCGCCAGTACGATGCCTGGTGGTTCTACGGCGGCGGCGATCAGATGTTCAACGAATTCCTGAAGACCTACAACATCACGTCGATGCTGTGCGGCAACACCGGCGCGCAAATGGGCGGCTGGTATCGCAAAGAGATCAAAACCGTCGCCGACCTGCAGGGCATGAAGATGCGCATCGGCGGATTCGCCGGCCAAGTGTTGAGCAAGCTCGGGGTGGTTCCGCAGCAGATCGCCGGGGGCGAGATCTATCCGGCGCTCGAGAAGGGCACGATCGACGCGGCCGAGTGGGTGGGCCCGTACGACGACGAAAAGCTGGGCTTTAACAAGGTCGCGAAATTCTATTACTACCCCGGCTGGTGGGAAGGCGGCCCGGCACTGCACGTTTTTTCCAACACGCCGAAGTACAACGAGCTCCCGGCGGACTACAAAGCCGCGCTATTGGCCGGCTGTCACGCCGGCAATACGCACATGATGGCGAAGTACGACGCGCAGAACCCGCCGGCGTTGCGCAAGCTCGTGGCCGCAGGAACGCAGCTGCGTCCTTTCCCGAAGGCGGTGCTCGACGCATGCTACAAGTCGGCGATGGAAGTTTATGAAGAAACGTCGGCGAAGAACGCCAATTTCAAGAAGCTGCTCGACAGCACGATGGCGTTCCAGAAGGACCAGATTCTCTGGTTCCGCGTGACCGAGAATACGTTCGACAATTTCATGGCAACGGCGGGGCAGAGCCCACAGGCGGCGGCGAAGAAGGCGTAACTCGCGAAAGCCCCATGCAAAAAGCCCCGCGAGCGCGGGGCTTTTTTTATCGGGAGCACGTCCGAGCGATCAGTGTGACGCCTCATTTCTTCAACCCCTTCTCCAGCTCCTCGTTCGCCTTCTCCGCATCCTTGTCCTGCTTTCTCAGCATTTCCTGCAGCGGATCCAACGCCTTGTCCGGATCTCCGGCCTTCGGGACGATCTCGCTGCCGATGCCGGGCACCTCGATCTCGATGTTCTTGAGATCGTATTGAACCGGCTTGGGCAGGAACATCGTCACCTGCTTGGGGAATGCGACGACGAGCGCAACCAGGATGAGCTGCAGCACGACGAACGGAATCGCACCCCAGTAGATGTCCGAGCTCTTGACTTCCTTCGGCGCGACGCCTCGCAGATAGAACAAGGCGAAGCCGAACGGCGGATGCATGAACGATGTCTGCAGGTTGACGCACAGCATCACGCCGAACCAGATCAGGGCCGCCTCCTCGCCGACGATCGGAGCCAGGAGCTTTTGCGCGATCGGCGCGAGCAGCGGCACGATGATGAAGACGATCTCGAAGAAGTCGAGGAAGAAGGCGATGAAGAACACGAACAGGTTGACGACGATGAGAAAGCCCCACGCGCCGCCCGGCAGGTCGCTCAACAGGTGCTCGAGCCAAGGCCCGCCGTTGACACCCTGGAAGACGATCGAGAAGAACGTCGATCCGATCAGGATGAAGATCACCATCGCAGTCAGGCGCATCGTGCCCTGGACGGCGCGAATCAAAAGCGCACGCAAATCCGGAATGAACAGGCCTTTTATGCAGACATACGCGATACATAAATACAGTAAGGCGATCGCGATCTTGAACGGCACCGACTTGAACGCGTAAATGCCGATGACCGCCGCAACGCCGGCGGCGACGATCCCGATCCAAAACACGCGCTGGCCGAAACGTCCAAGCCCCGGGTTGCGCTGAACGGCGAGCACCAGCGCGCCGATCGTCCCCATCGCTCCGCCTTCGGTGGGTGTCGCAAGCCCGAGTAAAAGCGTGCCGAGCACGAGAAAGATCAGGACCCCGGCGGGAAGGATGCCCGCGAGCGCCTTCTTCAAAAGCGGCCAGCCGCGCAGCGTCAAATCTTCTTTCGGAATGGCCGGCACCCAGTGCGGCTTGAACACGCTGACGAGAAACGTGAACAGGCAGAACATTCCCACCTGCATCAGCGAAGGGCCCCACGCCCCGAGATACATGTCGCCCACCGAGCGACCGAGTTGATCGGCCAGCACGACCAGCACCAGCGAAGGTGGAACGAGCTGCGTGATCGTTCCCGACGCGGCGAGGACGCCGGTCGCGTAACGCATGTTGTACTTGTAGCGCATCATCACCGGCAGCGAGATGAGTGCCATCGCGATCACCTGCGCCGCCACCGTGCCCGTGATCGCGCCGAGGATGAAGCCGACGATGATGACCGAATAGCCGAGCCCGCCGCGCAGGCTGCCGAATAGCTGCCCCATCGAATCGAGCATGTCCTCGGCGAGTCCGCATTTCTCGAGGATCGACCCCATCATCGTGAAGAACGGGATCGCGAGAAGAAGCTCGTTGGCGATGATGCTGCCGAAGATGCGGCCCGGAATCGCCTGGAGGAACGTCGGCTGGAAAAATCCGAGCGCGACCGAGAGCGTGCCGAACATGAGGCCGAGCGCCGCCAGCGAGAAGGCGACTGGAAAGCCGATCAGCATGATGAAAATGAGCCCGCCGAACATCAAAGGCGGCATCCACTCGAGCGGAATCATTGCACGGGCCTCTCGTAGGTCGACTGGAAGCCGACCTCGCCGCGCAATGCCGCCGCGCGCTTGATGATCTCGGACAGTCCCTGCAGGGCGACCAGCGTGAAACCCACCGGCAGGATGAGCTTGACCGGCCACCGTATCAGGCCGCCGGCGTTCATCGACATCTCCTGAACGTTCCAGGACTGCATGAAGAACGGCCACGCGAACCAGGCCGCGACGAGCATCGAGGGGATGAGAAAGAACACCGTCCCCAGGATGTCGAGCCAGAGCTTCCTGCGCTCGGCAAGCTGGACGTAGAGGATGTCGACACGCACGTGCTCGTTCACACGCAACGTGTACGAAGCGCCGAGCAGGACCATCACGGCGAACAGGTACCACTGGATCTCGAGCCACGCGTTGCTCGAGAGGTCGAATGCGTAGCGCACCATCGCGTTTACGGCGCTGATGACCACCGCGAGAACAACCGCGGCGTCGGCGACGCGGGCTAGCGCCTGGTTGAGCGCGTCGATCGCGCCGGATAAGGCAAGCTGGGCCTTCAAGGAAGCTCCTCCGGGCGGACCGATCTGCTCGGCACGCCGCATCCAT
>DATLOI010000042.1:0-2380 GCA_035536295.1 Casimicrobiaceae bacterium
CCGGCAACGTTTCGATTCTGTTTACCGACATCGAAGGCAGTACGCTGTTGTGGGAGCAGGACGGCGCCAGGATGTCGCAAGCATTGGCCGCCCATGATGCGCTGTCGCGAAGCGCGGTCGAGCGTCACCACGGTAGGGTCGTGAAGATGATTGGCGACGGCATGCAAGCCGTCTTTGACGATGCGCTAGATGCACTCGCCGCAACGGTCGACCTACAGCAGACGCTCGCCGATCCCACGGCCACCAACGGCGTTCATCTTCGGGTTCGTTGCGGGCTGCACGCCGGAGTAGTCGAGCGCCGCGATAACGATTATTTCGGCAGTTCGGTGAACCGCGCGGCGCGAATCATGGGCGCGGCACATGGCGGCCAGGTGTTGGTGTCGCAGGCCGTGGTGGATTGCGTCAGCGGCGCACTTCCTGCGGCCATTTCGCTGTGCGACCTTGGCAAGGTTCGACTCAAGGACCTCGCGAACCCTGAACACGTTTATCAGGTTGTGCACGCGCGGTTGCGACACGAATTTCCAGCGCTCCGCTCGCTCGAAGCCACTCCGAACAATCTCCCTCAACAACTCACGACGTTCATCGGGCGTGAGCACGAGCTGGCGGCGGCGATACAACTTCTCCGGAGCTCCCGCTTGCTGACACTGCTCGGAATGGGCGGTATCGGTAAGACGCGGCTAGCCTTGCAAATCGCGGCCGACGTGCTCGATGCCTACCCCGATGGCGTCTGGTTCATTGATCTCGCGCCGATCCGTGATGCGTCGCTCGTCGCGAGCGAAGTCGCACAGGCCTTGAGCGTACGGGAGGAGGCCGCCAGGCCGCTGATTCAGACGCTGCGCGCGCACTTGAAGTCGCGCAGGGCGCTGATCGTTATCGACAACTGCGAGCACCTGGTCGACGAATGTGCGGACCTGGCCAACTCGCTGCTCGTGATTGCTCAGAACCTTCAGATCATCGCAACAAGCCGTGAAGCCTTGCATGTCCCGGGTGAGCAGGTTTACCTGGTGCTGCCGCTACCGGCGCCGGACCTCAAAGAGGGCATCGACGCCGTCTCACGTTGCGATGCTGTTCGCCTGTTCATCGATCGGGCCCGTCTGTACAAATCGGGGTTCGAACTCCTCGAGGTCGAGGCGCCCGCGGTCGCGGAGTTGTGCGCACGGCTCGAAGGGATTCCGCTCGCGCTGGAGCTTGCTGCCGCGCGCATGCGGACGCTTTCGATGGTCGAAATCAACGCGCGTCTGCGCGAACGCTTCAAGCTGCTTACCGGCAGTGGTCGTGTTCTGCTCGAGCGCCAACAGACGCTGCGCGCGCTCTTGGATTGGTCGTACGACCTTCTATCCGCGAGCGAGCAGGCGCTGTTCGATCGGCTCTGCGTGTTTGCCGGGGGGTTTGATTTGCAGGCTGCTGAAGCGATATGCGGGATCGCCCCGCTGCAAAGCGACGACGTGCTTGACGTGTTGTGCGCGCTTGTCGACAAATCGCTGGTGATGGCCGAGGAAGGCGCGACGGGCTCGCGTTACCGCACGCTTGAAACGATCAGGGACTACGCGCGCGAAAAGCTCGAGCACCGGGGCGAATCGGTCGCAATCGCGACGCGGCATTGCGACCATTTCCTGCTGATCGCGAAAGCCGCTCGCGACGGAATGCGAGGTCCCGAACAACCGCACTGGATCCGGCGCGTCGAAGCCGAACTGGACAACCTCCGGGCCGCCATCATGCTGGCGCTGCAGGGCCGCGTCGATCCGATACTCGTGGCAAAGTTCGAAGTCGCGCTGCAGGGCTTCCGGCTGTTGCGAGGTTATTGCACCGAAGGGCGTGGCAATCTTCGAGTTGCGCTGGCGTTGCCTGCCGTCAAGGCGTCGCCTGTCGCGCACGCGCATGCGCTCTACGCTGGAGCGGCGTTGGCGGTCGGTCAAAGCGATTACGCCGAAGCGCTGCAGATGCTCGAAGCGTGTCTGGAGTTGCGACAGGGTGTCGGCGGCCCGATCGATATCGCGGCCACGCTGTCAACACTCTCGTTCGTCCGATTGCACACCGGTAACGCGGCCAAGGCTCGCGACGACGAACAGGAGGCACTGCGGATCTTTCGTCAGCTCGGTGACCGGATAGGCGAGTCGATAGCGCTATTGCATCTCGGACAGATCGCGCTGCACGTTTCTGAAGACGCTGAAGCGCGCCGCTATTTCGAGCAGTGCCTCGCGTTGGCGAAGCAGGCGAAGCACCGCGAAATCCAAGGCGAATGCGAGCGCATGCTGGGCGAGGTCGCCCTTTACACCGGTCAGCTCGACGATGCGCGCGCAAGCTTTCAGCGATCCCTCGACGTCTGCCGCGATGCGGCCGATCAGCGCAACGAGTCGACATCGCTTTGGTGGCTGGCGCG
>DATLOI010000043.1:0-15314 GCA_035536295.1 Casimicrobiaceae bacterium
TCCGAGTTGTGCGCGCCCGCTCAAGTGAAGTTCCTTTACCTGTTGAACACGGTCTGCGCGCAGAAGCGTTAGCTGCGATAGGTTGCTCGGCGAAAGCAGGTCTTCCAGCAACGATCGCGCCGGCCCCCGCAGCCATGAATGAACGGGAATGCTGAAGCCCTGCTTTTTTGCGCCGCCAATGCGCTCGCCGAACAGGCGCGTAACGAGCTCGCGCAGAATGCGCTTGGGAGGAGCGAACGGCCGCAGCTTGAACCGCTCCGGCAGACGCAGCGCGTACTCAGCGAGCGAAGGAATCAACAGCGGCGCACGCGCCTCCAAACCGTGGGCCATCGTCATTCGATCGACCTTGACGAGAATGTCATTGGTCAGATATTCGGTGACGTCGGTACGCTGAAGCTCCATCAGTGAAGGCGAACGCGACAGCCCATGCCGTCTAGCCAGAGCTTTTATCGCATTCCGTGCATCGTCGGCGGCTTCGCCTTGATTCAGGAATGCCGCGGCGTCCTCGGGCATCCAACTGCCGTTCCACGTGAAATGGGCCTCGGCGGCCGGTAGCTCGGCGGCGCGTAAGAAGCGATGAAGCTTGTAGGTTGTCGAGACCTTCGCAGTGCTTACGGGTAGGCGCTCCCCAACGTAACGCAGCGTCCGGCGTGCAACCATCGGGAGGTGCTCGACGACGTTGCGGTGATATCCAGTCGCTTGATAGGTGAGATAACCTCCAAAGAGCTCGTCGCCACCGTCGCCGCTGATCGCCACTTTGTAATCCTTGGCGACTTCTCGTGCCAGAGCCCACACAGCAATCGCTGAAGAATCGGCGAGCGGATCGTCGGCGTGCGCGACGATCGACAAAAAATCCTCGAGGGCCTTGGGCGAAAGCACGGCGCGCCTTAGCTCGACATTTATTGCCGATGCGACCGCGCGGGCATTTGACCACTCGCTGAAGCTTGATTCGGCGAAATCGAGGCAGTAGGCGTGCTTGAGCTTGCCTTGCCTCATTGCGCTCTCGGCCACGATCGAGGAGTCGATGCCGCCCGAGAGGAATAGTGCGACCGGGACGTCGCTTCGCAACGCCATGACGATCGCTTCGTCGACGAGGGAGCGCAAGCGGTCGATCGCATCGTCGATGCTGTGGATACCGGTTTCGACATCGCTTGCCGCGGGCACGGACCAATAGCGTTCGGTCACCAGCGTCGCCATGCTGTACAGCCGCCAAGTGCCGGGGGCGAGGCGCTTGATGCCCCTCGACAGCGTCCGCTCGCCGGGCACATAGTTGAGGCATAGATACTCGCCGAGCGCCGTGACGTCGATATCGCTGTCGACGCCTGGCAAGGCGTCGAAGGCCTTCAATTCCGAAGCGAAGAAAATGCTTCCGAGGGTTTCCGCGACGAACAGGGGCTTCTCTCCAAACCGGTCGCGCGCAAGGAACAGGGTGTTTTCAACGCGGTCGGCGATCGCGAACGCAAACATTCCGATCAGTCGCCGCGTGACCGCCGGGCCCCAGCGGCGGTAGCCGTTCAGAACAACTTCACTGTCCGAATCCGTCGCGAAGGCAACGCCTTCGCGCATGAGCTCGGCACGCAGCTCGACGTAGTTGTAGATCTCGCCATTGAAGGTCAGCACATGTCGGCCATCGGTTGAGCTCATCGGCTGTCCACCGTGGCTCAAGTCGATTATGGACAGGCGTCTGTGACCAAAAAAGAACGGCCCCTCGCTCCACCATGCGCCATCGTCAGGCCCGCGATGTGCAAGCGAGTTCGTGGCTGCGCACAACGCCTCGAGGTCGAGTAGACGCCCTTCGCGACTAAACTGACCGAGTATGCCGCACACGCCTAGAGGATTGCCGCGCTATACATCGGCCGCACCCCAAATCCTGCGCACGCGGTAGGTACCCTGCTTCTGCGTCGAGTAATAGAGCCGCGCGAGCACTTCGCCCATCAGTCCCGCAATGAGGAACTGCAGTGCCGCTAAATAGAGGATCAGCCCCGAGATGAACCAGCCGCTCCGCTCGCGAACGACCGCCTCACCTCCATCAATGAAGATGATCAGCAGGCCAAGCGTGATCGCCGCCGCGATGGCGAACGTCACGAGTGCGACTCGGCCGAAAATCCGCATTGGACGATCGAAGTAGCGAACGAAGAAATAAAGGAAAAACAGATCGATGAATACGTTCAGCGTCCGCGACAAGCCATAGTTGGATGCGCCGTGCGGACGCTCGATGTTTTGAATCGGAACCTCGTCGATTCGTGCGCCGGCAACCTTTGCGAAAACGGGGACGAAGCGATGATTCTCACCGAGCAGGAGCACGTCGCGGATCACTTCGCGTCGATAAGCCCGAAACGTTGTGCCGATGTCATTGACCGTGAGTCCCGAGGCCCGGCGTATAAGAAAGTTCGCAATTTTGGACGGCCAGCGTCGAACGATCCCTTCCTGCCTTTGATGCCGCCAGCCACAGACGACGTCGTTGCCTTCTTCGATTTTTTCCAAGAGACGCGGTATATCCTCGGGAAAGTGCTGCAAGTCCGCGTCCATCGAAATGATGATGTCGCCATCTGCGGCGTCGAGCCCGGCTTGAAGCGCTGCCGTTTGTCCATAATTGCGCCTTAGCTCGATGACGCGCATCCGCGGCTCGTGCTCCATGATGTTCCGGGCAATGGCAAGACTCTGATCCCGACTTCCATCATCGACAAACACGAAATCGAAGCGATATCGCGGCGCCAAATCACGGCTTACGGCTGCCAGACGATCCACCAGCGTGCGCAGCGACTGTTCTTCGTTGTAGAACGGCGCTACTACGCTTACAAGCTGAACGTAAGACGGATGTCGAGATGGTGATGTCGATTCGGCGAGCTTAGTATGGGTCGAAGGCATGCTTGCACCGCGTGAGGATCATGACAGCGCTGAGCCGAAACGCCTTCACGTCTAAGATGCTTGGCTTGGTGACATTTTAGCTCAGGCGTCGTGGCGTTCGCGTACGCGTGCATCGGTCGATCGTCGAATGGCGGAGTTCGATGTCCTGCAACTGCAAGCTGCGCGCTTCAACATTATGAAGACCGATGAAAAAACCATTCGCGATTTCGGCGAGCAGTGGACCAAATACAGCGACGCAGAGGGCTTCTTTGGTTCGGTGGCGCTCCTCGCCGACTTCATAGAGCCATTTCAAGCGACCGCTTTCAGGGGAGCGCGCGTCGCCGACGTCGGCGCCGGAACGGGCCGCTTTGTGGTCGCTTTACTCGAGCTTGGAGCGAGCCAGGTCATCGCGGTCGAACCATCTGCCGCCGCAGAAGTGGTTCGCGAGAAAACGCGTCGATTCGGGCCTGATCGGGTAAGTGTCCTGAACATTACCGGCGACAAAATTCCAGCCGACGCTTCGCTGGATTACGCAATCAGCGTCGGGGTGTTGCATCACATTGTCGATCCGCGCCCCGTCGTCGCCGCCGTTTTCGAGGCGTTGAAGCCCGGTGGGCAGTTCGTCGTGTGGCTTTACGGCAAGGAAGGGAACGGCCTGTACCTCTCGCTTGTGCTGCCGATTCGCGCGCTTTCCAAGCACTTGCCTGCGACGGGCAAGGCGGTCATCACGCGCCTGCTGGATATCCCGCTTGCGTTATATGTGGCATGTTGCAAGCAGTGGCCGAGCGCGCCTTTGCCGTTGAGCCGCTATATGACCGAGATCCTTGGCAAGCTCGAGCCCGACAAGAGGCGACTTGTGATTTACGATCAGCTCAATCCTCATTACGCGAAATACTACACGCGCAGTGAAGCCGAACAGCTGTTGAGATCGTCGCCCTTCGAGGTCGCGGTCCACCACCGCAAAGGATATAGCTGGGTGGTGATAGGGACCAAGCCGAATGCGTGACTCTGAGCAAGGCGTGATCGATCCCGCCGAATGTTTGCAGCCATGAATCAGACCAGCACAAGACAACAGGCCCACTACGATCAGATCCATGACGATTATGCCGCGCACTATTACGACTCGACGTCGATGGCGTTTCGGCATCGATTCGTGTATCGCGAATTGTTTGCGGGGCTCGATTTGAATGGCAAGTCCGTCGCGGATCTCGCCTGCGGCAGCGGTTACAACTCGGTTGCGTTGCTCGAGCGGTTCCCTGCTGCGACGGTCACAGGATTCGATATTTCCCAACAAGCGTGCGATAGCTATCGCCGGGTGGTCAAAGCCGAAGCGCAACGGATCGATTTGACGCGCGGCGCAGAAGGGCACGGCTCGGAATTCGACGTCGCGATGATTGTCGGAGGCCTTCACCATTGCGTCAGCGATCTGGCCGGCACTTTCCGGACGATCAGCGCGCTGCTGCGTCCGGGCGGTCTGCTGCTGATGTATGAACCCAGCAGCGAGTTCGTGCTCGAGGCCCTCAGGAAGTTGTGGTATCGGCGCGACCGCTATTTCGACGCTGAGAGTGAGCAGGCGCTACGACATGACGCGATTGCTCATCTGGCCGCTGGGTCTTTCACGCCGATACGGTGCACGTATTCCGGCGGACCGGCGTACTTTCTGATCTACAACAGCTTGCTGTTCCGCATACCTGTATCGCTCAAGCGAGTCCTGGCGCCACCGTTGTTTGCTTGCGAGTCCGCATACAATCGGCTGCCATGGAAAAGGTGCTTTCCCACCTTCATCGCGCAATGGAAAAAGTTCGACACCGAACGTTGAGGTTGCGTTGCGCGCATGGCATTGGTGCGGCGAAACTGAAAATCGTCAGTACCCATCGCGGGTATACGCGCGCAGCGTAGCAATGTACGCGGCGCGTAGAAGCATTCGACTTCTGGGGCTCCTGATCTCCGCAGGTTGCCTGGCGGTCCTGGCGGCCAACGTCGACTGGAGTGCGTTTGTAGCTTCGTTTAGAGAGGCGGACTTATTGCCGATCGCCGTTGGTGCGGGCTTGCTCGTGGTTACCTGCTTCTTGTTCACACTCCGCTGGCGGTTGTTGCTGGCGCTGCAGCCGCGACTTTCCGTGTTGAGAGTATTTCGTTTCCTGATGTCGGGTTATTTTGTGAATCTCGTGCTTCCCATGCGCGCGGGCGACGCTCTGCGCGTAGTACTCGTTCGAAACGCCTATGGTCATGGCGCTGCGCGCGCGGTGACCAGCATTTTGATCGAGCGGCTCCTTGATGTAACTGCTGTCCTTGCCCTCGCGTTTGTCGTGACGCTGACGGCCGATGTATCAAGAGCCATTTATGGGATCGTGCAAACGGCCGGCTTGCTTGTCGTGGCGGCAACGGTGGCGCTGGTTCTCGTTACCGCCAACGCAGCCGCGGTTTCTCGATACCTGCGTCAGTCAGGTCGATTCGGTCACTCGCGCCTCGCGTCGGCAGCTGCCGAGCAGATTAGCAATTTTGGTGAAGCGGCGCGATCAATGTATCCGCGAGACCGCGAATCTGCCACTCAACTTGTTTCAATCATCATGATGACCGCGCTGGGCTGGGGAAGCTATGCGACGGCCATGATCCTATGCTTGAGCGCATTCGAGATTTCGGAAGCGGTGCCGGCGGGGTTGTCTTTGACTGCAGTAACCAATCTCGGTTCTGCCGTTCCATCCTTGCCCGCCTCGCTCGGCGTATACCACGCGTTGGGCGTACTTGCGCTTTCGCCGTGGCGCATAAGCTTCGCGCAGTCGCTTTCGATCGCAACTGTGAGTCATGCAATGGTGGTCGGCGTGCAGCTGTTGTTGGGTTTGACTGCAATGATTGCGACCAGACGCGACAGGGATTCAGACCTTTCGAATCGCTGAGGCACGATCTATAATACTGTGACAAGACACGGGGCTGTAGCTCAGCTTGGGAGAGCACCTGCTTTGCAAGCAGGGGGTCGTCGGTTCGATCCCGATCAGCTCCCCCATTTCAGGTATCACAGGTCAGCGAACAGGGATCAAGAAGGTAGGCGCGAGGCGTTTAGCTTCGGCCCGCTTGCCCGTAATTCTTGAACCGTTGAAGCACTTCGGCCATTTCGGCTGCGGGCAGCACATCCGGCTCGCCAATCTGTAACGCTCGCCAATACATCTCGGCGAGCGTTTCGACCTCCACGGCAAGCGCAAGTGCTGCCTCGAGATCGCGGCCGGTTGCGATCATCCCGTGATGCGATAGCAAACACGCCTTGCGATCGACCAGCGCAGAGACTGCATGATCCGATAGCTCCTGCGTGCCGAACGTCGCATACGGCGCGCAGCGAATGTCGTCGCCGCCGGCCACGGCGATCATGTAGTGAAACGCCGGAATGCCACGATCCACGCAAGCGAGCGTCGTCGCGAACGGCGAGTGCGTGTGAACGATTGCGTTGACATCGTCTCGATCGGCATAGATGTCGCGATGGAATCGCCATTCCGAGGAGGGACGCAGGCGTCCGCTCGGCGTGCCGTCCCGGCTTACTGCCACGATGTCTGCAGGCTCCGTTCGATCGTACGCAAGACCGGACGGCGTGATCAGAAATCCGTCGAAACTATCGTCTCGATAGCGCGCGCTCACGTTGCCCGATTTGCCGCGATTGATGCCGGCCGCGTTCATCGCGCGCGCGGTTTGCACGATCGCGCGGCGTAACGCTTGCGCGTCGACGCTCATCGGTCGGTCGATGTTGCGCGCTCGGGAAACATTCCGGCGAGTCCTTCGGTCGATGGCGATGCGATACCGCGCTCGGTGAGTAATCCTGTCACCAGCCTGGCCGGCGTGACGTCGAACGCAAAATTCACCGCCCGCGCTCCGTGCGGCGCAATGTTCACGACCTGCGTTTGCCCGAACTCGTCTCGACCCGCGATCTTCAGCACTTCATCGGCTTCGCGCGATTCGATCGGGATCGCATCACCCGAGTCGATCTGCCAGTCGATGGTGGGCGAGGGGAGCGCAACGTAGAACGGAACGTTGTTGTCGCGCGCCGCGAGCGCCTTGTCGTAGGTGCCGACTTTGTTGCACACGTCGCCATTGCGCGCAACGCGATCGGCGCCGACGAAGATGATGTCGACATCGCCCCGGCTCATCAATGCAGCGCTCGCGCTGTCCGCGCAAAGCGTGTAGGGAACGCCACGTTGCGCAAGCTCCCACGCAGTCAAGTTCGCCCCTTGCATGCGAGGACGCGTTTCCGATACCCAGACATGCATCGGTAAGCCTTCCGAATGCGCAAGAAAAAGTGGCGCTGTCGCGGTGCCCCATGCGCACGTTGCCAGCGCGCCGGCGTTGCAGTGAGTCATCACGCGTATCGGCCCGGGTTTGCGCTGTGCAATTTGGCGCAGCAACGCCACACCATGCTCCCCGATCGCTCGATTGATGGCGCAATCCTCCGCCGCGATCGCATCGGCCTCGTTCCACGCGGCATCCGCGCGCTCGTTGTCAGGCAGCGCGGCGACTCGTGCTTTCACTCGATCCAGTGCCCAACGAAGATTCACCGCCGTCGGTCTTGTCGCGTCGAGTGCGCGATGCGCGCGCGAAAGGCCCTCATCCGATGCATCGCGATCGAGCGCCATCGCCAGTCCATACGCACCGACGGCGCCAATCAGCGGCGCGCCGCGCACCCACATGCGGCGAATCGCCAGCGCAGCGGCGTCGGGATCGGCGATCTTCACGCGGACCAGAGCATGCGGCAGCGCGCGCTGATCGATCACTTCGATATGACGCACGCCGGGCGGATGCGTCAATGCGCGATACGGCGCAGGATCTTGCAATGGCAACGACGCGTTCACCCGGTGCCTACTTCAACACCTGCACGAGATTGTTGTAGTCGTCGGTCCAAAGACGCCACTCGGGATGCTGCTCGATCGGACGGGACGACTCGACGAGACGCGGATTTTCGAGCAGCGCCTTGTTCGCCGAGATGAGGACCCAGTCGCTGCGACTCGAGACCGAACCTTCGCCTTCGTCCGAGATCCACAACGCCTGCATACCGTGCGCACGCGCAATCGCGTCGACCACAGGCACGAGATTCAGAAACCGGTTCGTCACGTGATAGGCGATGACGCCGTCGGGCTTCATGTGCTTGCGAAAGATGCCGACGGCCTCGTTGGTGATGAGATGCACGGGAATCGCGTCCGACGAGAACGCATCGATCGCAAGAACGTCGAATTGCTGCGGGGGCTCGCGCTCGAGTACGAGTCTTGCATCTCCCAATGCCGTCTCGATTTTCGCGCCGCTGTCGTTGAGATAGGTGAAGTCGCGCTTGGCCACCGTGATGACATCGGGATTGATCTCGTAGAACTTGTAGGTGTCCCCTTCCGTTCCGTACACCGCCAGTGAACCCGTCCCCAATCCGATGACACCCACGCGTAGCGGACCGCTGCGGGGATGCAGGGCATCAAGCAGACGTCCGATTCCCGATGTGTTCGTGTAGTACGTCGTAGGCCGCGTGGCGAGCGCTCGGTCGGCGTATTGATTGCCGTGCAGAATCGTTCCGTGCACGAGGCTGCGCCGGTGCCACGCAGTGTTGTTGCCGATTTCCTGCACGCGCAGCACGCCGTAGAAGTTGCGCGACGCGCTGATGGCGTTCTCATAGAAATTGCTGATGCCCCAGATCGCGCAGCCAAACGTCGCTGCCAGCGAGGCAAGTCCCAGCACGCCGAACACTGGATAGTCGCGACGAACTTGCCACAAGAGCAAGAGCGCGCACAGCACGAGCCCGCCACCGAGCTCGAAATACGCCGGCAGCGTCAGCGGCGCGAGAATGCCGACCAGCACCGCGCCGCTCGCACCGCCGAGCGAAATCATCAGATAAAAACGCGTGAGGTAGCGCGGTGCGGGCTTCAAGCGCACGAGCTCGCCGTGACAGAACATGCAGGCGAGAAAGAGCCCGATGCAGAACACGCCGACCTGGATCTCGAGCTCGTGGGTGAGCGATGGATCGGCCAGTGTCCACGCCATCACGCCGAGCGCCGCTGCCGTCGTCGCGAGCACGATGTCGCGTCGATACCAGCCGCTGCCGTCGAAGGTGAGGATGAACGTCAATAAGTAAAGTGCCAGTGGAACGATCCAAAGCAGCGGAACCGATGCGATGTTTTGCGTGATGTGATTCGAAACGGCGAGCAGCAAAACGGATGCGGTCGCCGCCAGCACGCACCACAGGACCTGGCGCACGACCGGCGGAGGCTCGCTATCCGTAGCGACGATCGGAGTGGACTCTTGCGACGTGCTGCGCCAGCCCTCGGGCACCGCAACGGCCGCGGCGCGCACGAGGCTGCGCCACCCCGCCGCCACGCAAAGCCCGACGAAGGCGAGATAACCGATCGACCAGCCAATCGCTTGCGCGCGCGTCGCCGCCCACGGCTCGAGCAGGAACGGATAGCCGAGGAGCGCAAGCATCGATGCCAGATTCGACAGCGCGAACAAGCGATACGGACTCGCGGTTGGAAAGCGACGCGCGAACCACGCTTGCAAAAGCGGGCTTGTCGTCGACAGCAGGAAATAAGGAAGCCCGATCGTTGCGGCCAACATTCCCAAAATCAGCCATGACGGATTCTCGTCACCGAGCGGCTTCCAGTGATCGGCCGGCAGAATCGGCAGCGAGATCAGCGACAATGCAAGCAGCAGCACGTGCAATTGCAGCGCGCGCCTGGGTGTCAGTCGCCGCACCGTGAAATCAGCATACGTGTAACCGGCCAGAAGCGCAGTCTGGAAAAACACGAGACACGTCGTCCAAACCGTTGCCGATCCGCCAAACCACGGCAGGATCTGCTTGGCCATTACCGGCTGCACAAGAAACAGCAGGAAGGCACTGACGAAGATCGTGACAGCGTAGAGGAGCATTGCTGGACGGGCGGAACTGCGGAGGACACCGACATTCTACGGAACGCGGCCCCTTCCGCCGAAGACCCCTTCGCGCTTGCAGCGCAAGGGCCTCGACTCCTCGACCATGCTCGCGCACCGGCCCATGCGCGCGACCTGATCAAGGCTTCATGGCCACCCCGCCCGCGACTCTTTAGACTGAGCGCTTCGCGTCAATTCCGCATTCGACTTCAATGGCAACGGTTGCTCATCTCACGACCGAGCTTGCGCGTGTACCGCTGCCAGTGGCGCTCACCGACAGCACGCATGGCGAGATGCGCGCGTTCGAGCTCGTCACCGTTCGCATCGCCGACAGCGACGGAGCGACCGGCGTCGGATACACCTACACCGTCGGCGCGGGAGGCGGCGCGATTCGCGACCTCATCGCACGCGAGCTTGCACCGCACGTGATCGGTCAACCGGCGGACGATATCGAGCACCTTTGGCAACGCATGTGGTGGACGCTGCACTACGGTGGGCGCGGCGGCCAGGCTTCATCGGCGGTTTCAGCGATCGACATCGCGCTATGGGATTTGAAGGCGCGTCGTGCGAAGCTGCCCCTCTACCGCCTGTTGGGCGGTTTCGACGCGCGCGTGCCGTGCTATGCAGGCGGCATCGACCTTGGGCTGCCGGTGGATGCGTTGCTCGCGCAAACCGACGATAACCTCGCGCGCGGATTTCGCGCAATCAAGATGAAGGTGGGTCGCAGCCGAATGTCCGAGGACGTGACCCGCGTGCAAGCGATGCGCGAACATCTGGGAGACGATTTTCCATTGATGGCCGATGCGAACATGCGCTGGAACGTGGACCAGGCGATCCAGACCGCGCGTGCGCTTGGTCGCTTTCAGCTGACCTGGCTCGAGGAGCCCACGTTGCCGGATGATGTCGCTGGACACGCGCGCATCCTGCGCGAGGGCGGCATTCCGATCGCCACCGGCGAGAACCTGCACACGTTGCACGAGTTCGCGGCGTTCGTTCGCGCCGAGGCCGTGTCGTACCCCGAGCCCGATGTCACCAATTGCGGAGGCGTGACGGTGTTCATGAAAGTCGCACACCTCTGCGAGAGCTTCAATTTGCCCGTGACTTCGCACGGCGCGCACGACATCACCGTGCATCTTTTGGCCGCCGCGCCGAACCGCTCGTACCTCGAAGCGCATGGCTTTGGGCTCGACCGCTATCTCGAGGTGCCGCTCGTCATCGACGACGGAAATGCGGTCGCACCGGATCGGCCGGGGCACGGCATTACGTTCGACTGGAACGCGCTTGCTCGCCTGCGCGTCGATTGATCGATCATGTTCATCACGGAGGAAAAGCAATGAGGCAACAGGCAGTGATGGCTTTCGCGTCGGGTTGCCTCATCGCAGCCGCAGCGCTCAATTTCTCAGCACCGTCGCACGCACAATCCTGGCCGACCAAGCCGATCCGCATCCTCGTGCCGCATGCACCGGGTGGCGTGACCGACGTGATCACGCGCATCGTCGCGCAGCCGCTGCAGGACGCGCTGGGGCAGCCGATCATCGTCGAAAACCGTCCCGGCGCCTCGGGTCTCCTCGGGACCGAAGTCGCCGCGCGCGCCGCGCCCGACGGCTATACGCTGCTCATGTATGTCGACACGAACACAATATTTCCGTCGACGGTGAAACAACTTTCACACGATCCTGACACGAGCTTCGTGCCGATCACGCTGCTCGCGCGCGGTTCGCATGTGGTCGTGGCACATCCGTCGTTGCCGGTGTCGAATCTGCAGGAGCTCGTGCGCTACGCGAAGGCGAATCCCGGCCAACTCTCGTATGCGACGCCGGGCGCCGGCAGCCCGCAACATCTCGCCGGCGAAACGATCAAGCAGGAAACCGGCATCGACATCGCGCACATTCCCTACAAAGGCGGTGGTCAGGCGATCGGCGATGTCGTCGGTGGCCAGGTCAAGCTCGGCGTTCTCGGTATGGCGCCGGTGATGCCGCACTACAAAGTCGGCAAGCTCAAGATCCTCGCGGTGACCGGCGAGCAACGTTCTTTGCTGTTGCCGGAGATTCCGACGGTTGCCGAGTCGGGCTTGCCCGGATTCGCGACGCTGCAATGGACGGGTATCGTCGCACCTGCCGGAACGTCGCCGGCGATCGTAGCGCGCGTGCACGCGGCGATGGTTGACGTGCTTCGCCAGCCGGGCGTCGTCGAGAAGATCGCAGCGCTTGGTCAGGAGGTGAAGGCCAGCGCGTCGCCCGAAGACTTCCGCCAGATGATTCGCGCCGAGATCAAGCGCTGGCCTGCGGTTGTCAGCGCGGCGGGCGTCAAGCCGGAATAGGAAGCGAGTCGAAGGTGGAACGCCCGAACATTCTCTTCATTACGTCGGATCAGCAGCGCGCCGATTGCTACGGCTTCGAGGGGCGCCGCGTCAAGACGCCGCATCTCGACGCTATGGCGCGCGCCGGCACGCGCTTCTCTGCCTGCATCACGCCCAATCTCGTCTGCCAGCCTTCGCGCTGCTCAATCTTGACAGGTCTTCTGCCGCGCACGCACGGCGTCGACGACAACGGAATCGATCTTCCCGCCGCTTTTTCCGATCGAAGCTATGCGGCGGTCCTTTCGCGCCACGGTTACGACACGGCACTGATCGGCAAGGCGCACTTCAATACATCGCACACGTTCACGCCGACCGGCACGCCCGAGTGTCGCGCGAGCTCGGCCGACTACGGTCCGGCGTGGGACGGGCCCTACGTCGGCATCGACCACGTCGAGCTGATGCTCGAGGGACACAACGCGTTTCCTCCGATGGCGCCCCCGCGTGGACAGCACTACGAGCGCTGGTATTTCGAGCACGGCGGCGAAGCGTTGACCGCCCTCTATCTAAAGGCGCTGCCACCGTTGACCGACGCGGCGCAGACATGGAACTCGGGGCTGCCGGTCGCGTTTCACAACTCGACATGGATCGGCGATCGCACGATCGAATACTTGCGCAACCACAGTGAGCGGCCGTTCTGCCTGTGGGCATCGTTTCCCGATCCGCATCACCCGTTCGACGCGCCCGAGCCCTGGTGCTATTTGCATCATCCCGATGATGTCGATCTGCCGGAACACCGCACGCTCGATCTCGACCGGCGACCCTGGTGGCATCGCGCATCGCTCGAGGGCAAGCCGCAAATGGCCAACGAGACGCTGCGCAAGTTTCGCGAGGAGGCGTCGCGCACGCCCGTTCAAAGCGACCGCCAGCTTCGCCATTTGATCGCGAACTACTACGGCATGATTTCGCTGATCGACCACCAAGTCGGCCGCATCCGGTTGGCACTCGATGATCTCGGCTTGGCGAAGAACACGATCGTCGTGTACTCCACCGATCACGGCGACTGGCTCGGTGATCACGGGTTGATCCTCAAGGGTCCGATGGCCTACGAAGGCCTGTTGCGCGTCGGCTTGATCGTCGAAGGTCCGGGGGTGCCGGCAAGCAAGATCGTCGACGACCCGGTTTCGATACTCGACCTGCCCGCGACGTTCTGCGATTACGCGGGGTGCTCGATGCCCGACGACGCGCACAGTGAAAGCTTGCGGCCCTTGATCGAGCAGGAATCGACGAGCCGCGACTTTGCGTTCAGCGAATGGCAGCTCCGCGCCTCGCGATGCGGTGTCGACCTTGCACTGCGCACGGTTCGCACACGCCGGCACAAGCTGACGCTCGAAGAGAATTCGGGTGACGGCGAACTCTACGACCTCGACGACGATCCGATGGAGATGAACAACCGCTTCGAGGACGCGTCTTTCGCCAATGTCCGCCGCGAGCTGACCGACATGGTCAGGAGCCGGCCTGACGACGCCCGGTCGACGCCGCTTCCGCAAGTGGGGATGGCGTGACGACGCGCGGCAACGCGCATAACGTGCTCGTCATCATGTCCGACGAGCACAACCCGAAGTATCTGAGCGTCGGCGGACATCCGTACGTGCTGACCCCGAATCTCGACGCGCTTGCGGCGCGCGGAACGCGCTTCACTTCGGCGTACACGACCTGCCCGATCTGCGTTCCCGCGCGCGCCGCGTTCGCGGTGGGACGTTACGTGCACGAGATCGGTTTTTGGGACAACGGCGATGCTTACGATGGATCTGTGCCGAGTTGGCACCACGCGCTGCGCGCGGCGGGCCATCGCGTCGTGTCGATCGGCAAGCTGCACTTTCGCGGACGAGCCGGCGACGATCACGGATTCACCCAAGAGATCGTTCCGATGCACGTTGTCGAAGGGCTCGGTGATGTCAAGGGCATGGTGCGCGACGACATTCCGGTGCGTAAAGGCGGCGACAAGATGGCGAAATACGCCGGCCCGGGAGAGTCGACTTACACGGTCTACGATCGCGACATCGCAGCGCGCGCGCAAATCTGGCTGCATGAAGAAGCGACTCGCGATGGGGGCAAGCCGTGGGTGCTGTTCGTCTCGTTCGTCGCGCCGCATTTCCCACTGACTGCGCCACCAGAATGGTATTACCGCTACGCACGAATGAACTTGCCGCTGCCGAAGCAATACAGAGCGCACGAGCGCCCACGTCATCCGTTCGTCGACGAATACGCGCGGGTCGTCGATTACGACACGCACTTTGCGAGCGAAGACGATGTTCGCCGAGCGCTCGCCGGATACGCGGGGCTCGTATCCTCGATGGACGAGAACGTCGGCAAGGTGCTGCGCGCGCTAAGTGACGCAGGTCTGACGGACAACACGCGAATCATCTACACGAGCGACCACGGCGACAACACGGGTGCACGTGGGTTGTGGGGCAAGTCGACGTTATACGAGGAATCTGCGGGGGTTCCGTTGATCGCGGCGGGCCCGGGAATTCCGGAGGGTCGCGTTGTCGACACGCCGGTGTCGCATGTCGATTGCGCGCCGGCGATTCTCGAAACGGCAGCTGCGAAGCCGCTCGGTCCGCTGTCGGGTGATTCGCTGTTCGACATTGCGCAAGGCGTAACGCCGAAACGAGTTGTGCTTTGCGAATATCACGCGATCGGATCGAAAACCGGCGGATTCATGTTGCGCGACGGGTGCTACAAATATTGTTACTACGTCGGCGCGCCGCCGCAGCTCTTCGATCTCGAGCGCGATCCCGAAGAGCTCGTCGATCTTGCAACCGATGCTGCGCATCGTGCGACGCTTGCCGCATGCGAAGCGAAGTTGCGCGCGATGCTGGATCCGGAGGCCGTCGATCGCCGCGCGAAAATGCGTCAGCGCGAGCAGGTCGATGCGTACGGCGGTCGGGAAAAGGCGCTTGCGCGCGGCGATCTGGGCTTTACACCTGCGCCGGGGACGCGTGCCGAAATGGATTGACTGAGTTCGGCCGAAAGTACACCCCTACTTTCGGCCGGGAGAGTTACCCGAAAATCGGTGGCAGAGCCACACGATTTTCGGCGGAAACTGCTGAACACGACGTGTCAAGGCGGCGCTTCGCCTAGCACCGTGCAACGCCGCACGACGCGAGGCTCTCTCGCCGGATCGTATTCGGTCGCACGATGCATGACACAGCGGTTGTCCCATACGATCATCTGACCCGCTTGCCAGTGATGCTCGTACGTCAGATCAGCGTGAACGGCT
>DATLOI010000044.1:0-5918 GCA_035536295.1 Casimicrobiaceae bacterium
TCCATTTCGCGATATCGCTTTTGACGATGGCCGCGAATGCTTCGGGGGTGTTGCCCACCGGCTCGCCGCCGAGTGTCCCGATACGCTCCTTGATGTCCGGCAACTCGACGATCTTGGCGACTTCCGCCTGGATCTTCAGAAGAATATCGCGCGGCGTTCCGGCCGGCGCGAACAATCCGAACCAAGCGACGGTCTCGAATCCTGGCAAGCCGGATTCGGCGAGCGTCGGAATCTCGGGAACGAGCGCGCTCCTCTGCGCCGTCGTCACGGCGAGTGCGCGCACGCGTCCGGCTTTGATGTGGCCGATCGCAGGGGGCAGATTGCCCATGAACAGCGCGACCTGACCACCGATCACATCGGTGAGCGCCGGCGTCGCGCCTTTGTAGGGAATGTGCGCGACGTCGACACCGGCCATCGACTTGAACAACTCGGCCGAAAAATGCGCCGAGCTGCCGTTGCCGCCGGAGCCGTAGCTGTACTTGCCGGGATTCGCCTTGAACATTGCAATCAGCTCGCGCACATTCTGCGCGGGCAGCGCCGCATTGATGACGAGCACGTTGGGCGCACGCATCACTTGCGTGATCGGCGCGAAATCGCGCTCGAGATCGTAGGGGAGATCGCGATACAGCGCTGCGTTGATGCCGTGCGAGCCGGCATTTCCCATGATGAGCGTGTATCCATCGGGCGCCGATTTCACGGCCGCCTCGGTACCGACGCGTCCCCCCGCGCCCTGTCGATTGTCGACCACGACGGGCTGCCCCCACGCCTGCGAGAGCCGATCCCCGATCGCGCGCGCCATTAAGTCGGAGCCATCACCCGGCGGGCTCGGCACGATCAATCGAATCGGCTTCGTGGGATACGTGGCTTGCGAGAATGCGGGCGTTGCGATGATCGAAGCGATGACGCACAACGCAGCGCCAACCAAATGCGCGGTAGTCATTTCAAGAACTCCGGCGAGATGAGGCTAGGCAGGAACAACACGAGTTGCGGCCAGACGATCACCAGCACGAGAACGCCGAGCATCGGCATCAGCATGATCGCTACGTCCTTCAGCGTGTCGATCATGCGCACTCCCGCAATCGAGCAGGCGATCATCAGGCACAGACCGTAGGGCGGCGTCACCAGTCCGAACGCGAGCGACACGATGCCGATCATCGCAAAGTGGATCGGATCGAGTTGCGCGGCTTTCGCAAGCGGCTCCAGAATCGTGCCGACGATGATGATCGCGGGAATCGCGTCCAGAAAACAGCCGACGACCAGGAAAACGCCGGCGATGAAAAACCCGGTTGCGATCGGGCCCATGTTCCACGCCGCCACACCGGCCAGCAGCACTTTCGGAATCTGATAGTAGGCGAGCAACCAGCCGAACGCCGACGCGGTGCCCACGCAGAACAGCGCGATGCCGGCGAGCTTGCCGGTGTCGAGCAGCGCGGAGTGCAGGCCCTTGAGGTTCATTTCCCGATAGACGAAAAGCGACAGGACCGCGGCGTAAAGCACCGCGATACACGCCGACTCGGTGGCCGTGAACCAGCCGAAGATCTTGCCGCCGACGATGATCACAGGTGTCATCAGCGCGGGGATCGCCACGAAAAGCGCTGCGAGCAGCTCGCGAAACGTCGAGCGTGGATAGGTCGGATAGCCGCGCTTGACCGCATACACGTGCACGGTCGCCATTTGTACGAGCCCGATCAGAAGCCCCGGAATGATGCCCGCGAGAAACAATCCGCCGATCGACACGGTGAGCAGGCCGCCCCACACGATCATCAGAATCGACGGCGGAATGATCACCGCAAGGACAGCCGACACGGCGGTGATCGCCACCGAAAAGCTGTCGTCGTAGCCTTCCTTGCGTTGCGCTTCGATGAAAAGCTTCGACTGCGACGCCGCGTCCGCTGTCGACGAGCCCGAGATGCCGGCAAAAAAAATCGACAGCACGACATTGATTTGCGCCAGTCCGCCGGGAAAATGGCCGACCAGATCGCGCGACAGACGCACCAGCCGGTTCGTGATGCCGCCGACGTTCATCAGATTGGCCGTCAACAGGAAGAACGGCACGGCGAGCAGGATGAACGAGTTGTACGCGTTGAACGTTTCCTGCATCAACGTCATCGGGGAGAGGCGGTCTTCGAGAATCAGAATCGGCAGGCACGCGAGCCCGAGCGCGAACGCAACCGGAACGCGAAGCGCCAAAAGGCCGAAGAACAGCCCGAACAGAATGAGACTCGCCAGCGCGGGCGTGAGAACCGCGCCGGTCACGCCGGCACCGCGCCGGAGAAGGCGATGCGTAAATCGCGCAGGAACCGCTCACCGCCGAACAAAAGCCAGGTGAATCCCGAGAGCGGCCAGGCAACATGAATCAGCCACAGCGGGAGCTCGGCAAGCTCGGAGAGGCGACCCCACGCAAACTGCGTGAACTCGATGCCGAACCAGACGAACACCATCGCAAACGTCAGCACGCAAAGATTGCCGACGAGGTCGAGCATCGCCCCTGCGCGCGGTGACAGTCGCGGCCATACATCGACGACGAAATGCGTGCCTTCCTTGATGCCGAGCATCGCGCCCAGCATGATCGACCAGATGAACATGAAGCGCGCAAGCTCCTCGGTCCAGATGTAGCTCGGAATCAGCTCGGTATACCGAGAGAAGATCTGCAGGCTCACCGGAACCACGAGCACCGCAATCGAGCCAACCAACAGCCACGCGAGCAGCGCCGCGTAGGCGTCGCTCAAGCGGCGCCAAGCGCTCGGCACTGCATCTGGGGAGTTCATCAAAGTCGGTTCAATAGCAAAGCCTCGCGCGTGCGAGGCTTTGCAAACGCTTGGCGCGGCCGCTTCAAGCCCGCGGCCGGCCTACGACATGTCACTTGATCGCGTTGATCTTCTGGTAGATCGCGTCGGCGTCGATTTCCTTCGCGTACGCGGCCATGATCGGATCGACGGCCTTTTTCATCGCCGCACGATCCGCAAAAGGCACGCGCTTCAGCTTGCCGGCCTTCTCGAGCGCGACGAGCTTCTGCTCGTCCTCGCTCGATTCGACCTGGCGACCATAGGCGCCCGCTTCCTTGCCGGCTCTAAGGATTGCAGCCTGCAAGTCGGCCGGCAGCTTCTTGAACGTCTTGCCCGAGAAGCAGATCGGCCGGATCGTGATCGCGTGCTGCGTCATCGCAAGCTGCGGCGCGACTTCGAAGAACTTCATCGTCTCGACACCCGCCGCTTCGTTCTCACCCGCCTGGATCACGCCGTTCTGGATCGCGTTGTAGACCTCGTTGTACGCGATTACCGTCGGCGCCATGCCAGCCGCGGCGAACGTCTTGCTCCAGATCGGCGCGCCCTGCACGCGTACCTTGAGGCCCTTCATTTCCGCCATGTTCGACACCGGCTTGTTCGCGAAAATGTTACGCGTGCCACCACCCGCGTAGCCAATCAGCATCACGTCGGCTTTTTGCGCGATCTCGTCGGCGACGGGCTTTAGAAGGTCAGCGTCGAGCACCTTGTTCCAATGATCGAGGTCGCGGAACAGAAACGGCGCATCGATGAACGGCGCGGCCTTGGAGAACGTGCTCATGTGCGCCGGCGAGACGATCGCGTAATCGACCGCTTTGCCTTGCGCCATGTATTCGAAATACTGCTTCTCGAGTCCGAGCTCGCTGTTCTTATGCAGGACGAAGTTGATCGGCTTGCCGTAATACTTCTTCACGAGCTCCTCGAAGCGCACCAGCGCCTTGTTGAACGCGTGATCGTCGTTGAACTGGACTGCGCCGTGCAGCGTGATCGGCTGCGCGAAAGCGGGAACTGCGGCGGCAAATGCGATTACCGCCGCGCCGGCGAGCGCGGCGCGGATTGCAAGCTTCATGGCTTCTCCTCCTTCTCGTGGATGTGCCGGCTGCGGCCCACAGTGGCTCTTGCGGCCATGGCGTGGCTTTTCGCAGGTGGTCGAGCCGATTAAACCCTCGGGCTCGCAACGATGTCAACGTCCGCGTCGCAATCGCCTTCCCTTTCGATGCCGGGGGGCTCGTGATGATCATGCCGAAGGATCGCATCATGTTCACCGTCGACTGGATTCCGGTGCAGGCGGTGATGTTTCGCGACATGCCCGATGGCTTCCTTCCCGACTGGCTCGAAGGCTCGACAAGGGCTCGCGATGGAATGGGACCGGATGATTCCCGGTCATCCGGCCCCCGGCGGCGCCTCGGAACCAAGGACGACGTTCGCGCGACCAAGGCCTATCTGACCGACGTCTCGGATGCGACGAAGCAACTTGCTGCCGAAGGTAGGTGCCTGAACGACGAAGCGATGCGCGCGGGCTGAAAAGCCAGCGAAAACGCACGACGTGCGTCTTTCGTCGCCAGAGGGCGACACCTTCTTGAGCGGGACAAAGCGTATACCGACGCGCGTCGCGCCCGTTCCTACGTTTAGCACGCCTCGCGTCCGATAGGCACGGCTGCAAGCTTCGCGAACGATCGGCCTGTCGCGCGCTTTCTCGCGCGCTCGTTCCCGGAGCGCTTCATGCAACAGGTTTCGACAACTCGGTTGCGGCGGTCGGCGTTGGTCTGGTTGAGCGCATTGGCGTGCGCGTTTCAATTCGCAATCGCGCCAGGCGCTGCGGCGGATCGTGCCAGCGTCGACGCCAACGCCCAGCGCGTTACGCCAGGCAAAGCCTTCAACATCGGCGGCGCTCTGTCGATCTCCGACGATGTCGGCTACGCGTTTTTGACGACCCAAGGGCCGGTCCGGCTGGACATCACCCGGATAGTCAACGAAAGCACGACGAGGACGTCGGGCACGGTCCGCGCGGCCCTGTTCTTGACACGCGAACCCACGCCAACCAACGTCTATTACATCGTGGGCTCGACCGACCTCGGCGTGCTCGCACCCGGCGCATCGTTCGGGCCGCTCTCGCACACCGTGCCCTATGCGCCTCCGCCGGACGGTACCTACTACGTTCACCTCGGCGCGTTCGAGTACGAACCGCCGAGCTGCACCACATCGACCGGCTATTGTCTCGACGACTTCGTGACGCTGCAAAATCGCGTGCACGTCGTCAACGGACAGATTTTCGACGCCGGGCCGCCCGCGCCTTCGACCACCCTCGCGGTCGAATATTTCCACACCGGATTTTTGCATTACTTCGTGACCACGTTCAGCGAGGAAATCGCGCTGCTGGACGCGGGCCGCTTCGGTGGATGGGTTCGCACCGGCCGCACGTTCAAGGTTTACTCGACGAACAATCAAGGCTCGCTGTCGGGCGTCTGCCGTTTCTTCTCGACGAGCTTCGCGCCGAAAAGCTCGCACTTCTACACCCCGTTCGCCGACGAGTGCGCGACTGTGCAGGCAAATCGCAATTGGCAGTTCGAAGCGATCGCGTTCTACGTCGCCGGCACGGCGTTCAACGGAGCATGCCCGGCAGGAACGACTCCCCTTTACCGGCTCTACAACAACGGCATCGGCGGCGCGCCGAATCATCGCTACACGGTCGACCTTGGCGTGCGCTCCCAAATGATCGGCTTCGGCTGGACGCCGGAAGGTTACGGTCCGCTCGGCGCGATTGCCTGCGTGCCGCTATGACGTTCGAGCTGCGTCAGCTACGCTGGCGCGGCGTCGCACGCGACACGGCGATTGCCGAGCGCGGCAGCCTTGCCGCTTCCTCCGTCAACGCGACCGGCGCTTCCGGCGCGGCATGGGTCCGGGCCGCCGGGGCGCTCGGCGGGGTGCGCCCGCCCCACGTGAAAACGCCGGCGAGCGTGGCAATGATCACCAGCAGAACAGCCAGAGCAACGATACTCGCGAGTTTGCGGGGACGTCGGCGCGGATGACGCTCTGCCTCCACGTGCGACCCGGGAATGCGACTTGGCATATGGAGCGGGGAATAGGGGGACGGCTCGACGCGCGGCGACACGCGTCCGAATCCGTAGGTTTTTC
>DATLOI010000045.1:0-20776 GCA_035536295.1 Casimicrobiaceae bacterium
CCGACTCGAAATGTGCAAGGCTCGCTCATCCGCCCTGCATCGCTGTAGCCCGGGCGAAGTCGCGAAGTTCCGCGCTACGATAAAGCCTGTGATCGACAAGCAATCATCACTCGCAAGTGCTAAGACAGTGACAGCGCTGCAGTCCGAGCTTGCGAAGATTCGCAAGTAATGCAAACGACGCGTATCGCTGTGGCGGGAGCCGGTTCCATCGGCCGCGCCCACATCGGGGTCGCGCAAGCGAGCCCCACGTGCACGCTCGCCTGCCTCGTCGATCCGGCCCCGTTGGCGGCGTCGGTTGCGGACAAGGCGGGCGTGCCGCTGTACCGCTCGCTCGAGGAGATGTTGTCGCGCGATCGCCCCGATGGTGTGATCATCGCGACGCCGAATCAGCTTCATGTTCCGCACGCGTTGCTATGCATCGAGGCGGATTTGCCGATATTGCTCGAAAAGCCGATTGCGCCGACCGTTGTCGAAGCGGAAACGATCGTCGCGCTCGCCGATCGCAAGGGCGCGAGGATTCTGATTGGCCACCACCGCGCGCACAGTCCGATCATGGCGAAGGCGCGTGAAATCATCGAACAGGGAACGCTTGGCAGGCTGGTGGCAGTGCTGGGTAGTGCGGCGTTTTTCAAGCCCGAACATTACTTCGTCGAAGGACCGTGGCGGCGCGAAGCTGGCGGCGGGCCAATCCTGCTCAACATGATTCACGAAGCGCACAACCTTCGCATGCTGTGCGGCGAAATCGTCGCCGTGCAAGCGATCGCGTCGCATGCAACGCGCGGCTTTCCTGTCGAGGACACGGTCGCGATCAATTTGCAGTTCGACAACGGCGTGCTCGGGAGTTTTATTCTGTCGGACACTGCAGCCTCGGCGCGTAGCTGGGAGCAAACCTCGCAGGAGAACAAGGCGTACTCGACCTATCCCGACGAGGATTGTTACGTTGTGATGGGGACGTTCGGGTCGCTGTCGATTCCCACGATGCGACTCAAAACCTACGACAATGCCGAGGATCGCTCGTGGTGGAAGCCATTTCGCGAAAGCGTCGTCGCGACGCGGCGCGACGATCCGCTGGCGCACCAGTTCGAGCACTTCGGTGCAGTGGTGCGAGGCGAAGCGAAGCCGCTGGTCAGCGCACGCAACGGTCTTGCGAACCTACGTGTCACCGAAGCGATCGTCGAAGCGGCGAAGCGCGGCGGCACTGTGCAGGTCACGCACTAAGGAGCAATTGGAATGATGAAAGTGCTGATGCTTCACGGCATCAATCACGACATGTTCGGCAAGCGTGACCCCAGGCAATACGGAACGATCACGCTGGATGAGATCAATGCACGGTTGATTTCGCTGGGCAAAGAGTTGGGCGTCGAAGTCGAGGCGTTTCAGACCAATCACGAAGGGGCGATGTGCGAGCGCATCCATCAGGCGTATCGCGACAACGTCGACGCCGTGCTCATCAACGCCGGCGCGTGGACGCACTACAGTTACGGCATTCGCGATGCGCTGGCGATTCTCACCGTGCCCGTCGTCGAGCTGCACATGTCCAACATTCACGCACGCGAGGCGTTCCGGCATGTCTCGGTGTTCGCCGAAATCGTCAACGGGCAGATCTGTGGCTTTGGGGTGGACAGCTATCTGCTTGGCCTGCGTGCAGCCGTGTCGGCCGTGCAGGGGAAGGAACGCTAAATGATCCGCGGCACCACGGCGTTGATCGCGCATCTCGGTTATCCGACCGAGTCGTTCAAGGCGCCGATGATCTACAACCCGTATTTCGAGCACGCCGGAATCGATGCGGTTGTCGTGCCGATGGGTGTCAAGCCCGAGCACTATCCGGCGTTCCTGAAGAGCCTTTTCACGCTCACCAACATTCGCGGCGCGCTGGTGACGATGCCGCACAAGGTGACGACCGTAAACCTGCTCGACGAAGTCACTCCGAGCGTCGAGATTGCAGGCTCGTGCAATGCGATTTTGAAGCGCGCCGATGGACGCCTGGTCGGCGATATGTTCGACGGCGCTGGCTTCGCGCGCGGCGTTCGCCGCAAAGGCGTGAATCTCGCGGGGGCAAGCGCGCTTATCGTCGGCAGCGGGGGTGTCGGTTCCGCGATCGCAGCATCGCTCGCCGCGGAAGGTTTGCGTGCGATCGGCGTCTACGACGTCGATGCGAGTTCTTCGCAACGCTTGGGCGAGCGGCTGCGACACCATTATCCGAAGCTCGAGGTTCGCACCGGCTCGAACGATCCTGCCGGCTACGCTGTGGTCGTGAATGCCACGCCACTTGGCATGAAGCCGGGTGACGCGTTGCCGATGGACGTCTCGCGCATCGCGCCATCGGCTTATGTAGGCGAGGTCGTGATGAAGCAGGAAATGACGCCGTTCCTACGGGCCGCGAAAGCGCGCGGCTGCGCGATACAGATCGGCACCGACATGCTGTTCGAGCAGATTCCCGCTTATCTCGAATTCTTCGGATTGCCCACGACCACGCCGGAAGTGCTGCGCTCGCTCGCCAAAATCAGCTACTGACGTGGCGGTGACGTGCACGGCTGATCGGCGCATGGCAGAATCGACGCATGCCGCTCCTCGACATCGCCTTGAGCCTCGCACAGCGCGACGACGCCGAAACGCTCGCGCTGATGTCGCGCGACTTGATCGAGACCGGGTTGGGCTGGGAATATCGCGCGCCTCGCATCGCGAATTTCATCGCGTCGCCCGAGGCGGCGACGCTGATTGCGCGGGTCGGCGAGCGGCGTGTCGGCTTCGCGTTGATGACCTTCGGTGACGAGCGCGCGCATCTCGTTCTCCTCGCGGTGCTGCCGAGCTATCGGCGGCGTGCGGTGGCGACTCGCATGGTCGAATGGCTGTTGCGATCCGCGGCGGTTGCGGGTGCATCGTCGATCCATCTCGAGCTTCTCGCCGACAACGTCGCGGCGCGCGCCTTCTATCGTGCGCTGGGCTTCACCGAGACGTTGCGACTTCCGGGCTATTACAAGGGACGCAAAGCCGCGGTGCGAATGATTCGCGTGCTGCGTGCGCCGGGAGTTGCCGCGCCGACATGGCGTCCGCCGGCGCGCGCGTAATTGCGTCAGCGCTCCGCGAGCGCTTTGAGATTCGCAAGACCCGTTTCAAAGTCCTTGCCCACCATGCGATCCATGCTGACGAACACCTGCATGAGCTTGGTCAGGAATATGTTGGGACCCTGCATTGTCCAATTGACGGTCGTCGCGTTGCCTTGCGGCTTCAGTGTGAACTCGGTGACGTTGTGCGTCTCGAACGGCTCGAGAAAATCGAGCTTGATCGCGACACGCGAGGGCGCAATTGTGTCGGTGATCTCCATGCGACCTTTGCCAACGTCCTTGTTTCCTTCCCACGCGTAAGTCGCGCCGCGGCCGCTCGACGCGCCGCCGAACGTGCGCAATCATCGCAGGATCGAGCTTCTCCCACGGCGACCACGCATCCCAGCGATGGAAGTCTGCAAACAGTGGATAGACACGATCCGGTGGAGCATTGATCGTGACGGAGCGCTCGACGCGAAACGTGTCGGGCTTCAGCGCTGCCAGCGTTAGCACCAGCGCGAGCGCTGCGAGCAGCACCACGGCAATGATTTTCAGCACTTCGATCCCCCTCGACCGGTGGTGAACGCCGCCATCGTGCCGGTTCTCCGGCGGGACGCGCGTATTGCTGCGTAAGGCCCGGCGATTCGTCGGACTGCGCCGACTCGAAGGTTCGGACTCACGGCAGCTGTGATCGCCCGCCGAGGCGCCTAGAGTGATCCCTCTTATCGAACCTTTCGGAGACCCTCGATGCACACTGTCGCCACCAAGCTCTCACCGCGAATCACGACGATGATCCGCATGGATCACACGCACGTGCTCGCTACGTTTCACAAATATCGCTTGGATACTTCACCGAGCAAGAAGCAGGCGCTGGTGGAGACCTGCTGTGCGGCGCTGGAGATCCATGCGCAGCTCGAGGAGGAGATTTTCTATCCTGCCTTGCGCTCTGCGCAGCCGCAGGCCGTCGACAAGAGCTTTCCCGAGCACAACGAGATGCGCCGCCTGATCTCCGCGTTGCGATCGATGGAGCCGGGGAGTCATCAATACGACGAGACGTTTCTCGAGTTGATGCGCGGTGTCATTCATCACGTCGCCGACGAGGAAACGATTCTCATTCCCGCGGCCGAGCGCGTGTTGTACGACCAGCTCGAAGACCTCGGCTGGAAGATGACGCAGCGACGCATGGAGCTCATCGGGCCGCGTGCGGGTGAGATCGCGATGAACACGTTCCGCGCCTATCCTGCCTTGATCGTGACGACGTTTGCGGTGCTGGCTCTCGGCAGCGTTCTCGCCTACCGCGAAGCAACGTCGCGAAGCGGGCATCGTTGGCCGGACGCGCGCGATGTCAAGCGCACACTGCGGCCGGCGCGACGCTGGCTTGATCGCTCGAGTCAGCGCTTGTTGAGCTACGTTCGCTAATACGGAAGCGGGGCGCGGGTCGCGATCGCCGGGGCCCGCGCAAGACAGCGCTTGTGTCGCTGGTCGACGCGGCTTGCGAACCATTCGCTGGTGAGATTGCGCGTGATTTTCGGGCTCTTGAGCGCTATTCGCGGAACCGCTGCGTTCGGCCACGCCTTGCCCGATCGACGCTCGGCGAGATCGAACACGCGCGCGTAAAGACGCGTGCGCTCGAAGCGCAAATCCTTTTCGAGCTCCAGATCGGCGCGGATGTCGCCTTGACTCATGCCAAGGCTCGGTGCAAGCGCCCGTAACGCCTGCTCGGTATTGCCGGCCTCGCGCGCAGGGCGACCATCGTCGTAACGCAGCAGGTCGCCGTCGAGTGCGAGCGGAACACCGCTCGCCTGTGTCACGGCGAGCTGAAACGCCGCATTGCGGCTCGCATAATGGCCGGCGTTGAAATCGGCGAAGCGATAAAGCACCTTGTCGTAGCTCGCCGGATAGTCGAGAAGATGCGCGATGCCAAAATACATGCCGCCGCGTCGCGAGAACACTTCGTCACGCACGCTTTTGTGGATCGGGTACGGATACGCCTTCGCAGCGGTGTGCGCCTGCGCGTATGCAACGCTCACCTGCATCGGTCCGCCGGTGCGCACCGGATTGCGATCGGCGAAGAACGTGCGGCCGAGCGGAACTCTGCCAATCAAGTCGTCGAAGAGTTGCGACAGTTCCGCTTCGGTCGTGACCGTGCGCAATCGCTCCGCATAGGTCTTTCCGTTCGATGACGACAATGAAAGCGCGGTGTCGAGCGCCATGCGCGGAATACCTGCGCGCTCGCGTTGGCGCTCGATTTCCTTCGCAGCGATCGCAGCAAGGCCGGGAACCGTCGGATCGACGCGAAACCCCGATTCCTGCTCGGTGACCGCGACGATCGCGCAGACGTTGTCGGCAGTCGGTGCGATGCGAAGCGACGCCATCGCTGCATAAATGTCGGTGGACCAGCCTGCGCGATCGGTCACGCCGTCGGGAATCAATCGCGCGACGAATGCACGTGCTTCCTCGGCGGTCATGACAGGACCGGTCGGACCCGACGGCTCGGTCGTGGCACAGCTTGCGAGGATCGCAACGACGAACGCGGATACCGCGCGCACCGCGTGTCGCGCACAGCGATTCATCAGATCAGCCGACGTGTTGACGGAAGAATTCGAGCGTGCGCTCGCGCGCGAGCGCGGCGGACGCGGCATCGAATGATGCGCGTTGATCGCAGTTGAAACCGTGGCCCGCGTCGTAAACGTGTACCGGATGGTCGGGATAGCGCCGGCGCCATTCTTCGACAGCGCTTAGCGGAATTGCGTGATCGCGTGCTCCGAAATGACCGAGCACCGGACATCGCGGCGACTCGTCGAGTACCTCACCGATGCCGCCGCCGTAGTAAACGACCGCGGCCGAGAATCGCTCGAGGCGTGCCGCTGCGAGCCACGAAAGATAACCGCCCCAGCAATAGCCGACGACGCCGACTCGACCGCAATCGCGCACGCGTCGACGCGCGGCATCGATGTCGCGCAATGCGTTGGTAGCGTCGGCTGTTGCTTTGAGCTCACGTCCGCGCGCGATGTCGGCTTCGCTGTAGCCGAGCTCGATGTTGCGTTCCTGGCGATCGAACAACGCCGGCGCGATCGCGACGTAGCCATCGCGCGCAAAGCCGTCGCACACGCTTTTGATGTGCGAATTGACGCCGAAGATCTCCTGGATGACGACGATAGCGCCGCGCGGTGTGCCCTCCGGATCCACACGATACGCGGACAACTCCTGCGTGTCCGAGGCGATCAGCGTGAGGTTTTCGGACGTGCGATTCCCTGCCACTTGCGACCCTTTCATGCTTGCTCTTGAACAGCGCGACTATACCGATGTCTGGTGTACGATCAAAGTCGGCAGACGTATTCGAGGCTGGACGCAAACAGGTCATGAAGGCGCTTCCCATCGTCATCGCCGGCGGCGGCATCGGTGGGCTCGCCGCGGCGCTTGGGCTATCCCAACGCGGCTTTCGCGTGCTGCTGCTCGAAAAATCGCCGTCGCTCGGCGAGATTGGCGCCGGCATTCAACTCGGTCCGAACGCGTTCCACTCGTTCGACTTTCTAGGCATCGGCGACGTCGCCCGCCGCATGGCCGTCTATGTCGACGCGTTGCGCTTGATGGACGCCGTGAGCGGTGAGGACATCTGCAGGATTCCGCTCGACGAGCCGTTTCGCGCGCGCTTCGGCAATCCGTACGCGGTCGTGCATCGAGGTGATCTGCATCGCGTCATGCTCGATGCGTGTCGGGCGCGATCGAGCGTCGAGCTGCGCGTCTCGAGCGAGGTTGTCGGGTACGAACAGGATGCAAACGAAGTGCGCGTGCAACTGGCATCCGGCGACTCGGTGCAGGGCGCCGCATTGATCGGTGCGGATGGACTGTGGTCGAAAGTGCGAATGCAAGTCGTCGGCGACGGACCGCCACGCGTTTCCGGGCACACGACGTATCGCTCGGTCATTCCGACCGAGTCGATGCCCGAGGATTTGCGCTGGAATGCGGCGACGTTATGGGCCGGGCCGAAGTGCCATGTCGTGCACTATCCGCTCAAGGGCTGGAAGATGTTCAACCTAGTCGTGACTTATCACAACGACGCTCCCGAGCCGGTTGCGGGCAAGCCCGTTTCGAAGGAGGAAGTACGCGCGGGATTCGTGCACACACACCCCCGCGTGCAAAGCATCATCGATCACGGCGCCGATTGGAAGCTTTGGGTACTGTGCGATCGCGATCCCGTGATGAACTGGACCGACGGACGCGTCGCTTTGCTCGGCGACGCCGCACATCCGATGATGCAGTACTTCGCGCAAGGTGCTTGCATGGCGATGGAAGATGCGGTGTGCATTTCGCACATGGCTGAGCGCTTCACCGGCGATTTCGAGCGCGCGTTCGAAGCCTATCGAGAGCAGCGCGTGTTGCGCGTCACGCGCGTGCAGTTGCAGTCACGTGCGATCGGCGAGCACATCTACCATCCGGCCGGCGCGCATGCTGCGTTACGTAACGAGATCATGCGCGCGAAGAGTCCCGAGCAATGGTACGACGTACTGGGGTGGCTTTACGGCGGGTCGGGATTGCGCTCAACGGCCGCAAGCTAACGCTCGATCGGTGTCTCTTCGGGTGGTCGCACATGCCGGAACATCAGCAACAACAGACCGTCGTAGAGGATCTTGACACCGCCGCCGATCAACAACGGCCATGCGAACGAGGAAACGCCGAGCAGATACCCCGCGACTAACGGACTGATTGCCGCTGCCCAGCTGCGCGGGACCGACGTGACGCTCGCGGCGGCTGGTCGTTCATGAGGCGCAACGATCGCCATGACATACGAACTTCGGGTAGGCACGTCCATCTGCGAGAGGGCGCTGCGGATCAGTAACAGCGTCACCACTCCTGCAAGCGAGGGCACGAACGGAATCGCGAGCAGGCACAGGCTCGACGGCAGGTGCGTGAATACCATCGTGTTGACGAGCCCGATGCGTTTTGCGATTCGCGCAGCCACCAGATACGAGAACGCGGTGAAGACCCCGGTCCAGAAGAACAGCGTTCCGGCCATCGCGACCGACAGCGAGAAGCGCTCGAACAGCCACAGCGCCAACATCGACTGCACGATGAATCCGCCGCCGAAAGCGTCCAGGCTGAACAACGCAGCAAGCGCGTACACGTTGCGACGTGATTTGGCTGACAGGGCGACAGGCCGACGCTCGACACGAGCGGGTGGGGCCGGCAATCCTGCGTAGACGCGCGCGGCTACCAAAGCGATCAGCGCATAAAGCACGAACATTCCTTGCAGCGCTTCGTGCATCGAGACGTCTGCAATTCGGGTGACCAGCGATGGCAGCGCTGCCGCAAGCGCGCCGCATGCCGCCGCGAGCGCGCGCGTCAAGCTGTAGCGCGCGAACGTCGCGGTCCTGTGCTCGTCGTTCACGACGTGCGACAAGAGCGCATGTTCCAGCGGGACGAATACGCTCACGTCGCCGCTGGACGGATTCAGCGTGCCGACGAATGCGATCAGCAACAGCGGCCACAAGGTGGTGACGAACGCGATGCTCAAGCCCGTGCACATCATCAGCATCGCCGCTGCCACCAGCAGCGTGGATGTGCGGTAGCGATGCGCACGAACGCCAACCAGCAATGTCACGACGCCCGATCCCAGCAGCGTCGTCGTTGTCACGAGCCCGACGTCGAACGCGCCCAGTCCAAGTTCGAGGAGATAAAGAGGCAGCAACAAGCTGACGTAGCCATCGGCGAACGCGCGCAATCCGCTCGCCAAGAACAGCCGCGCGACTGGCGATCGCGCCGTCGCGCGGCTCTTAACGATTGGTTCGTGCGAATCGACGTCCACGATGGCTACATGTGCATTTTCATCGGCCCGCCCATCGCTTTCCACGCCGAATGGCCGCCTTTCATATAGCTCGCTTCGAAGCCCGCATCGCGCAACGCGATCGCCGTGCGGCAGCCGACGTGGAATCCGTACACGCAAAACACGACGACCGGCTCGGACTTCGAGAGTTCACCGACCCATTCCTGCACACGATCGGGATCGCGCCACTTGGCGCCCTCCACCTCGTCGATCATGCGTGACCGGTAATGCTTCGGACGCGCATCGACGAACTGCAACGCCTTGCCCGAGTCCAGCATCGCCTTCACTTCCTCGGGCCCCACCGCTGGAACGTTCTCGAACTCACTTTGTACGAGCGGACGCGGCGGCTCGACTCGCGTTGCATCGGTAAGACGAACCTCGACCGCGCGCCAGTCGACGTTGCGCATGAATGCGTCGATGTAGGCGCCGGCGTTGGCGCCGAAGTCGATGTGATAGGCGTGCTCGTACATGTCGAGCGCGAGAATCGGAATGCCGCCCGCGAGCGCGAGTGAATGATCGCTCGCGTATTGGTTGATCAGGCGTCGATCGCGCGGGACGTACACCAGCAACACCCAGCCCGACCCTCCGGAGAGGCCGTTCGCCATCGCCACGAATTCGCTGCGCCAGCGATCCATCGATCCGAAGTCGCGCGTCAACGCTGCGACGAGCGCATCGGATGGTGGATCGAGGCTGCCGATGCTCGCGAAATAGAGCTCGTGCAGCAACGTCGAGTTGAGCGCGGTCAGCTCGTCGCGCTTCAGACCGTTGACGACGTAGGGCGGCGTGCGAGCGAAGTCGAGCGCTTCGAGCTTCTCGGTGATGGCGTTGAGTCGCCTCAGCGCCCCACCATAGTTGTTCTCGTAATGGCTCTCGATCAGCTTCGGCGTCAGGCCGTTCAAAAGCCAGGGGCGGCAGTGAATCGGTGCAAGTGAATAGCGCATGTCTAATCTCCAGGCGAAATGGAAAAGTCGGCCGCTTGGAGCCGACTCGACACGCGATGACGATTTGAACGCGGTGCCGAAAGCCCGAACGCGACCAACGCGCACAGGATTGGACGAGGCACCGTCTTGAAGGGAACTATCCCGGGGGTCCTGTCACCCCCAACGCGAAGATTACCCCGACGTCGAGGCGGATGCAATCACGAGCTGCACGAAAGCATCGAGCACCCGGGACGATTGCGTGCCCAGTCGGGACGCTTCTCCGCGAATCGCTCGCGCCCCGGCTGCGTGTCGTAGGGACGTCTCAAAACGTCCAGCAGCTCGTGTATCTCGCCGTAGTCGCCCTGCTCGGCGCGATCGATCGCCTGTTGTGCAAGGTAATTGCGTAACACGTAAAGCGGATTGACCGCGTTCATTCGTGCACGACGTTCGTCAGGTGGAAGCGCATCGCGTCGCGCGCGTGCTGCGTATCGAGCGAGCCATGCATCGAAGGCGTCGGCGTGCGCGGATCGCTTCGCCTCGTCATAGAACGCGTGCTCGAAGACTCGATGCGAGGGTTGCTCCAGCGTGACGTCGACATCCGCGAGCGCACGATAGAACAGCGTCATGTCCACTTCGGCGGCATGCAACAACGAATACAACTGCTGCACGACCTTCGTATCTTCATCACTGCATTCGGCCAGGCCGAGCTTTGCCGCCACATTCGCGCGCTCGGCTTTCGTGTAAACGTCGATGTAGCGTTCCACGCCGGCATACAGCGGGTCGGTCGACTCGAATGCACTCGCGATGGCGTTGGCAAGCTGCACCAGATTCCAGTGCGCGATCCGCGGCTGATGACCGAAGCGATAGCGCCGACCGTGCGCGTCGGTCGTGTTCGGCGTCCAGTCGAAGTCGAAATCATCGATCCAGCCATAAGGGCCGTAGTCGATCGTCAGGCCGAGAATCGACATGTTGTCGGTGTTCATGACGCCATGCACGAAGCCGACACGCATCCAGTGCGCCACCATCGTCGCGGTGCGCTCACAAACTTCCGCGAACCATTGCGTGCGGCGTTGCGCGATGTCCATCACACCCGCCAGGTGCGGAAAGTCCCGCGCGATTGTGAAGTCGACAAGGCGCTCGACCAGCGCGGAATCGCCGCGGCTTGCGGGCAACTCGAAATTCCCGAAGCGGATGAACGAAGGCGCGACGCGACACACGATCGCGCCGGGCTCGAGCTGCGGGCGCCCGTCGTAGAACATGTCGCGCTCGACGTCCTCGCCCGTGCCGACGATGCACAAAGCCCGTGTCGTCGGCACGCCGAGGTGATGCATCGCTTCGCTGCACAGGAATTCGCGAACCGACGAGCGCAGCACTGCGCGGCCGTCGGCGGTGCGCGAGTACGGCGTCTTGCCCGCGCCTTTGAGTTGCAGCTCCCAGCGGGCACCGTCGGCGCCGATCACTTCGCCAAGTGTGATCGCGCGCCCGTCGCCAAGCTGACCCGCCCATTGGCCGAACTGATGACCACCATAGTTCGCGGCGATCGGCTCCATCCCTTCGAGGAGCTGATTGCCAGCGAACAGCGATGCAAACGAGTGCGACGCGATGTACTCGTCATCGAAACCGAGCGTGCGCGCCATCTCTTTCGATACGGCGATCAATCGCGGCGCGGCAACCGGCGACGGGTGGACGCGCGAATAGAGTGCGCCATGCACCTGGCGTCGGCGCGCGCCTGTTTCGGAATCGGCTGGCAGCTCCCGCGCGAACGCGTTGTCGAAGCGAAGATCGGGCATCAAGGGCATCCGCGATTCGCGTCAACGAGTGACACCCACGCTGAGCGTTGACACATAACCGCTGGCAACGTTTCCATTCGTCGCGGCAAGCTGCGTAACGCCGCCGTCGTCGGCGAATGTGCCGTCGCGCGCCAGCGGCATTCGATTGAGATTCGCAAGACTTCCCGGATACAACGACGATTGCGCATACACCTCGCGATTCGCTGCCTCCGGGAGCGCAAGCTGCGACGTGCGGACGGCATTCGCCCCCGATACTGCGCGGGCAGAGCTCTCGTAAATTTCGAAATGCATGTGCGGCAGCGACCGGGGTACGCTCCCGGATAAATCGTCGTGAACGCGACGCGTCCTTGTGCATCGCTCACTTGCACGCCGCGAAGATAATTCTGCGTATGAGCACCCGCCGAATAGAGGGAGTAACGCCCCTGTGCGTCGCAGTGCCACAAATACACGGCGTAGCCTTCACGCGGAGCGCAATTCGCGCTGACGTTGACAATCTGCAACGTGACCGTGAGCGGGGTGCCGGCGGCCCCCGTGGTTCCGGCACTACCGAATCTCGCGCGAATGTCCGAGCGTACGATGCCCGATTGGGTGAGGACATTGGGTCCGTTGGTTCCATCGCCGGGAAACGGTCCGGCGGTCTCGGCAGGAATCAGCGAACACGCCGCGCGTGCCGCCCGCGGCGAAGCAATCAGTGCTGCACCCACCACGCGCAACGTTCGACGGCGATTCAGAAAGTTGCGCTGTGCGACGAGGCCGAGTGTTTCGTGTAGCGAAGCGTCGGGATGTGAAAGGCTCGGCAGTCCGGTTTCTCGAGTCATGTTATTCATGTTCGTCGGTTGGTACTGTTCGGGGGGATCATTTGAACCGACTCTTACGTCGCCTGCAAGTTCCGCTCGGTAAGGAAATGTCATGAGTCCAGAACCATTGCCGCTCGAAAATCGCATCGCCCTCGCGCTGCGAGAGATCCCGACCGCGACGCTGACGACCGTCCTGTTGAAAAAAGGGCTGCGCAACGTCTGGCTACGCGGTGCGAAAGCGCTGCGCACGAGCGAAGTGCGGCAGGTCGGACGCGCGTTCACGCTGCGTTTCGTGCCCGCGCGGGAGGATCTCGCGACTCCGGAATCATGGGCGTCGCCAATCTCGACTCGTGCAGCCATCGAACAAATGCCGCGCGGTTGCATTGCGGTCGTCGATGCCATGGGTGTCACCGATGCAGGCATTTTCGGCGACATTCTTTGCGCGCGCATGCAAAAGCGCGGCGTTGCGGCGCTCGTTACCGATGGCGTCATCCGCGATCTTCCCGGCGTTCTTGCCACGGGTCTTCCCGTATGGTGTCAAGGGACGGCCGCGCCGGCATCGGTCACGGCGTTGACGTTCGTCGGTTGGCAGGAGCCGATCGCTTGCGGTGGTGTCGCCATATTTCCCAACGATGTGATCGTCACCGATGACGATGGCGCGGTGCTGATTCCGGCCAATTTCGTCGATGAGGTTGTTGCGATCGCGATCGAGCAGGAACGGCTCGAAGCGTGGATCATGAGTGAAGTTGAAAAGGGCGTCGCGCTGCCGGGTTTGTATCCGCCGAACGCGGAGACGAAGGCCCGTTACGAAGCGTCGAAAAAGCCCGCATGAAAGAGCGCATGCTGCTCAATGAGAACGCACGCGGTGTCTACGTCATCGCGCCGACGCCATTTCGCGAGGATGGCGCGCTCGATCTCGTTTCAATCGATCGTCTTGTCGACTTTTACGTCGAGTCGGGGATGGCGGGGCTGACCGTGTTGGGCCAGCTCGGCGAAGCACCGAAGCTCGCCGCGGAAGAGGCGCTGAGCGTTGCGACTCGCTTCATCCGCCGCACTTCGCTGCCGGTGGTCGTCGGCGTTTCGGCGCCCGGTTTCGCGGCGATGCGATCCCTTGCGCGCGACGCGATGGAGGCGGGCGCGGCAGGCGTGATGATCGCCCCGCCGAATACGCTTCGCACCGACGATCAAATCGTCGCGTACTACCGCCAGGCGGTTGAGGCGATCGGCAGTGAGATTCCGTTCGCGATACAGGACTATCCGCTGACTTTCTCGGTCGTGATGAGCGCTGGCGTGATTCGGCGCATCGTGAGCGAGCTGCCCTCGTGCGTGATGCTGAAGCACGAGGACTGGCCGGGGCTCGACAAGATCAGCGCGCTGCGCGGATTCGAGCGCGATGGCTCCATGCGACGTGTCTCGATTCTGTGCGGCAATGGTGGGTTGTTTCTCGACTTCGAAACCGAGCGGGGCGCCGACGGCGCGATGACCGGCTATTGCTTTCCCGACATGTTGGTCGAGCTGGTGAATCTCGCGAGCGAGAGGAAGCGCGATGCCGCGCACGATCTCTTCGATGCGCATCTGCCGTTGATCCGTTACGAGCAGCAGGCCGGCGTGGGGCTTGCGGTGCGCAAGTACGTGTTGAAGCGTCGCGGCCTCATTGCATCGGATGCACAGCGCAAACCTGCGGCGGCCTTGAACGCAGTCACGAAGGCGGAAGTGGATTACTTGCTTTCGCGACTTGCCCGAATCGACGCTCGCGCGAAGCTCGATCGTCAATGAACGCAAAGGCCAATCCTCCGCGCGGCGGAGGCGGACTGCACGAAGGCCTGACGAGCTACGGTGACGCTGCGTTTTCGCTGTTCTTGCGCAAGGCGTTCGTAAAGGGCGCCGGCTACAGCGACGACGCGCTCGATCGGCCGATCATCGGCATCGCCGCGACGGGCAGCGCTTACAACCCTTGTCACGGGAACATGGTGCAACTCGTCGAAGCGGTGAAGCGCGGCGTGATGCTGGGCGGTGGACTGCCGTTCGATTTTCCGACGATCTCACTCCACGAAAGCTTTGCGCAACCGACCAGTATGTACCTGCGCAACTTGATGTCGATCGACACCGAGGAGATGATTCGCGCACAACCGATGGATGCAGTCGTGCTGATCGGCGGCTGCGACAAGACGATTCCCGCGCAGCTCATGGGCGCCGCCTCGGCCGGCGTGCCGGCGATCGTGCTGCCCACCGGCTCGATGCTGACGGGATCGCATCGCGGCGAGCGCGTGGGCGCGTGCACCGATTGCCGACGCTATTGGGCGCGGCATCGCGCCGGTGATGTCGATGCATTGCAGATCGCGGAAGTGAACGAAGCACTGGTGCCCAGTGTCGGCACGTGCTCGGTGATGGGGACGGCGAGCACGATGGCTTGCATCGCTGAGGCGCTCGGCATGACGGTACCGGGCGCGGCGTCTCCGCCCGCGGTCGGTGCGGATCGGATGCGCATTGCCGAACGCACAGGCGCGGCCGCGGTGAAGATCGCGCAACAACCTACGTCCCTCGACTCGGTGCTGACCGAAAGCGCATTCGAGAATGCATTGCGCGTGTTGCTTGCGATCGGCGGCTCGACGAATGCGATCGTGCACGTGGCAGCGATTGCAGGGCGCGCGGGCTTCGACTTCGACCTCGACGCATTCGATCGCATGGGCCGCGAGACGCCGGTGCTCGTCGACTTGAAGCCGTCGGGGCAGCACTATATGGAAGACTTTCACGCCGCGGGCGGGATGTTCACGCTCTTGCGCGAGCTCGCTCCATTGCTTCATCTCGACGCAATCACGATCAGCGGCGAAACACTGGGCGAAGCACTCGAACGCGCACCGGCGCGGTTCGCCCAGGATGTGGTCCGCCCGCGTGACAATCCAATCTTCGCGCGAGCGGGAATCGCGGTGTTACGCGGCAATCTCGCACCGGGTGGCGCGATCGTGAAGCAGTCGGCCGCCGATCCGCGCTTGCTCGAGCATGAGGGTCGCGCCGTCGTGTTTGAGAGCCTCGAGGATCTTGCCGCGCGTATCGATGCGCCCGATCTCGATGTCGCGCGCGACGACGTACTCGTGCTGAAACATATCGGACCGAAGGGCGCGCCCGGAATGCCGGAAGCCGGGATGCTGCCAATCCCCGCGAAGCTTGCGCGGCAAGGTGTGAAAGACATCGTGCGCATTTCGGACGGACGCATGAGCGGAACGGCGTTCGGCACCGTCGTGTTGCACATCACTCCCGAAGCGGCGGTAGGCGGACCGCTCGCGCTGGTGCAAAACGGCGATCGCATTCGGTTGTCGGTCGAGCGGCGCGAGCTTTCGCTGCTGATCGACGACGATGAGCTTGCGCGACGTGCTGCGATGTATCGGCCCCGCGCGCAGGGGCAGGAGCGCGGCTATCGAAAGCTGTTTCTCGACAGCGTGTCGCAAGCCGATCGCGGCGCTGACTTCGGGTTCATGCGCGCATCGAACATGCGAGGGCGTGTTCCGCGTTGAGACGCAAGCACTGCGCCCCGGCGATGCTATTTCGGCGCGGACGGGCGGCGCGCGGGCGCTTGCCGCAGCGACGCGTTGAGTGCGCTTGCGAGCGCCACGTCCCCTGATACGAACGCCGACCAGTCCATCTCGAATCCTTTGCGCCGGCCTTTTTGGGTCAGGATGAATCCCGTCGGCGTGAGCGTCACCACATAGGGATTGCCGTCGATCGCGATTTCGCGCCGTAGCGGACCTGCGAGCTTGGTGATCATCTCGTGCCTGCCGGGATTTTTTGGCGAGCGACGATATTCCGTTCAACTGAAGCCCGGCGCCATCCGCGATCGCGCACGCTCGCCGTCGGACGGCCGCCGACACGACTCTTGCGCGTTCACTTCGCAACCCTCATGTAGGACAATGGACCTCATGAAGACCGAGATCGCAGCCTCGAAGGGTTACGCCGCATCGCCGCTGCCGCCGCAGGCGATCAGTGTGGCGGTATTGCGCGAAAAGTACGCCAAGGGCGATGAGCGCGAGATCGCCGAAGTTCTGCGTCGCGTCGCCCGTGCATTGGCTTGCGTCGAACGTCCGGAGACACGCAACCGCTGGGAATCCACCTTTCTGCAAGCGCTCGAAGCCGGCTTCATTCCGGCGGGACGAATTCAATCCGCTGCCGGAAGCGATCTCGACGCGACGCTGGTCAACTGCTTCGTGCAGCCGGTCGGCGACTCGATCGCGCAGGACGACGAGGGCTTCCCTGGCATCTACACGGCACTCGCCGAAGCGGCCGAAACGATGCGCCTCGGTGGAGGCGTCGGTTACGACTTTTCGCGCATCCGCCCGAGCGGGGCGTTCGTGGCGAGCACGCAATCGTCTGCGTCAGGCCCGATCTCGTACATGCGCGTGTTCGATCGCTCATGCGAGACCGTCGAGTCGGCGGGATCGCGGCGCGGCGCGCAAATGGGCGTGTTGCGCTGCGACCATCCCGATATAGAAGCATTCATTCACGCGAAAGACGAAGGCGACCTTACCAACTTCAATCTTTCGGTTGGGGTGACCGACGCATTCATGCGAGCGCTCGAGCGCGACGAGGCGATCGAGCTCGTGCATCGAGCAATACCGGGAGTCGCGCAACGCGCAGCAGGTGCGTATCAGCGCGATGACGGCATGTGGGTCTATCGCGAAGTGCGCGCTCGCGAGTTGTGGGGCGAGATCATGCGATCGACTTACGATCACGCAGAACCGGGGGTGGTTTTTCTCGATCGTATCAACGCGGATAACAATCTTGCTTATTGCGAGACGATTACCAGCGTGAATCCGTGTGCCGAGGAGCCACTCCCTCCCTACGGCTGTTGCTGCCTCGGCTCGATCGACCTCACGCGCTTTGTGATCAATCCGTTCGAAGAGAACGCCTCGTTCGACGAGCGCGCGTTCGCGGCGAACGTCCGTGTTGCCGTGCGGATGCTCGACAACGTGCTCGACGTGACGCGTTGGCCGTTATCGCAACAAGCGGAAGAAGCGCGTCGTAAGCGTCGCATCGGATTGGGATTCACCGGCCTCGGCGATGCGCTGGCAATGCTCAATCTGCGCTACGACGAAGCGCCTGCGCGCGCGATGGCCGCAAGAATCGCAGAGGTCATGCGCGACACGGCTTACGATGCGTCGGTCGATCTCGGAGTCGAGCGCGGTTCGTTTCCCCTGTTCAGCGCCGACCTCTTTCTGCAACGTGGAACATTCGCGTCCCGACTTCCGGCCAAGTTGAAGGATCGTATTCGTCGCAAGGGTCTTCGCAATTCACATTTGCTGTCGATTGCGCCGACGGGCACGATCAGCCTCGCGTTCGCCGACAACGCGAGCAACGGCATCGAGCCGCCGTTCTCATGGACCTACATGCGACGCAAGCGCGAGTCCGATGGAACGTTCAGCGATCACATAGTCGAGGATCATGCGTGGCGGTTGTATCGGCATCTCAAAGGTGAGCAAGCCCAGTTGCCGCGATCGTTCGTCACCGCGCTGGAGATGAGCGCTTCCGCCCATCAGGCGATGGTGGCGGCCGTTGCGCCTTACATCGATACATCGATCAGCAAGACGGTGAATATTCCGGCCGATTACCCGTTCGCTGATTTCGAGAATCTGTATCTCGACGCGTGGCGCAGCGGGCTCAAAGGCCTTTCCACGTACCGACCGAACGCCGTGCTCGGCGCGGTGCTGTCGCCAAGGCAAGAGATCGAAGCGCCTTCCCTCGACGCGCGTGACATGAATCAGCGCCTTGCGGTCGAGCGCTTGCCGCAACCGGTGCTCGCATCGCTGCGCTGGCCCGGTCGGCCCGAGCTGCCCGCGGGTAATTCGGCGTGGAGCTACATGATCGAGCATCCGTTCGGCAAGTTCGCGTTGTTCGTCGGCGAGCTTCCCGGTGACTCAGCGGATATCCGCGCGACGCCGTTTGAAGTGTGGGTCAACGGCGCCGAGCAGCCGCGTGGGCTTGGCGCAGTTGCCAAGACGCTGTCGATGGATTTGCGCGCGCGCGATCCCGCGTGGGTGAAAGTGAAGCTCGACGCGCTAACGACCGTCGCGGAAGAGCATGCATTCGACATGCCTTTCCCACCGCGCGGCGAGTTGCGTCGTTTTCCGGGTGTGGTCGCTGCCACTGCGGCAGTCGTACGCTGGCGTTGCGAGCAACTCGGCTTGTGGGATTCGCCCGCGTCCGCAACGCCGGTGCTCGACGCAATGTTCAGCCTCGACGAACCGCATACCGGCCCGAGCGGAACGATGGCGTGGGCGGTCGACGTGCGCAATGTCGTGGCCGGCGAAGATTTCACCGTGACGCTGAAGGAAATCGTGCTGTCCGATGGCGCAGGGGGACGTGTCACGCGTCCGTGCGCAATCGGTTTCTCGGGCAACTACCCGCGCGCGCTCGATGGTCTCGCGCGATTGCTTGCGCTCGATATGCGCGTCCTCGATCCGGCGTGGATCGGCATGAAATTGCGGAAGCTATTGTCGTACGCCGAGCCGCTCGGGCATTTCATGGCATTCGTGCCGGGACTTGCCACCGGATCGCAGCGACAGCAAACGTGGCCGTCGACGGTTGCGTATCTTGCGCGTCTCATCCTGCATCGCTACGCAATGCTCGGTGTGCTCGACGAGAATGGCACTCCGGTGCGCGCAATGGGGATTCTCGAGTCGCCGCAAAGCGACTCGCCGAAAGCGCTCGCCGGCGCGCGTTGTCCTGAATGCGCTAACGCGACGCTGATCCGCAAGGACGGCTGCGAATTCTGCACGGCGTGCGGCCATATCGGCGCATGCGGTTGAACCACGACGCCGAAAGAGGATCGAGGCGCTGGCTGCGCGGCGCGTATCTCACCAGCATCGGCGATCCTTTCGTCGAGGAAGACGTCGAGGCAACGCGACGTTACGAGGCGGACGGCATCGTCGCGATTGCGGACGGTCGCATCGTCGACGCAGGACCGGCGTCGGAGCTGTTGGCGCGGCGGGTTCCCGAGGAAGCGATCGAGCAACTGCCGCCACGCACGCTACTCGTGCCAGGCTTTGTCGACTGTCATGTTCACTACGCGCAGCTTGGTGTGATCGCGAGCTGGGGAACGCAACTGCTGGATTGGCTGGACCGCTACACGTTTCCTGCCGAAGGCGCGCACGCCGATGCCGAGCACGCGAAAGAAGCCGCGCGATCATTCTTCGACGCAACGCTCGCGCGCGGCACGACGACGACGGCGACGTTCTGTACCGTGCATCCTGCTTCGGTCGACGCATATTTCGAAGTCGCGCTCGAGCGGGGCGTCCGCACGATCGCCGGCAAGGTGTTGATGGACCGCAATGCGCCGCCACTGCTCACCGACACGGCGCAACGCGGCTACGACGAGACGAAAGCGCTGATCGCTAGCTGGCATGGGCGCGAGCGACTCGGTTACGCGATCACGCCACGCTTTGCGCCGACTTCGTCACCGGCGCAGCTCGAAGCGGCCGGTGCGTTACGACGCGAGCACCCCGATTGCTGGTTGCAATCGCATGTTGCGGAGAATCGTAACGAGTTAGCGTGGGTACGAGAGCTTTTCCCGAACGCGCGAGACTATGTCGATGTCTACGCAAGCTTCGGCCTCATCGGCAAGCGAACGATCTACGGCCACGGCATTCATTTGTCGGAGCGCGAGATTGCCGCGCTCGCCGAATCCTCCACTGCGCTCGCGCATTGCCCGACGTCGAATCTATTTCTCGGCAGCGGATTGTTTGGGTGGGAGAAAGCGAAAAGGCGCTCGCCACCAGTGGCCGTGGGCCTGGGGACCGATGTCGGCGGCGGAACCTCGTTGTCGATGCTCGCAACCGCAGCGGAGGCCTACAAAGTTGCCCAGCTTGGCGGCACGTCGCTCTCGCCGACGCATCTATTTCACTTGATCACGCGAGGCGGCGCGCAAGCGCTCGATCTCGAAACACGGGTCGGCGCTATCGCATCGCCGATGGATGCGGATTTGGTCGTACTTGATTTCGATGCGACGCCGCTGATTGCACAGCGAACCCGCAATGCGCAATCGCTCGACGAAGCACTGTTTGCGCTGCTGATGCTAGGCGACGATCGCGCGGTGATGAAGACGATCGTGGCGGGGCGCGACGCGTGGTATCGAGACGCTAACGGAGGATGAACGTCAGATCTGACCGACCGCTTTCGACCCATTGCTGACCGTGACAGGAGAAGAAGCAGCCATTCAGACGACGCCGCGTTCCCTATCCTATCCCTAGGCGGCAGGCGCTACGCTGCTTGTCGGCAGTATCGGCGGTCAGCGCCCAGCGACGTCATGCAGCCGGCATCTCATCCGACGTTCTACGATCAAGCTTGCGATGAAGATATCGACGCGAGCCCAAAGGCCTCGGCGAGCAGCGTATAGGATCGCTGACGTGCCCGC
>DATLOI010000046.1:0-57399 GCA_035536295.1 Casimicrobiaceae bacterium
CGACGAAACCCTCCGCAATGACGGCTCGTCGCCGCCGGGTCCACGGGCTCGAACATAATCGAAAGACACGTTGAGGCGCCCATAGAGCGTTTCGTTGGCGAGAACGGCATCGCCGTACAGCGACGCGGACGCCACGGCACTTGCAACGAAAAGCGAGCGAAAGCGCGATAACGGCGGCACGGCAGCGATACTAAGCGATCATTCCGAGGTCGGTTTCAAATGCTAGCAATCGTCGGGCTCGCATCAATGAAAACGGGCGTCCGAAGACGCCCGTTTGACATGCTCGATGCATCCGGTGGACCGGATGCGAAGCCGGCTTAGAACAGATGCACGGCGCCGACAAGGAAGCCGTTCAGACGGAAACCCGTTCCGAGTGGCGTTGTGCTGCTGCCGACGTTGTACGCGTTGATGTTGTAGTTGTAACCGGCGAGGCGATCGTTGTCGATACCGCTGTAGCCGACGTAGGTGATCGTGCGCTTGGACAACGGATACGTCCAGCTGATCGACCAATGATCGGCGCCGGTATCGCTGCCGCTTGTGAAACCACCCACTCGCGAGCCGCCGCCCTTGCCGTCCTGCGCACGGATGTACGCGGCATACAACGTGCCGGGGCCGATCGGCGCGGTGACGTTCACGCCCCACAGATTGCGCTTCAGGCTGCCCGCCGGCGTGTCGTAATCGAGGCGCTCGTAGAGACCGCCGACGCGAGCGATGCCGAAGTTCCACGCTGCGGTGGCCGTGAACGCCCAGTCGTCGAGACCGTTCGCACGGACGTCCTTGTTCTTTTCGAACGCGATGCCGCCCTGGAACGGGCCGTTGTTGTAGATGCCTGCGGCCGAGAACACATACGCGTCGGTATGACCGTCCTCCGCGGCGCCCAAGGCGCATCCGGTGGCGCCCGTGTTGCACAACGATATTTGCACGCTACCCGTGAAGCCCGAGATGTTCGGCGTGTCGTAACGCAGCGAGTTGGGTAGACGCGCGTCGAACGCGCCGGTGCCCTTGGCTTGGCCACCATTGTTCGCCCAGAGCGCGGCCTGCGCCAGGATCGAGGTATTGAACGTCGGCACGTTACCGAAAATCCCGGTCATGTCGTCGTAGGGGGCGAGGAAGTGACCGAACTTCACCGTGCCCCAGCTACCTTGCAGGCCCAGGAACGTGTCGCGACCGGCGAGATCGCCACCACCACGATCGCCATTGATCGACGATTCGATTTGGAAGATCGCCGTCAGTCCACGGCCCAGCGATTCGGTGCCGCGCACGCCAAGGCGCGACGAATTCGTGCTGAGACGCGTGACATTCGGACGTCCACCGCTTGCGTCGATGTACTCGAGATCCAGATTCAGGCGGCCGTACAACGTGACGTTCGCGGTCTGCGCCTGCGCAGCCATCGGCGCAGCGAGCAGGCCCGCAACGGCGACGGCGACGAGCTTCTTGTTCATGAAGTCTCTCCTCTGACGGATAAAATTGGCGAAGGAGACAAGATCTTCATTTTCCCCGCCATCGAAGCCTTCTCATAAGATCGAGAAGTTGCGGTCATTGTGCCAAACCGCCCCCTATTGGCGAAAGCGTGGCGCCGGAATCGGTGAATGCTGGTCGATTGCGTGTTGTGCGGAAGCAACAAGAAGGGCCGTGCGGCCGGTCGATGGCTCGGTGCGGCCCGTTGAAATGCGTGGTAAACCCCTGATCGGCGTGCGGAAACCGCACCGGTTTACGGTTTTGGCCACGCTTGCTCGCACAAGGGGTGATTTTTGGCGTTTTGATTCCGCGCGCCCGGCCGCGTCGGCCGATTGGGGTCGCTCGACCCAAAAGATTCGAATGCTCGATCACGCGCGGCGGTAAAACGTCTCGATGCGAGCTTTCCTCGTCCTCACCGCGACTCTGCTGATCTCGACGCTTGTGACCGCGGCGCTGTCGCGGTTCAGGACGCAATTGCCCGCCGATACACCGAACGCCCGCTCGCTACATCGGCACGCCGTGCCCAGGGGCGGGGGGCTCGCGATCTGGGCGGGCTTCGCTCCGGCGGCATGGATCGCGCCTCCGGCGGTTCCGGGGTCATGGCTGATATGGCTCATGTGCCTCGTGGCGGTCGCTTTGATCTCGCTCGTCGATGATGTACGCAGCCTTCCCGCATACGTCAGGCTCGCCGTCCAGGTTTGCGCAGCCGGCGTGGTGGCAATGCTGCTTGGCGGCGCGCAAGGACCTGGCGCACTTGCAAGTGTTGCAGGCGTTGCACTCGCGATCATCTGGGGCAGCAATCTTTTCAATTTCATGGATGGCAGCGACGGGCTCGCCGCGACGATGGGGATCGCCGGCTTTGCCGCGTACGCCGTGGCGGCCGCGCTCGCCGGCGTCGAATGGGTCGCCTTCGCCGCGATCGCAATCGCATCCGTGCCGTTCCTTTTCGCGAACAAGCCGCCTGCGCGGCTGTTCATGGGCGATGTTGGCGCGGTTCCGCTCGGCTTTCTCGCGACGTCGCTCGGCGCAGCAGGCATCGTGCAGCACTGGTGGCCCGCGTGGTTTCCGCTGCTGATCTTCCTGCCGTTCCTCGGTGATGCCACGCTCACACTCGCGCGCCGGGTCGCGCGCGGCGAACGCGTGTGGAAGGCGCATCGAACGCACTACTATCAGCGTCTGAACGCGCTCGGCGCGGGTCACCGCGGCACCCTTGCGATCTACGCAGCGTCGATGATCGCGGCGATCGTGCTTGCGCTGGTTTGTCTCAGGTGGCGCTCCGATGGGGGCTGGATCGCGCTCTCGGTTGCGATTGCCGCGCAGCTCATCGCGTTTGCTGCAATCGACTATCATTGGTCGAGAAGGCACCGAACAACCCAGTAACCCCGTCCGGCGCGCACACTGGCGTCCCCCCGGGGCGAAATCGGCGCGAACGATGACGAGCATCACGAACTGGCGCGCGTGGCTCGCTTTCGCGCACGATGCCGCGGCGGCGGCGCTCGCGTGGGCCGCGATGTATTGGCTGCGCGTATCGCTCGATGCCGACCTGCCGTATCGCGGGGAGATGCTGCGAACGCTCGCCGTGGTGCTGCCGTTGCAGGCCGCGATCTTTATCGTGTTCGGCCTCTATCGCGGTTTGTGGCGCTTTGCGAGCCTCGTCGATCTCAAGCGCATCGTCCTCTCCGCGACGATCGGCGCGATGCTGATTCCGCTCGTGCTGGTGATGTTGCGGCTCGAAGCGGTCCTGCCGCGCAGCGTGCTCGTGCTCTATCCGTTGCTGCTGATCTTCCTGATGGCGGGCAGCCGCTTCGCCTATCGCATCTGGAAGGAGCACCGGCTCTACAGCCCGTTGGCCGCGCTCGGCGAGCCGGTGTTGGTGGTGGGCGCGGGCGACGCCGGCGCGCGACTCATCGGCGATCTCGAACGCAGCCGCCAGTGGCGCGTCGTCGGCTTGCTCGATGACGATGTTGCGAAGCAGGGGCGCCAGATTCGCAACCTTTCGGTGCTGGGCCCGATCGCGGACATCGCGCACTGGGCCGATCGCTACGACGTGCGCAAAGTGATCATCGCGCTGCCTTCGAGCAAGCACGCAGTGCGAAGGCGCGTCGCAGAGCTTTGTGCAGCGGCAGGCATCGAAGCGCTGACCGTGCCTTCGTACGAGGATCTGATCAGCGGGCGCGCTGCGTTGTCCGCGATTCGCAACGTCGAATTGGATGATCTGTTAGGACGCGATCCGGTCGTGCTCGATAACGCAGGGCTTGCCGAATGGCTCGGCAACCGCGTCGTGCTGGTGACCGGCGCCGGCGGCTCGATCGGCGCGGAGCTTTCCCGCCAAATCGCGCGCTTTCGTCCTGCGAAGCTCGTGCTTTTCGACATCTCCGAAGCCGCGCTCTATGAAATCGTGACTTCGCTCGCCGATGCCTTTCCGCAGCTTGCGGTGACCAGCATCGTCGGCGACGTGAAGCACGCGACTCTGATCGAGGAAGTGCTCGAGCGCGAGCGGCCGACGGCGCTCTTTCACGCGGCAGCCTACAAGCACGTTCCGCTGATGGAGGAAACCAACGCGTGGACTGCGGTGCGCAACAACGCCTACGGCACGTGGGTGATCGCGCGCGCGGCCGTCGCCGCGAAAGTCGAGAAGTTCGTGCTCGTGTCCACCGACAAGGCGGTGAATCCGACGTCGGTGATGGGTGCCTCCAAGCGGCTTGCCGAAATGATCTGCCAAAACATGTCGGGCGCGACGCAGTTTGTCATCGTGCGCTTCGGCAACGTGTTCGGGAGCGCCGGCAGCGTGATTCCGCGCTTTCGCGAGCAGATCGTGCGGGGCGGGCCGGTCACGGTGACGCATCCTGAAATCACGCGCTTTTTCATGTCGCTTTCGGAAGCGACGCAACTTCTCTTGCAGGCGGGCCTGCAGGGCAGGAACGGTGAGATTCTCGCGCTCGACATGGGCGATCCGGTGCGAATAGTCGACCTCGCCCGCGACATGATCAAGCTGTCGGGCGCCGATCCCGATCGCGTGCCGATCGTGTTCATTGGGCTGCGTCCGGGCGAGAAGCTGTTCGAGGAGCCGCTTGCTTCGGAGGAGGCGCGGAAGTCCACGCCGCATCCGAAGCTTTTCATCGCCGATGCGCGCGCCGCTAGCCTCGAAGCGGTGCGGCAGATGGTCACCTGGTGCGAGCGTGATCGCACCGCCGACGATGCCGAAGTGCGCGCGCGCTTGAAGGGCTGGATTCCGGAATACGCGCCACTCGCGGGGGCGTCGATCGCGCCGATTCCCACCGCGGCCATCGACGAGTCGAAGGTGCCGTTGCCGTTGCGCGCGCCGCGACGGCGGTGACGATGGTCATGCGGTCCAGAGCGCTGGTGCCAATCACCGCATTTGTTGTTGCACTGGCCGGCGCGATTGCGCCGGCGACTGCGCAGCCGCTTGCCAAAATGCATCGCGTAGGCTATCTGGCGGTGGGCTCCGCTGAGAGGGGCCTTCAGAATCCCTTTCGCGACGGGTTGCGCGAGCTGGGCTGGATCGAAGGGCGCAACGTCGTCATCGAATATCGCTTTGCCGAAGGCAGACCCGAGCGACTGCCCGAGTTGGCGGCCGAGCTGGTGCGCAGCAACGTCGACATTATCGTGGCACAGCCGACGCCCGCGGCGATGGCGGCGAAGAACAGCACCCGGTCGATCCCGATCGTCATGATGAACGTCGGCGATCCGGTCGGGGTCGGTTTGGTCGCAAGCCTCGCTCGGCCCGGCGGCAACGTTACGGGCGTGGCCTACGATGTCGGCTTGGGTACATTTACCAAGCAACTGGAGCTGCTGAAGGAAGCGATTCCAGGTGTGCGGCGTGTCGCCGTCATTTCCAATCCCACCAACCCCGCGCAGGCGCTGGCGATCAAGAATCTCGTCGCAGCGAAATCATTGGAGCTGCGCTTGGCGTTGCACGAAGCGCGCAGCGCCGACGACTTGGAGCCGGTGTTCGCAAGAATCGCCGGGGAGCGCCCCGATGCGTTGCTCGTGGTGGCCGAGGCGTTGTTCGATCTACAACGGACCCGGGTCGCCGAGCTCGCGCTCAAACATCGGCTGCCGACTATGCATGGAATAAGAGAGAACGTGATCGCGGGAGGATTGATGTTTTACGGGCCGAGCATTTCCGATAACGCTCGCCGCGGCGCCACCTTTGTCGACAGGATTCTGAAGGGCGCCAAGCCCGGAGACCTGCCGGTCGAGCAACCGACCAAGTTCGAGCTCGTCTTCAACCAAAAGACTGCAACCGCACTGAATCTGACGATTCCTCAATCACTGTTGGGGCGTGCCGACGAGATCGTTCGCTGACCCGGCGGCGCAGCGACCGCCGACAGCTGCCGCGAGCGCAGCACTCCGGTAGCGAGCAGCATCGCGATTGCCGCGAACAGAATCTTGCCGTTCGCCCGAATGAAGAATTCGTCGGTGAGGTTGCGCGTGCAGTAGGCCGCCAGCACCGCGAGGCCCAGCGCGCCGATGCGGGCCAGTGCAAGATCGCGTGAGCGCACGAATGCGAGAAAGCGCGCCGCGAACGCGGCGAGCATCGCGACGAACAACGCCACGCCGATCGCGCCGGTTTGCAGCCATTGGCCGAGGAACAGGTTGTGCGGATGCCTGACCTTGGGATCGCCCACTTGTGCGCCGATCTCGCTCCCGATGATATGCAGCCCATAGCCATAGCCCAGCCACGGTCGCTCGCTGATTCGTTGCGCCGCATGTTTCCAGATCTCGAAGCGCGGATCGTCTCCGATCGCATCCGACACCGATCCATCCTGCGGGCGCACTTTCGCCGCTCGCTCGCTCGCCGCCTCGCCGAACAACAGACCGAAGGCGACGACGAGCGCCGCCATCGCGACGACGTTGCGCATCTTCACTTGTCTCGGCAGCGACGTGGCCACGACGATCACGGCCAGCGCGAGCGCGACCCACACGATGCGGTTCTGCGACAAGCGCGCCGACACGATGACCAGCGCCAGCACGAGCGCCGCAACGAGCCAATCGCGATTGCGACGCCGCAGGCCGATCGGTGGCCGCCACGCGAGCAAGAACACGAACGGCGCCGCGGTGACGAGATAGGTTGCGAAGGCGCCCTCGCCGCGATGAAACGGCCGCGCATCGAGTCCGACCAGCATGATTCCGGCAAGAAGCGCTGTCCAGAAGGCGAGTGAGGCGAGCATGACGCCGGCGAGCCACTCGAACGCACGCGGCTCGCTGATCGTCGCAACGTAGAACACGAGCATCGTAACGACGCCCCAGAGGACGTCAGGCTTGAGCTCCTCGAGCGTGAGCTTTGCGTCGACCGACCACCACAGCGAGGCGAACGACCAAAGCGCCCATGCGAGGACGGTGAGCGGGATCGCCGCATCGGGCAGGGGGAGGGTTGACTGACGCCGCTCGCGGGCGCGGCCGAGCAGCACGACGATCATGAGCGCACTACTCGCGGCGAACGCGAGCGAGCGCCAGAACGCTATGGCGCCCGTCGGAAGCAGCGCGAGATAGGCGGCTGCCGCGACGACGAGGGCAACGCGGCAGCGGTCGATCACAGCGGGGGTCGCAATCAGGCGGCCGATTGTACCGGACGACTATGGTGCGATAGGTCGCCCGGATTTTCGCTCGAACGCTCCGGAACGACCGGGCCGCGCGCCGCAAGCTGCTAAAGTTACGCGCCTTCACCGCGGGCCAGTGACGGTCCGACCCCGCGGCCGCATTGAAAGATCGCGGCCTTCCACCTCCATCCACCGTCCTCCATGCTCAAGCTCACGTTCGTCGCAGGCGCGCGCTACGCAGCCTGGCGGGACCTCGATGCGTGGAACGAAAGCGACATCGACCGCAATGCAAGCCGGTTTCGCAGCGGCGTCGACGTGTGGATCGTGCAGACCTACCTGCACGTTCGCGATGCCCTTGCCGCCGATGGCTGGCAGGTCCGCCTGTCCGACCGCTTCGAGCCCGGATCGATCTGCGTCGCGCACTGGGACGAGCTGCACCGGCCGCGCTGGCGCTCGCCGCTCGCGTATTTGATCGGCGTTCGCGCCGATCGTCCGCCGGTGCTCGTGGCCGACAAGGTCGTGCGACAGAACACGCTCGCACCCGATGATGCAGCGACCGTCGGCATCGCGCCGTGGCCGCAGCCCGGCATGCGTGCGAGAAAGCCGGAGCGAGGCAACCGCGTGCAGCGCGTCGGCTATTTCGGGCGCATGGCGCAGGCGCCGTCATTCTTTGCCGACGCTGCGTTCCGCGCCGAGCTGGCTTCGCTCGGCCTCGAATTCGTCCCGAGCGAGCACGACTGGCAGGACTACAGTGACATCGACGTCGTCATCGCGTTTCGCACCGCACCCCCGTCGCTGTTGCGACACAAGCCGGTCAGCAAGATTTCGAACGCGTGGCTCGCCGGCGTGCCTGCAATCGTCGGTCCCGAACCTGCCTATCTGCAGCTTCGCCAATCGGAGCACGACATGCGCGTTGCGACCGATGCACCGGGCGTGATTGCGGAGCTTACGCGACTCGTCAACGACGAAGCGTTCTACGCAGCCATGCGCGCGCGAGCCGCGCAGCGCGCACAGGAATTCGACGTGCCGGCGTTGCGCGATTCCTGGCTCGAGTTCTTTCGGGGCCGCGTCGCTCCTGCCTTCGCGCAGTGGAGCGCCAACGGCTCGTCGCTCCTCGTGCGCTATCCGTGGTATGTCAAGACAATGCTGGCCGAGCGCTTCGCGGCCAAGCGCTTTCGAAGGCAGATTCGCGTCGAGCAGGCGGCGATGGGATCACATGCATCAGCCGAGGCTGCCGGCATGTCGATGCACGATGCATTGACGCAGTCACCGTTGCGGCCACCGATCAGATAAGCGTCGTCAGGCCTGTAGAAGGGCTTTCCGGAACGACGCCTCCATGCGGTCCAGCATCGCCGCAAGCGTGTAGCGAGTCGACACGAACGCGCGCGCCCGCTGCGCTTGCGCTTTGGCCCTCGCCGGGTCGCCTAGCAGCGCATCGATCGCGGTGGCGATGGCCGTCGGGTTCTCGCGCGCGATGATCGTGGCGGTGTCGCCGTCGCGCGCGATCTCGGGGATCGCGCCTACGTCGGTCGTGATCACCGGAATCGAGGCGAACATCGCCTGCACGAGCGCTTGCGGGACGCCTTCGTTTGCGTACGAAGGCAAAACGAAGACGTCCAGAGCGGCAAGCCACTCGGTCACGTCGCTTTGCTGACCTGCGAGAAGGACACGATCGCGCAGCCCGGTTGCGTCGACCTGCTCCTCGAGCGCTTTGCGTTGCGGCCCATCGCCGACGATAACCAGGCGGGCGTCGCGTCGCTTGACGAGCGGCAGCGAATCGATCAGAAAACGATGTCCTTTCCAGCTTCGCAGCGTCGCCACGATGCCCACGAGCGGAACTCCTTGGGGCAGTCGCAGCTTTGCACGCGCTTCTGCGCGCTCGATGAGACCGTAGCGCGAGCCGTCGACGCCGGTGGGGACCGAATCGATGCGGTTCGGGTCGAGGCCGTTGTCGCGCACGAGTTGCGCTCGCAGCGATTCGCCGGTCGTGATCACCCGAGCTGTCGCTTTGCGATAGAGCCAACGCGTCGCCGCGTCGTTGGGCACGGCCACCGACACGTGCCGCGTTCGCACGAGCACGGGTGCACGCCGACCGCCGAGCGCAAGCAGTCGACACGAAAGCGCGGCGAGCCAGCTATCGGTCGACGAGTGCGAGTTGACGATATCGATCGCGCGGCCGCCAAGCGCGCGCCGCAAAGCGAACAGTCCATCGGGCCGCTTGCGCCCGATCGGCAGGACATCGATTGGGACGCCGAAGCGCGACGCCTCCTCGGCGATGCGGGCGCCGGGTGAGGCGAGCACACGAACGTCGTGGCCGCGCTGACGCAGCCCCGCCGCTTCGGTGAGAATGCGTATCTCCTGGCCGCCCCAACCGGTCGAAGCCTCGGTATGGACGATGCTCAACGGAGCGCTCACACGGTCTCTACGCTCGGGGTGGCGAACTGGATGCGATGGAGCCGTGCGTACAGCCCCTCGTTCGCAACGAGTTCGGCGTGCGTGCCTTCTTCGACGATGCGGCCCGTCTCGAGCACGACGATCCGGTCGGCATGCTCGATGGTCGACAATCGGTGCGCGATCACTAGCGTGGTGCGTCCTTGCATCAGTGCGTCGAGCGCCGCTTGCACTTGCCGCTCGGATTCCGAGTCGAGCGCAGAAGTCGCTTCGTCGAGAATCAGGATCGGCGCGTTTTTCAGGATGGCGCGAGCGATTGCGATGCGCTGGCGCTGGCCGCCGGACAGGCGCACGCCCTGCTCGCCGACGATGGTATCGAAGCCCTCGGGGAGCGTGCGAATGAATTCGAGCGCGTGCGCCGCTTCCGCCGCGCGCTCGATCGCTTCACGCGTTGCCCCGGCCATCGCGCCGTACGCGATGTTCGACGCCACGGTGTCGTCGAACAAGAGCACGTCCTGTGCGACCAGTGCGACATTGGCCCGCAGGCTCGCGCGCGTGAGGGTGGTGATGTCGTGGCCGTCGACGAACAGCCGACCCGCCGACGGCTCGTAGAAGCGTGGAATGAGCGTCACCAACGACGTCTTGCCGCTGCCGGAGGGCCCGACGAGCGCCACGGTTTCGCCCGGCGCAATCGCGAGCGATATGTCGCTGATCGCTTCGCGCTCGTTGCCGGAATAGCGCATCGACACGCGATCGAAGCGCAATTCACCGCGGGAACGGCCAAGATCGACGCTGCCGGCATCCGGCTCGTCGTCGCGATCGATGAGGCCGAAGATGCTTTCCGACGCGGCGAGGCCGCGCTGGATCGCCGCGTTGACTCCCGACAGCGACTTCAGCCGTTCGAGCAATGTCACCAGCGCCACCGTGTACGACGCGAAAGTGGCGAAGTCGAGATGCCCGGCCTCGCTTTGCGCGAGCGCCGCCCATACGATGAAGCCGACTGCGAGTGCCGCGAGCACTTGCGTGATCGGCGAACTGGCAGCGCCGGCCGAGGACTGCTTCGACATCGACTGGCGCAGCTTGTTGGCGGCGGCAACCGCGCGCTCCCGCTCGTAATGCTCGCCGCCGAATACGCGGACGATGCGATGCCCGCCGATCATCTCCTCCAGCACGTGCGTGAGCGAGCCGGTGCGGGTTTGGATATCGCGTGCGAGTCGGCGCAGGCGGCGGCTGAAATAGCGAATCACCACGCCGACGATCGGCAGCACGACGATCGTCAACAGCGTGAGCTGCCAGTTGAGATACAGCATCCAACCGAAGCTCGCGATGATCGCCAGCGAGCTTCGGATCGCGACAGTGATCGTTCCCGACGCGGCGCTCGCGAGTTGATGCGCGTCGAACGTGAGCTTCGATTGCACGACACCCGCTGCATGCGCGTCGTAATAGCTGGTCGGCAGTTTCAAAAGCTTGTCGATCAGCGCGCGGCGCAGGTCGTACACGACGCGGTGGCCGGTCCACGCCATGCCGTAATCGGACACGAACGAGCCCAGGCCGCGCAACATGAACACGCCGACGACTGCGAGCGGCAGGTATCTCGTTTTGGCTGGATCGGGATCCTGGAAATTGCGAATGATCGGAATCACGAGCCAGGCCATGAGGAGATCGCCCGCGGCGACGACCACCATGCCGACGAACGCGATTGCGAAAGCCCACCAGTACGGGCGAACGTAGTGGAGGAGGCGCCGATAGAGACCGAGTCCCGCCATTCGTTAAGCCGATGATGGCGGGCCGGACCCGGGCGGAGGGGAATCGTCGATCGTGCTTGATTGGCGGGGCGTCGCCGCTGCGGCGGGCTTGGGCGGCCCGGCCTTGGCAGCCCACGCATCGCGGTGCGCCTTGAGCCTGCGTGCCGCATCGCTTTTTTGCGCGCGCGCGCTGGCTTCGAGAAGCTCCTTGTAGAGCAGCACGAGCTTGAGGGTCATCGCTTCAGGCGACAGCGGGAGCACGGCTTGTCGCGCGTTCATGCCGATGCGCGCTCGCGTTGCCGGATCGGCGAGCGTTCGCATGTGTTGCGCGAGCGCCGCGGCGTCGCGCGATTCGCATATGAGCCCGGCGTCGTTCGCGGCGACCAGCTCGGCGATGCCCGCCTTGGTCGTCGTGATCACCGGCAGCGCGCACGCCATCGCTTCGAGCGCGGCATTGGGAAACGGATCGTAGAGCGTGGGGAGAACGAATACATCCGCGGCGCCGAAAAGTCTTCGCGGATCGCCCACTGGGCCGGTGAAATGCACGCGCTTGGCAACACCCGCGCGTGCTGCCGTGGCGCGATAGCTTTCGAGCGCTTTGTCGCGACCGACGATGATCAGATGCGAAGTCAGCGGAAGCTCTGCGAGCGCCTCGATCGCGGTGGCGACGCCTTTGCGTTCGAAACCCGATCCCACGAAGAGGTAGATCAATGCATCGTTGGGAATGTTGAGCGTTCTCAGGGTCTCTTGTCGCGACTCGCGAAGCGCGGGATTGAATGCATTGCTGTCGACGGCGTTGTGAACGACGCGCAGCTTCTCCTCGGCCACGCCGAAATGCGCACGGATTTCGTCTTTCACCATGTTCGAATTGCAAATCACCGCCTGCAACCAGGGGCTCGCGAACAGCTTGCGCTCGGTGGCGAGAATGTAGCTATGCCACGGATTCGCGCGCACCGCGAGCTGCTTTAGCACGCTAGCGCCGCGCAGGCGTTCCTCGAGCCAGACCGCGTGTACGCCATCGCCGGCGCGATACACGTCGCACGTCAAGAGGCGCTCGTGCGATTGGACGAGATCGAGATGGGTGCGCCCGACTTCGCGCTCGATGGCGCGCGCGAACGAGAGGTCGCGCCACAGGCTGCCTATATACGGCGGATCGACAATGACAGGCTCGATCAACTGCAACCGGGTCTGCGGCCACGCGCGCGTGTAAAGCGTGATGGCGACGTTGCGCTCGAGGAGCGCCTCGAGCGCGTTCTCGACAAAGCGCTCGGCGCCCCCGAACGGTGTGTAACGCTGTCGAATGATCGCAAGTCGCATGACGTGTCAGGTTGGCGTCGCTGCAGTTTCTTCGAGTAACGCATCGACCGCCGCCGCGACGGGCTCGACACCGAGCGTGGTCAGGCATTCCGACGCTTTTCCACCGCCGCAACCATCGTTGCGACAAGGTCGACAAGGAAACTCGCGAGAGACGACCACGCGATGCGCGACCTGCCAGGGTCGCCACTCGATCTCGTCCGAGGGCCCGAACAATGCGACCGCGGGCGTGCCGACGGCGGCGGCGATGTGCATGGGCGCGGAATCGACGCCGATGAAAATTCGTGCGCGTTGCGTAAGTGCCGCGAGCTCCACGAGCGACAACTGGCCGGTCACGTCGCGGACGTTCGCGCGAACCACGGGCGTCAAGGCGGCGAGCAACTCGGCGACGATCTCGCGCTCGCGAGCGTCCGGCGCTCCGGTGATGACGACGTCGAGCCCGCCGGCGACGAGCTTCTCGACCAAGAGCGCCGCGCGGGCGGCGGGCCAGGTCTTGAAAAGCCAACGCGACCCAGGATGCAGCTGCGCAAAGCGTCCGGCGACCAAACGATGCGTTACGAGCAACGCGTCGATGCGACGTCGCGCTGCATCATCCGGCACGATGACGAGCCGCTTGTCTGCGCTTTGCGGCGAGATCCCGATGCGGCGCAGCGCATCGAGATTGGTCTCGACGGTATGACGCGAGCGCCCCTGCGGCAAAGAATAGAAGTGCGTGAAAGCCTCTTTCCACAAACGAGGATGCTCGTCCGGCCGGCGAGCGCGCGTGACGGACCAACGTGGACGCAACAGCAACGCGAGCACCAGGCCGCGCGGATGCTCGGTAAGATGAACGAGAAGATCGTGACCGCGTGCGCGCATCGCGCGCAACAGTCGAAGCTCCTCGCGTACTTGCACCACGATTCCGCTGCGCTTCCAGTTGCGATCGATCGTGAAAAGTTTCGTCAGCGAGGGATGACCGGCGATCATGGCAGCCGTTTCGGCATACACGAGCGCATCGATTTCCGCGTCGGGAAACGCGCGCTTCAAGACCGTGATCACCGGCGTTGCGAGCAGCACGTCGCCGTGGTGCCGGAGCTTCGTGACCAGCACACGCCGCACGCGCTCGGGCGGCACGCGGTCGGTCGGCGCTGGTGTGGTATCCCGGTGATACGTTGAAGAAGTCACCGCTTCGGAATCGAAGTGACGATGGATCGGAATCTACGGTGCGCGGGATTCATGGCGCGAACGATAGCAAATTCACTCTTTTGCGCGGCGCCGGCCGATCCTGCTTTCGTCAGCGCTCACTTGCTTCCTATCGCGCGCCGTCCTTCGCATCGCGATCGATCGGTTACAATCGCCCGACGTTTGAATGCCTTCGCCTCGACGCATCCGATGACACCCGACGCGGTGAGCCCCGCCGTCAAGGCGCAAATCCTGGCCGAAGCGCTGCCCTACATCCAGCGCTTTCACGACAAGGCGATCGTCGTCAAGTACGGCGGCAATGCAATGATCGAGCCTGCGCTGAAAGCCGGCTTCGCGCGCGACGTCGTCATGCTGAAGCTCGTCGGAATGAATCCCGTTGTCGTCCATGGGGGAGGGCCGCAGATCGGAGATCTGCTTGGCAAGATGGGAATCGAAAGCGAGTTCAGGGAGGGCATGCGCGTCACCGACGAGCGCGTGATGAACGTCGTCGAGATGGTGCTCGGCGAGTTGAATCAGGAGATCGTGGGTCTGATCAACCAGCACGGCGGCAAGGCAGTAGGCTTGACCGGCCAGGACGGCAAGTTCATTCAAGCGCGCAAGATGATGCTGAAATCGGAGCGAGGCGATGCTGTCGACATCGGCTTCGTCGGCGAGATCGAGCACATCGACGCGGAGCTCATCCAGCTTCTCGATTCGCGCGACTTCATTCCGGTCATAGCACCGATCGGCGTGGGTCATGACGGCGAGGCGTACAACATCAATGCCGATCTGGTTGCAGGCAAGCTCGCCGAGACGCTGGGCGCCGAAAAGCTCGTGCTGATGACCAACACCGTCGGCGTTCTCGACAAGCATGGCACGTTGTTGACCGGGCTTACCGCAAGCGAGATCGATGCATTGTTCGCCGACGGGACGATTCACGGAGGCATGCTTCCCAAAATCGGCTCCGCGCTCGATGCGGTGAAGAACGGTGTTGCAAGCTCGCACATCATCGACGGGCGCGTCGAGCATGCGTTGCTGCTCGAGGTGCTCACCAACCAGGGCGTCGGCACGATGATTCGCGCCGATGCACCGCGTGTTCAATAACGCTCCGGCGAGCAGAGCGATGGCGGCGAAACCAGGCGAGCGCCGGCTGCAGATTCTGCAAACACTCGCGTCGATGCTCGAGAATCCGCGCGGCGAGAAAGTGACGACAGCCGCCTTGGCGGCGCGCCTCGGCGTATCCGAAGCAGCGCTGTATCGGCATTTTGCAAGCAAAGCGCAGATGTACGAAGGCCTGATCGAGTTTGTCGAGAGCACGCTGTTTTCGCTGGTCAACAAGATCCAGGCCGAAACGCCCGACGGCGCATCGCAAGCCGAGCAGATCGTCGTGATGCTGCTCGGTTTCGCCGAGAAGAATCCCGGCATGACGCGCGTCTTGATCGGCGATGCTCTGGTCAACGAGGACGAGCGCTTGCAGGCGCGCATGAATCAGCTCTACGACAAGCTCGAAGCGTCGCTACGCCAGTCGATACGCGTCGCGCAGATGGGCAACGGCTGGCATGGCGATGCGAATGCCGATGCGAGCGTGCTCCTGGCGTTCGCGATCGGTCGCTGGGCGCTTTATGCAAAGACGGGATTCAAAAGGATGCCGCAGGAGGGCTGGGAGCTCGCGCGGAAATTCTTGTTCACGTGAAGGACGAAGGTGGCCAGGTTCCATAGTGGTTGTGCTTTGGCGCTCGTCGCGGCGCTCGTTTTCCCGGCGGTTCTAAATGCGCAGGCGCGGGCAGGCGACGACGTGAACGCAGCTGCGCCGCTCGCCGCAACCTACGAGCGCATAGGCGATGCCATTTCGCAGCAGGTTATCGGTGCGGACGACGCGGCAAGCCATTGGCTTTCGGCTCACCTGTCATCGCTCGAGCCGGTCGCGCAAGTGAGAGATTTCGCGTTAGCGGCCGCCCGTGAGCCTAAAGAGATGCTCTTTGTGGCGAGCCTTGCCGACGCGTGCATGCGCATGTACTCGCCGGTGCCATCCGAATGCGCGGAGCGCGACGCAGTCGGCTATTGGTCGTCGCGCGATTCCGACAACGCGGTGCCGTGGCTTTTACAGGCGGAGCGCGCGCGGCGACGCAACAATGTCAGTGCGCTGATCGACAATCTGGAGCGCGCTTCAAGCGCGGCGCGCTACGACGATTACAGCGGGCGGGCCGGTGCGCTCGTGGCCAATATTGCCAAGGCGCCACCGAACGATCGCGCTGCGGTCGTGTTGTACGCGAATCGCCAGAGCACTGCGCTTCCGGGGCCGCTCGCTGCGCTCGAAAACGTGTGTGCTGCTCAGACGCGCGCGCTCGACGAGCGTATCGCGCGCCATTGCATCCGCCTGGGTGCGTTGATGGCTGAGCGCGCGGCAAGCTTCACGAATCGGCGCGCCGGTACCCAGACGGCACTTGCAAGTGCGGCGACCGACTCGGCTCGTGCTGCGACAACCGAAGCGGCGCGTGCAACGATTGCCGAGCAGGATCGCTGTCGCGAGTCGCTCGTCTCACTGGAACGTGCTGCACAAGGCTCGGCTGCTGAACGCGATCGGGCAGCGACTGTCGGGCTGCGCTTTCTCGCCGATCGTGCGAAAGCCGGCGAGGCGATGGCGTGCGATGCGCTCGACAAGGCGATCGTCAAACGCTGATCAAACGCATCGGCTACATCGAGCGGCCGTCGAACGTCTGAACAGGAATCGACTCGAGATCCAGCCCTTCGATACACCGAAGGTTCACGGCCGCCATTCGATTGCCCTTGGGATCGGTTCCCTCGCCAAACACGTGAATGCCGCAGTTCGGGCAGAAGCGATGCTCGATGACGTGCTTGTTGAACATGTATGAGCCCACGGCATCGTCGGGCGTTTCAACCCGCAGCTGATCTCGCGACACGAACCAAAGCAGCGAGCCACGGCGCGAGCACATCGAGCAGTTGCAGGCAGTGGCGCTATCGATATTGCCGTCGACCTCGATGGCGACCTTGCCGCAGTGACAGCTACCTTTGTGTTTCACGATTGACTCCTTGTACGTTTCAGCGGGCAGTCACCGGCATGCCGGGTCGCGGCGGGTCCAGGTTCCGCGGATCTGCAATACGGCTGACATCGAACAGGCCGGCCTTCTGCCAGCGATGAATCAGATAACCGAACGCGAGCGGAAACAACGTGATGGTCACATCGCCGGTGCGCCCTTCGATCCATGTCTGCACCACTTCAATAACAAGTGCCCAGATCGCGAGGCAGATGCCTAGCCCTAAGGGACGGGCGCCGGCGCGCATGCCCACGAGCACAAGTGCGCAAAGCTGAAAACCGTAACCGACGAGCGCCTTGGTGTTGATGATCATCGATCCTTTCAACACTGCCGCAAAAGGCACCCAGTGGAATGCGGCAGCGTCCGAACGAAGACGAAATGGGTCGAGCGCCGCAACGGAATACGAAGCCAGCGCAAGCACCAAGACCATCGTGAATTGATGCATGCGCCTCAGTCGCGCAAGCACGAGCCAGACGACGAGTCCAAGCGCATAACCAAGGGGTGCGGACAGCGATACGTACGCACCCGGGCTGATCATCTCCAGCGCGAAAATCGCGGCCACCAAACACGCTGTCACCACGAAGGCGCGCACTCCGGGGATGCTCGCGTCGACGATGGCCGCGACGAGTGTAACGCTCGTAGCAGCCGAAGCAATGCTGATCGCGTTGAAACTGCGCTCGACGAGAAGCGCCTTGACGTGACCCCTTAGGGCCGACCAGTCGAATGCTGGAACGGCGGGGAGAACCGTGCTCAGCGCCCACGCAGCGATCAGGGAGACGCTCAACCAATCGATAAACCGCGGCTGCCAGTCGCACGCTCGCGCTGCAACCATGATGATTCCACCGGCGCCGAATCCCATGGCGAAACCGAGAATGTTAAATAGCGCGTCGGCTAGCGCAGGCGTTCGCAACGGTACCCACAATTGCAGCACTTGCAGGACGAATGCAAGGATTAGCGCGATGGCGACGCCTACGATTCCCGTTCCCGGACGTGGGGCGCCGCTGGTGAGCGCGGCAAGTGCGAATCCCAGCGGAACAAAAAGCGCGACGTTCCCTAAGGCATCGCTAAGCGACATGCGCGCGCCAACGTCGAGCATTGCCTGGACGCGTTCGTGTGTCGCCGCGGTGGGATCGATTGCGAACGGGTAAAGCGAGCCGTAGATCACGAGCGCGATCGTGATCAAGAAAAGCGTCAGGCTTGGACGAGTATGCATGGCCAGCCAAGCGTTTTTTTGTTCGGCGCCTGAAGGAAGTATTTCAGGTCCTGTTCGCCGCTGCATTCACGACTTCCATCGGCCAAATTGTCTACGCCGATCGAGCCGTCGACGGCGCGATTACGCACGCGCTGATGCGCCACGCACCGTCGACCTGTCGTTGCACGCCGTAGATCGCCACCAGCACAGTGCCGTCCGGCATGACTAGACGCAACGGCTGCACGACATCGCCTGCGATGACCGCGCCTTCGAGAAACTCCGCGTAGCGCGCTTCGAGCAACGGCAGGTAGCCTTCGCGCACCATGCGCATGAACGTCGCAACATCACCGAAATGGTTGCGCAGCTGCGGCGTTGCAAAGCTGAACGCACGCTCGCCGTTCCCGGCGATCAGCGCCGTGCGCTGCTCGCCGATCACACGCTTGATTTCGATCCAGTCCGCGGCCGATGGCGTTGTTGTCGATCGCTCCTGCGCAACCGCGCAGGACATGAAAGCCATGGCGACTATCGCGGCCAGCCAATGCAACATCGATTTCATGAGGGTTGATCCTTGCACACGGGACACTCGGGGTCGCGCGGCACGCGCAATTCACGCCACTCCATCGTCAGCGCGTCGATCAACAGCAATCGGCCGGCAAGCGACGTGCCCACTTGCGCGACCAGCTTCAACGCTTCGGCCGCCTGGGTCGCCCCCACGATGCCTACCAGCGGCGCGAATACGCCCATTGTCGCGCAGCGTGTTTCCTCCAGCTCCTCGCCTTCGCCGAACAGACAGTGATAGCAGGGTGAGTCGGCCCGTCGCACATCGAACACCGCGAGTTGCCCATCGAAGCGAATCGCGGCGCCCGACACGAGGGGAACACCGTTTGCCACGCAGGCGCGATTGATCGCGTGTCGCGTTGTGAAGTTGTCGGTGCAATCGAGCACTACATCGGCGCGCGCGATGAGCCGCTCGAGCGACGTTGCGTCGACGCGCTCGCGCAGCGGCTGAATTTTGATCTCGGGGTTGATCGAAGCCAATCGTTGTGAAGCGGCCTCGACCTTTGCGCTGCCGACATCACGCATCGCGAAAAGGATTTGTCGCTGCAGATTCGTCAGATCGACCGCATCGCCGTCGACGAGCGTGAGCGTGCCGATTCCAGCGCTTGCGAGAAACTGCGCGGCCGGATTGCCGAGCCCGCCGATTCCGACGATCAGCGCGTGCGCGTTGGTAAAGCGCTCTTGCGCATCTGGCCCCAGCTCGTCGAGCAACAGATGGCGGCTATAGCGAAGAAGCTGTTGATCGTTCATTACACGAGAGAAAGCAAAACGCCCGGCGCGTGAGGCCGGGCGTTCCTGCGACCGATGCCTAGCGTCGACTACTTCGTCGGCGCCACTGCCGGAGGCTGCGTATTCACCGCCGTCTGCGCGCGAATCGACGCGATCACCGGTTCGCCCTTCAGGTGATTCATCGCCTGGCGGAGCTGGAAGTCGTCGCTGGCGCCGAACTCGAAGCGTGGCAGCGCGGGTTCAGGCTTCGCCGGGTCGGCCTTGGTCGGATCTTTCGCATTGGGCGCGGCTTTCGCATTCGAAGGCGACGCGGCCTGCGCAGGTGCGGTTGGCTCCATCGAGGCGCCGGGCGGCTGGCTCCGAATCGCTTTTTCGAGCTGCTTGTTCTGCTCGAGATGTCCGCCGAGGTTCGCCTCACGGACGCGGTTCGGTGAATCGCGGCCATCGTCGACCGCGATGTCGGGCTCGATGCCGCGTGCCTGGATCGAGCGACCGGACGGCGTGTAGTAGCGCGCCGTCGTGAGCTTCAACCCGGCGGTGTTGCCGAGCGGCAGGATTGTCTGCACCGACCCCTTGCCGAACGTTGCCGCGCCGATCACGACCGCGCGCTTGTGATCCTGCAGTGCGCCCGCCACGATCTCGGAAGCCGACGCGGTCCCCGCATCGACCAAAACGACCATCGGCACTTTTTTGACCCCTGCAGGCAGATCGCGCAGGAAATCCTCGCTCCGACCCGACAGATAGTTTTCGCGGGACGCCGTCAAGCGCATGCGTGCATCGGGCGTGCGACCATCGGTGTACACGACCAGCGAATCGCGCGGCAGGAATGCCGCCGTAACGGCGACTGCCTGCTTCAAGAGCCCGCCCGGATCGCTGCGAACGTCGAGCACGAGCCCCTTGAGCTCCCCTTGCTTGTAGAAATCGCGCAGCGCCTTGGCGAGATCCTCGCCGGTGCGCTCCTGGAAGTTGCGCACGCGAATATAACCGTACCCCGGCTCGAGCATTTTCGCGCGCACGCTCTTGACGTTGATCTCCTCGCGAACGAGGGTGACGTTGATCAGGGCATCGGCATCCTTGCGCTGGATCGTCAGCATGACTTCGGTGCCCGGCTTGCCGCGCATTTTCTCGACCGCCTTCGACAGCGGCATGCCGCGCGTCACTGTGTCGTCGATCTTGACAATCAGATCGCCGGTCTTGATGCCGGCGCGATAAGCGGGCGTGTCCTCGATCGGCGAGACGACGCGCACGACGCCATCTTCGACACCTACCTCGATGCCGAGGCCGCCGAACTTGCCTTGCGTGCTGACCTGCAGCTCCTTGAACGCGTCGGCGTCCAGGAAATCCGAATGCGGGTCGAGCCCGCGCACCATGCCGTTGATTGCTTCGCGGATGAGCTTCTCGTCGCTGACCTGATCGACGTAGTCGCTCTTGATCTTGCCGAACACCGCCGAGAGGAGTTGCAGATCCTCGTAGGGAATCGGCAGCTTCGCCTCGCGCTGCGCGACCGCGGAGAAGTTGAGCGACAACAGCAAGCCCAACATGGTCCCGAGGCCTATCAGCCCCGCTTTTTTCCAGCCGTCACGCATCGTCATTCCTTGAGGGAGCTTTTCGCCGGGCGCACAGCGCCGGGTCCGCTATGAGTATGCTCGATTCCCCGTGGCGCCGGAAGCATTCGGCGCTTCCGCTCGCAGGGGGTGACCGACCGCCTGGCAAAAATCGTTCGGCGTGGTGGATGGATTGCGGATCAGCCTAGGAGTTCCACGTCGAGGAACCCCCTGAGAGCAAACGCTTACTAGCCCTAAGTCCTATCGCGCCAATGAATTAGCGAGTGACCGGTCATTTCGGGGGGCTTGGATACGCCCATCATCGCGAGCAGCGTCGGCGCGACGTCGGCGAGCACGCCGTGGGGTACAACTTCCGCGGGTCGGCCGATGTAAACGAGCGGCACGACGTTTCGCGTGTGCGCGGTGTGGGACTGCCCGGTCGAGTGGTCGTGCATCATTTCGACGTTGCCGTGGTCCGCGGTGATCAGCACCTCGCCGCCTACGCTACGCGTGGCCTCGACGACGCGACCGAGGCACGCGTCGAGCGTTTCGACCGCCTTGATCGCAGCTTCGAAGTTGCCGGTGTGGCCGACCATGTCGGCATTCGCGTAGTTGCAGATCACCGCATCGTAAATTCCGCTTCGAATCGCCGCGATCAGCTTGTCGGTGACCTCGATAGCGCTCATTTCCGGCTTCAAGTCGTACGTTGCCACCTTCGGCGAGGGAACGAGGATACGATCCTCGCCCGGATAGGGCGTCTCGCTCCCGCCGTTGAAAAAATAGGTGACATGGGCGTACTTCTCCGTTTCGGCGATGCGAAGTTGTCGCAAGCCCAGCGACGCCACATATTCGCCGAAGCCGTTCGCCACGCTTTGCGCCGCATAAGCGATCGCAAGATGCGCGAAGTCGTCGCCGTATCTCGTCAGCGTGACAAAGCGGGCGAGTTGCGGAACACGTTTTCGCTTGAAAGCGTCGAAGTCGGGATCGGTGAGGGCGCGTGTGATCTCGCGCGCACGATCGGCGCGAAAATTCATGAACACGACGACATCGCCGTCGTTGATCGTCGTCGGCTGCTCGTGCCCGCCCGTGATCAGCGTCGGCTGCACGAATTCGTCGCTTTCACCACGCGCGTACGCGGCTTTCAGGCCTTGCTGTGCGTTAACGGCCGAGTGCGGCGCTATTCCATCGACAAGGAGCGCGTACGCCTTTTCGACGCGCTCCCAGCGCTTGTCGCGATCCATCGCGTAATAGCGTCCGCACAGCGATGCGATGCGAGCGTTGGAGCCTTCACCTTGCGCATTCGCGCAGGCTGTTTCAACGAGCGCGAGCGACTCTGCCGAACTTCTGGGCGGGGTGTCGCGACCGTCGAGAAACGCATGCACGGCGATTCGCTTCACGCCGCGCAGTGCGGCGATGGCGATCAGCGCAACGATATGGCCCTCGTGGCTGTGCACGCCGCCGGGCGAGACGAGTCCCAGGACGTGCAGCGTCGCACCGCTGTCGCGCGCGAGCGCGATCGCATTGCCGAGCGCAGGATTGTCGGCAAAGGCGCCCCCTTCGATGTCGCGATCGATGCGCGTCAGGTCTTGATAGACGACGCGTCCGGCACCGATGTTCAGATGTCCGACTTCCGAGTTGCCCATCTGGCCCGTCGGCAATCCGACGTGACGCTCGGATGCATCGATCGTCGAGTGCGCTGCTTCGCGCATCAGCCGCCGCCAGTTCGGCATGCTGGCGCGTGAGATCGCGTTGTCGGGCGCGTCCTCGCGCTCGCCGAATCCGTCGAGGATGATCAGCACGACGGGCCGCACGGCCGGTCGCGCAACTGCGGCGGGATTTTCGCGAGCTGCGTCGCGTGCTTGGTTCATGGGTCTTTGGAAAAGGGGGAGATTCAAGCGCTTGTTATCATTTTAACTTCCGCTCACTTCGCGTTTCGCCATGAGCTTCGTGCAGGAAAACTGGATCATCATTGCAGTCGCGTTCATCTCCGGCGCGATGCTCGTCTGGCCGCTCGTGCAGCGGCGGTTCTCGCCGATGAAGCCGATTGGCACGCTCGGTGCAACGCACCTCATCAACACGCGCGACGCCGTGCTCGTCGATCTGCGCGAATCAAAAGACTATGAAGCAGGTCGCGTCCCGAACGCGGTGCACATTCCATTGTCTCAACTCGACGCACGCGGCAGTGAGCTTGCCAAGCATGCGGCGCGGCCGCTCGTTGCCTATTGCGAGAACGGAAGCCGCAGCCGCCTCGCCGCGGCAACGCTTGCAAAGCAGGGATTTGCCGAAATTTATCTGTTGAATGGAGGCTTTCGCGCCTGGAAGGACGCGGGTCTTCCGGTGGAGAAAGTTACATGAGCAACGACACGAAAAGTGCACTGCCGCCGATCACGATGTACGCGACCGGTGCGTGCCCGTACTGCATTCAGGCCGAGCGGCTCCTGAAGTCGAAGGGCGTGAGCGACATCAAGAAAGTTCGTGTCGATCTCGATCCTGTGCGACGCGACGAGATGATCGAACGAACCGGGCGACGCACGGTCCCGCAGATCTACATCGGGGAGCGCCATGTCGGCGGCTACGATGATCTCGCCGCCCTCGAGCATGCGGGCAAGCTCACGGGGATGCTCGCAGGCGAAGCCGCCTGACGCGACCGCAAACGCGACCTCCGCGTATGCAAAGTACGGTTCTCATCGATATGTAGAATGGCCGGCTCGCCTTCAATCGTTGACCGGACACACCATGGCAGAAGCACAAACTCCAGCCGCCGAGAACGCGAGCGATTCGCAACTCGTTCAGTTCGGCATCGATCGTATCTACGTCAAGGATCTCTCACTCGAGAATCCGGGCGCGCCGAATTCGTTTCAGCTCACCGAGCAGCCGCAAGTCGAAGTCGGGCTTCGCACGCGCACCGAGCAGGTCGCAGCCGACGTGTACGAAAGCGTTCTGACGATCACCGTCACGGCCAAGGTCGGCGATCGCACACTGTTCCTGGTCGAGGCTTCGCAGGCGGGAATCTTTTCGATACGCGGGGTTGCGCCGGATCGCCTGCAGCCGGTGATCGCCGTGCATTGCCCGGCGATTCTGTTTCCGTATGTGCGCGAAACGATTGCCGATGCGACGATGCGCGCCGGCTATCCGCCCGTGCACCTTGCGCCGATCAACTTCGAAGCGCTGTACGCGCAGCAGCTGGGGCAGGCGCAGCAGGCGCCTGCGGCGTCGAGCTTCAACTGACGCGGCCCCGCCTCGAGAGAAACCGATGAAGCACGCGTGGGTGGCGTTTTGTGCGGCGCTCCTGGCGAGCGCGGCGCACGCGACGGAATATCGCACCACCGCCGAGCAGCCGACGGTACTGTTCGATGGGCCGTCCGCTAAAGCCAAGCCGCAGTTTCTCTACAGCCGCGACGTTCCGCTCGAAGTGATCGTCAACCTCGAAGGCTGGGCGAAAGTGCGCGACGTTGGCGGCACGATCGGCTGGATCGAGCGCAAGGCGCTGTCGGACAAGCGCATGCTCGTCGTGCGCGGGACAGCAGCCGAGGTGCGCGCGGGCGCTGAAGATTCCGCGCCACTGGTTTTTCGCGCCGAGCCCAATGTGCTGCTCGAACTTGCCGAGTCGGCCGTGTCCCCTTCGACGACCGGCGTGCCTGGCTGGGTGAAAGTCAAGCATCGCGACGGCCCCACCGGCTTCGTACGCATCAATCAGGTGTTCGGACTCTGAGGACGGCACGAGCGAAGGTCGCGATTCTCGGTGCGGGCGCATGGGGCACGGCGTTCGCAGTCCATCTTGCGACGCGCGCTGCGGCGCGACCCTTCGTAACGCTATGGGCGCGTGATGTCGCGCAGGCGCAAGCGATCAAGGCGCAGCGCGAGAATCGCCGGTATCTTCCGAGTGTGATGCTGGCGGACATCGATGTAACGAGCGACCTTGGGACCGCGTCGGATGCAACGCTGTTGATTGCCGCCACGCCGGTGGCGGCATTGACCGATCTGTGCGACGCGCTTGCGGCAACGGGTGCGCGCGCGCCGTTCGCATGGCTCTCGAAAGGCTTCGTTCATGACACCAGCGGGCCGCTGCTCGCGCACCGAGCGATCGCGCCGCGTTGGGGCGCGCCGATTGCCGTGATCTCCGGTCCGAGCTTCGCCGAGGAAGTCGCGCGCGGCTTGCCGACGGCATTGACGATCGCGTCGAGCGACCCGCTGCTCGCGGAAGACATCGCTGCGTGCGTGCGGGGCGATTCGCTGCGCACTTATGTAAGCGATGACATCGCCGGCGTCGAGACTGGCGGCGCGGTGAAAAACGTGTTGGCGATCGCTGCAGGCGCGAGCGACGGGCTCGGCTTTGGACATAACGCGCGCGCGGCTCTGGTGACACGCGGACTGGTCGAGGCCTCGCGCTTGTGCGGAGCGCTCGGCGGCAGACGCGAGACGCTGATGGGGCTCGCTGGGCTCGGCGATCTCGTCCTTACTGCGACCGGAGACGCTTCGCGCAACCGACGCGTCGGACTTGCGCTGGCGCAGGGGAAGCCGCTGCCGGAGATTCTGGTCGAGTTGGGGCATGTCGCCGAGGGTGTGCACGCCGCGCGCGCCGTACGAATGCTCGCAACGCTTCACGCGATCGACATGCCGATCTGCGAAGCTGTCGATCGCGTTTTGCACGAAGGCTTGCCGGTGCGCGATGCAGTGCTCGGATTGTTACGCCGCGAGCCGCGGCAGGAGTGATGCGATGTTGCTACGTTCATCAATCGTCGTCGCGCTCTTGCTCGGATCCGCGACAAGCGGTTTCGCAGCCGAGTTCGTGCCTCCGCCCACGCCATCGCGGCCCGTCGTCGAGACGCTGCACGGAGTGACGCTGACCGATCGCTACCGCTGGCTCGAGAACGCGAAAGATCCGGAAGTCGAGCGCTGGACGCGCGCTCAGCACGCAGCAACGCTCGAATGGCTCAAGGAAAACGCGCCTCCGATCGCCGGACTTCGCGACGAGTTGACAAAGCTCATCGATCGCGACGTCACGCGACCGCCTTTTTTCAAGATGAATCGCGAGTTCTTCCTGCACACGCGCAAAGGCGAAGCGCAGCCCAAGCTTTACACGCGGATCGGCGGCGAGGAGCGATTGTTGTTCGATCCGCTCGCGCTCGATCCGTCCGGCAAGACTACGCTGGGTGGCGTCGTGCTTTCGCGCGATGGCTCGAAAGCTGCGGTGGCGACTTATGCGCGCGGCTCCGAGATCCGCGATTTTCGGGTGATCGATACGCTGTCGGGCCACGTGATAGGCGAGCCGATCATCGGCATTCGCTCGTTCGCGTGGGCGCGTGACGAGCGTTACGCTTTCATCTCGCCGCGCACCGCCGAATCCGATGCTCGTCAGGAGCCGATGCGTTGCTACCGACATCGCTTGGGAAGCGGACGAGCCGGTGACGAGCTTTTGATGACGATGAAGGACGCGAAGGAATGGTGCGCCGTTTACGAGCCCGAAGATGCCGACGTGACTGTGTTCGAGAACGGTGACTTTTTCTCGAACACCGTGCGCATTCGCCCGCTTGGTTCGAGCGAACCACCCCGCACGATCTGGAGCTCGACAAAGTCACGCGCGTTGTTCACCTGGCGGCGCGATCGCTTCTATGCGCGAACCAACGACGCTGCGCCGAACTGGAAGGTGATGGTCGGGCAATGGGAGCGGCCCGAATCGAACGATTGGCAGACGCTGATTGCGGAAGGCAAGGTAGTGCTCGAGCACTTCGAGGCCACGTCCGATCATCTGGTCGTCCTCGACAAGGAGAACGTGCTGACGCGCGTGGTCGCGTATGACCGCAACGGAACGCGCATGCGCGAGATGCCGGCGCCGGTGCTTGGCAATGTGAGCGGATTGTTCTACGACATCGACGCGAATCGTCTCTACGCCGGCCTCACCTCGTTCACTGCGCCTGGTCGTGTTTACGCGCTCGACGGACGCGCGCTCGATTGGAAGCTCATCTGGCAGGATAATCCGCCGCAGGACACCTCACGCATCGTCGCGAAGCAGATGTTCGTGGCGGCCAAGGACGGCGCGCGCATTCCGATTTTTGTCGTGCATCGCGATGACGTCGTGCTCGACGGCTCGGCCCCGGCGCTTCTCCATGCCTACGGAGGGTTCAACCGAGGCATCGCGCCGTTTTACGTGAGCACGCTCGGTTCGTTCATCAATCGCGGCGGCGTTTTCATCGAGGCGGGAATTCGCGGCGGCAACGAGTACGGCGAGCGTTGGCACGAGCAAGGCATGCAGAAAGCGAAGCAGACCTCGTTCGACGATTTTTTCGCCGTCGCCGAGTGGCTCGTCGCGAATCGTTATACGCGTCCGGCGCGCCTCGCGGCGCAAGGCGGAAGCAATGGAGGCCTTCTGATCGGCGCTGCGCTGACACAGCGTCCCGATCTGTTCGCTGCGGCGCTGTGCCAGGTTCCGCTGCTCGACATGCTTCGCTACCACCGCTTCCTGATCGCGCGCTTCTGGATTCCCGAGTACGGCGATCCGGACAACGCGGCGGACTTTGCGGCGCTGTTTGGCTATTCACCGTATCACCGCCTGCCGCAGGGCGTAAACCTGCCGCCCACGCTCGTGACGGCCGGCGAATACGATTCGCGCGTCGACCCGCTGCATGCGAAAAAATTCGTGGCGGCCGTGCAGAACAACGTCGGGCAGCAATCGCCGTTCATGCTGTACATGGACTTCGACAGCGGCCACGGCGGCGGCAAGCCGCGCCAGAAAGTGATCGACGATCGCGAGATCGAGCTCAGGTTTTTGCTGCACGCGCTGAAAATGAAGTGAGAGCCGAGGGTCCCCAGGCGAACCCTTGCTGTCGCCAAGCTTCGTAAACCGCCACCGCTACCGCGTTCGACAGATTGAGGCTGCGCACTTTCGGCACCATTGGAATGCGTAGTTGCCGCTCTTGAACGAACGATGCAACGATGCGCGCGGACAGCCCGCGCGACTCGCAGCCGAAGACGAGAACGTCGCCTGGGGTGAACGCGGTTTCGTAAAGTGACACGCTGCCTTCGGTGCGAAAGGCGAACCAGCGCCGAGTGTTGCACGCATCGAGCGCCTCGCGACACGCCGCAAAATCGCGATGCACGCTAACGCGCGCGTACTCGTGATAGTCGAGCCCTGCGCGCTTCAACTCGCGGTCGTCCATGCGAAAGCCGAGCGGCTCGACGAGATGCAATTCCGAGCCCGTGTTGGCCGCGAGACGAATCACGTTGCCCGTGTTCGGCGGAATTTCCGGATGAACGAGAACGATGGAGAACAGGCTAGACCCCTCCCGGCGGCAGCGTGCGCGCCACGACCCACGCGTCGACCCGCGCTGCTCCGGCGTTGAGCAAAGCGCCTGCCGCTGAATCGAGCGTCGCTCCGGTGGTCATGACATCGTCGACGATCGCCACGTGTCGACCCTCGAGCGGAATAGTGCAGCTGAAAACCCCGCGCACATTGCGGCGACGCTGCGACCAGGGCAACGACGCTTGCGCGAGCGCTGCCGAATTGCGGGCGAGACCGCGCAGCAGTGGCACGCACGTGCGACGTGCGACGATGCGCGCAATTTCGATCGCCTGATTGAAGCCGCGCGTGCGCTGCCTTGCCGGCGCGAGCGGCAGCGCGATGATCGCTTCCGGACGCGCATAGCTCGATGGAGCGCGCAACACCGCAGCTGCAAGCGCATCCGCCAGCGGCTGCGCGAGCGCCAATCGATGTTCATACTTGAGGCCCTGCACGAGCCTGTCGAGCGGAAACGCGTACGCTGCCGCCGCGATCGTGTGCGCGAACTTCGGCGGGCGCTTCAAGCACGACCCGCACACGTTGCCGGTGACCTGTGGCATTGCGCAAACCGGGCACGCAACGGGCAACGGCGGCAATGCGTTCATGCACGCATCGCAGAGAATCGCGTCGCCGCAATGCGCAGCGCATAGTGCACACGCTTGCGGCAATGCATGGCGGATGCAATGAATCGCTGAATCGATGCGGCGCGCAACAAATCCACGTCGGCCGCCGGACGCGCGAATGGCGCTGTCAAATTTCGTCGCCTCGCGGTTTGACAACTCGTTTAGGCTTCCCTCGGTCATGCCAGCCATTCTAGAGGGCGAGAACCGCCATCGCGAATCATCCGTTCGGCGCGTCGCGCCGCGCGTTGCATGAGCGTCGTCGCAACGCGCAGCCGCGCCCGCGCCCGCTGGACGCGCGAGGCGGTCGAGGCGTTGTTCGATCTGCCGTTCACCGAGCTTTTGTTTCTTGCGCAGGACGTGCATCGCGCGCATCACGCGCCGAACACCGTTCAGCTCTCGACGCTGCTGTCGATCAAGACCGGCGGCTGCCCGGAGGACTGCGGCTATTGCCCGCAGGCGCGTCGTTATCGCACCGGCGTCGAAGACGAGCCGATGCTCGACCTCGAAGCGGTTCGCACCGCCGCGCTCGCGGCGCGTGAGGCCGGCGCAACGCGGTTTTGCATGGGCGCGGCGTGGCGCGGGCCGAAGGATCGCGAGCTCGAGCCCGTACTCGCTATGGTTCGCGAAGTGAAAGCTCTCGGTCTCGAGACATGCTGCACGCTGGGCCTTTTGCGCGATGGCCAGGCGGAGAAGCTGCGTGATGCGGGCCTCGACTACTACAACCACAATCTCGACACGGCGCGCGACGAATACGGCTCGATCATCACGACGCGCGACTATGACGACAGACTCGACACACTCGAGCGCGTGCGTCGCGCAGGCGTACGCGTGTGTTGCGGCGGCATCGTTGGCATGGGCGAGTCGCGGCGCGCGCGCGCCGATCTCGTGAGAGAGCTCGCGAATCTCGATCCCTATCCCGAGTCGGTGCCGATCAATCATCTGGTGCAAGTCGAAGGGACGCCGCTTGCGATGAAGCTCGGAGGCGATGCGGCGATCGATCCTTTCGAATTCGTGCGCACGATTGCCGTCGCGCGCATCACGATGCCGAAGGCTATGGTTCGACTGTCGGCAGGACGTCGCGAGCTTGGCGAGGCGGTGCAGGCACTGTGTTTCATCGCCGGTGCGAACTCGATCTTTTACGGCGATCGCCTGCTGACGACGGGCAATCCGGACGTCACGCAAGACCGCGCGCTGTTTCACAAGCTCGGCCTTTCCTCGGCCTGAACGCAGAGTATCCGCGCGACGCATGGCGACCGCGCTGATCGCAGAGCTCGAGCGAGATCTCGCGAAGCGGCGCGCAGAGGGGTTGTCACGCGTGCGGCGGCTGGTCGACTCCGCACAGGGGCCGCGCGTCGTCGTAGACGGACGCGTGATGCTCGCATTTGCAAGCAACGATTATCTTGGCCTGGCGAGCGATGCGTCGATCGTGAACGCGGCGCGCGAAGGCGCGTTGCGTTGGGGGGTTGGCGCCGGTGCATCGCATCTGGTATGTGGACATCAGACGCCGCACGCCGAAGTCGAGGCGGCGCTTGCAAGTTACGTCGCACCGTGCGCCGATTCGCGCGCGATCCTGTTTTCGAGCGGTTATCTCGCGAATCTTGCGATTCTCTCCGCGCTCGCGGATCGCAGTACGGCGATCTTCGCCGACCGACTCAATCACGCTTGTCTCAATGACGGCGCATTGCTGTCGCGGGCCGAGCTCGTGCGCTATTCGCATGGCGATGCAGCCGCGCTGCGATCCCGCCTCGAACGCTCGCCTGCGAAGCGCAAGCTCATCGTTACCGACGCAGTGTTCTCGATGGACGGGACGATTGCGCCGCTCCTCGAACTGGCTGCTTTGGCAGGTGAGCACGATGCCTGGCTTGTTGTCGACGATGCGCACGGCTTTGGGATCAACGGAGGCGGGCGGGGAACGCTCGCGCAACTTCGCATCGGCGGCGATCGCGTCGTCGTGATGGGAACGCTCGGCAAGGCTGCGGGTGTCGCGGGTGCATTCGTCGTTGCGCATGCGGCGGTCATCGAGACGATCGTGCAGACGGCGCGCCCATACATCTATACGACTGCGCAACCTGCGCTGCTGGCGTGCGCGATTGGCGCCGCGCTCGCTGCGATTCGCGCCGCCGATGACAGGCGCGCGCACTTGTTCGCGCTGGTCGAACGCTTTCGTGCGGCGCTTGTCGACAGTGCGTTCACGTTGCGTAACTCGCCGATGCCGATCCAGCCGTTGATTGTTGGCGACAACACCGCCTCCGTCGCGCTCTCTGAACGCCTCGCGTCGCAAGGAATCCTGGTGCCGGCGATTCGGCCGCCGACAGTACCGATCGGATCGGCGCGATTGCGCGTTTCACTGAGCGCTGCGCACAGTGAAGCGGAGGTCGACGCGCTGACCCACGCGCTCTTGCACTGATGGATATGCGGGCGACACGGGTGCACGTCGAGTCGCGCGGGCGCGGCCGCGATGTCGTGCTGCTGCACGGATGGGCGCTGCACGGCGGGCTGTTCACGTCACTCGCCGAGTCGCTTTCGAGTACCCGACGCGTGCACACCGTCGATCTTCCCGGACACGGACACAGTGACCCGATTCGACCGTGGACGATCGACGCAGTCGTTGCAGCGCTCGAACGTCGATTCGAAGACATCGACGCGCAAATCGACGTGATCGGATGGTCGCTCGGCGGCATGCTGGCGATGGCGTGGGCGAACGCGTATCCAGCGCGGGTCGGACGCCTCGCGCTCGTTGCAACGACGCCGAAGTTCGTTGCCGATGCGGACTGGCCGTTCGCGATGTCGCGCGCGACGCTCGAGCGATTCGCCGACGAGCTTCGCGTTGCGTATAAGCCGGCGCTGTTGCGCTTTCTTTCACTGCAAGTGCAAGGAAGCGACGAAGGTCGGGCGGCGCTCGCCTCGCTACGCCAGCAGTTGTTCGCACGCGGCGCGCCCGACGCTGAGGTTCTCGACGACTCGCTGCGCTCGCTCGAGGCGTCGGATCTGCGCGACATCGTTCCACGCCTCCCCAATCGCGCGCTGGTCATTGCAGGCGATTCCGACGCGCTGACGCCGATTGGCGCATCGCGCTGGCTTGCGTCGGCACTCCCCTCGGCACGATTGGTCGTCGTGCCCGGGGCGGCGCATACGCCGTTCCTTTCTCATGCGCGCGTCTTTACGGCGGCGGTCGAAGACTTCCTGCACGATGGCTGAGCGAGCTTTCGTCCCACCCGATCCGCGCGACGTCGATCCTGGCGTTGTGCGTCGCGCGTTCTCCCGCGCAGCACGCGGTTACGACGCAGCTGCGGTGTTGCAACGCGAAGTCGGGACGCGCATGCTCGGGCGACTCGACGTCGTCAGGCTGGCGCCCGAGCAGGTGCTCGACGTCGGGTGCGGAACGGGCGAGGCGACGAGTGAGCTCGCGGCGCGTTTTCCCAGCGCACGCGTCGTCGGATTCGATCTTGCGCTGCCGATGGTCGAGGCGGCGCGCGAGCGCTCGCGGCGCGGTCGTTCGCTGTATCAGAAGCTCCTCGCGCCGTTCGCAGGTGCCCAGGCCGGCGCACATTTCGTTTGCGCCGATTTGAATTCGCTTCCGTTCGCCGGCGTGACGTTCGATCTCGCCGTGAGCAATCTCGCGTTGCAATGGGTCAACGATCTGCCGCGCGCATTCGCCGAGATGCGACGCGTTCTCAAGGTGGGCGCGCTGTTCTCGTTCACCACGTTTGGTCCGGACACGTTGAAAGAATTGCGCGCGGCGTTCGCGCGAGCGGACGGGCATACGCACGTGAACCGCTTCATCGACATGCACGATATCGGCGACATGTTGGTCGAGGCGGGATTCGCCGATCCCGTCATGGACATGGAAGTTCTTACACTCACCTATGCCGACGCTTCCGCGTTGATGCGCGATTTGAAGGCGATCGGCGCCACCAACGCCACGCGCGGACGCCCACGCGGGCTCACGGGTCGTCATCGCTTCGCGCGTGTGGTCGCACAACTCGAAAAGTCGCGTCGCGACGGTCGCCTTCCAGCAACGTTCGAAGTCGTCTATGGTCATGCATGGAAAGGCGAGCCCAGACGCACGAGTGAAGGCCTTCCAATCGTCAAGATCGAGCGCCGGCGCTAGTGGAACGCTAAATGACGCGCGGCATATTCGTGACCGGCACCGACACCGGTGTGGGCAAGACGGTCGTTGCGATCGCGCTTTTGCGAGGATTGAGGCGGGAAGGTGTGCGCGCGATCGGAATGAAACCGGTCAGCGCCGGTATCGACGCGTCGACCGGGCGCAACGAGGATGTCGATGCGCTGCGGGAAGCGTCGGGCATCGACGCGCCGCTCGCCGATCGCAATCCGTTTGCATTGGTCGATGCGGTTGCTCCGCACCTTGCGGCTCTTCACGAACATCGTCGCATCGATCTGGAGACGATTCGCAGCGCTTACGATCGGCTGGCCGAGGTCGCCGACGCAATCGTCGTCGAGGGGGCGGGCGGCGCATTGGTTCCACTCGACGAGCGCTTCGACATGCTCGACATTGCGCGATCGCTTCGGATTCCGGCGTTCCTCGTCGTCGGCGTGCGTCTCGGCTGTCTCAATCACGCTCGCGCAAGCGCGCTCGCGATCCGCTCACGCGGCGTCGTGCTACAAGGGTGGTGCGCCTCGCGAATCGATCCATCGATGCCGCTGGCCGACGAAAATGTCGAGTGGCTCGCGCGCGAGCTTGGCGCGCCGCTGATCGCGGATATCGGTTGCGCGAGCCCGCCACCGTTCGCGATGGATGCGCTCACCTGCCTCGGGTTGGTGCAAGAGCGTGCATGCTAAGATTCGCCCGCTTTGCGATGCCCACGCAACGTGCGTTTCAATCGATCGTCCGCCGTGCCGTCCGTTTCGCTTCCGGCCCTGGAATTGCCCGAGTACTGCGTGATTGTCAGGCAGAGCGCTTCGCTCGCTCTGCGTTGACGATGCATTGGATTTCTCGAGGGTGTCACTCGCGATGAAGCGCCTGCAACGCGCATTTGCGGCAATCGTGCTGTCGCTGGCGGCGGGATCGTCACTGCTCGCACACGCCGCCGAGCGTGTCTCGGGCAGCGCATGGTGGTTTCAGGAGCCGGTGACTGCGATCGCGCGCCAGCAGATCGATCTGCACAACTACATTCTGCTGGTGTGCGTGATCATCTTCGTCGGCGTGTTCGGCGTGATGTTCTATTCGATTTTCAAGCACCGCAAATCGGTCGGGCACCAGGCAGCGCAATTCCACGAGAACACGTTCGTCGAGATCATCTGGACCGTCATACCGTTCCTGATCCTCGTGTTCATGGCGTATCCGGCCACCAAGACGATTCTTTCCTACAAGGACACGGGCGCGCCCGAGCTGACGATCAAGGTAACCGGCTATCAATGGAAGTGGAGTTACGATTATCTGCAGGACGGGTTCGGCTTTTTTTCCAACCTGGCGACTCCGCTCGCGCAGCGAGAGGATCGCGCCCCCAAGGGCGAGAACTATCTTCTCGAAGTCGACAATCCGCTGGTCGTCCCGGTCGACACCAAGGTGCGTGTGCTGATCACCGCGGCGGACGTGCTGCACGCCTGGTGGGTGCCTGCATTCGGCGTCAAGCAGGACGCGATTCCGGGCTTTGTTCGCGACGTTTGGTTTCGCGCCGAGAAAGTCGGCACGTATCGCGGACAATGCGCGGAGCTGTGTGGCAAGGAGCATGGCTTCATGCCGATCGTCGTCGACGTGAAGTCGAAAGAGGATTACGCGAAATGGGCCGCCGATCAAAAGGCGAAAGTGGCTGCTATCGCCGGTGATCCCAACAAGAAATGGGAAGTCGACGAGTTGTCGGTGCGCGGGCAGCGCGTCTACACGTCGAATTGCGTCGCATGTCACCAGGCGAACGGCAAGGGCGTGCCGAACGCGTTCCCCGGGCTCGACGGCAGCAAGCTCGTGCGCGGCCCGAAAGCCGATCACATCGCAATCGTGCTGCATGGGAAGCAGGGAACCGCGATGCCGTCGTACACGCAGCTTTCCGATCTCGACGTCGCAGCGGTCATAACCTACGAGCGCAACGCCTGGAGCAATAAAACGGGCGATGCTGTGCAGCCCTCCGAGATCAAGGCGGCGCGTCGCTGATGGCGCTTCGCACATGACACACTCGAGGCATCCACGATGAGCACTGTCTCGCACGATCACATCGCCGCTCACGATGACAGTCATGGTCATCACCACCCATCGGGGCTGATGCGCTGGGTCACCACGACCAACCACAAGGACATCGGCACGCTGTACCTGTGGTTCTCGTTCACGATGTTCCTGGTCGGCGGCGTGATGGCGCTCACGATTCGCGCCGAGCTGTTTCAGCCCGGGTTGCAAGTCGTCAATCCGGAGTTTTTCAATTCGATGACGACGTTGCACGGGCTCGTCATGGTGTTTGGCGCGATCATGCCGGCGGCGGTCGGCTTCGCGAACTGGATGATCCCGCTGATGATCGGCGCGCCGGACATGGCATTTGCGCGCATGAACAACTGGAGCTTCTGGCTGCTGCCGCCGGCCGGCGTGCTTCTGCTCGGATCGCTGTTCATTCCGGGCGGTGCGCCGGGCACCGGGTGGACGCTTTATCCGCCCCTGTCGACGCAAATGCCGATGGGGATGGACTTCACGATTTTCGCGATCCACATCATGGGCGCGTCGTCGATCATGGGCTCGATCAACATCATCACGACGATTCTCAATCTGCGCGCGCCCGGCATGACGCTGATGAAAATGCCGATGTTCTGCTGGACGTGGCTCATCACCGCGTATCTGTTGATCTCGGTAATGCCGGTGCTCGCGGGGGCGGTCACGATGCTCCTGACCGATCGGCATTTCGGCACGTCGTTTTTCAACGCGGCCGGAGGCGGCGATCCGGTCCTGTTCCAGCACATCTTCTGGTTCTTCGGCCACCCCGAGGTCTACATCATCATCCTGCCGGCGTTCGGCATCGTTTCGCAGATCCTGCCCACGTTCTCCCGCAAGCCTTTGTTCGGCTACGCGTCGATGGTCTATGCGACCGCGGGCATCGCGATCGTCTCGTTCATCGTCTGGGCGCATCACATGTTCACCACGGGCATGCCGGCCGTGGGCTTGCTGTTTTTCATGTACGCGACGATGCTCGTGGCGGTGCCGACCGGCGTCAAAGTGTTCAATTGGCTCGCGACGATGTGGAAAGGCTCGATGAGCTTCGAAGCGCCGATGCTGTTTGCCGTGGGCTTCCTGTTCCTGTTCACGCTGGGGGGCTTCACCGGATTGATCCTGTCGATCTCACCGGTCGACTTCCAGGTGCACGACACTTACTACGTCGTCGCGCATTTCCATTACGTGATGGTGGCGGGGACGTTGTTCGCGTTTTTCGGCGGCGTCTATTACTGGCTTCCGAAGTGGACCGGCACGATGTATGACGAGACGCTCGCTAAAATCCATTTCTGGACTTCGCTCGTGTTCTTCAACGTCGCGTTCTTCCCGCAACACTTCCTGGGCCTTGCCGGAATGCCGCGGCGCATCCCCGACTACGCGCAGCAGTTCGCCGACTGGAATGCGGTGAGCACGATCGGCGCGTTCGGATTCGGCTTGGCGCAGCTCGTCTTTCTTTGGGCCGTCATCAAGGCGATCATGGGCCGTGGTGAGCGCGCAAGCGCCAAGCCATGGGAAGGCGCCGACACGCTCGAGTGGACCGTACCTTCGCCTGCTCCATATCACACGTTCGAAACGCCTCCCGTTATCCGATGATGACCCGCGCGCCCCACTCGCAAGGCGAACGCAAGCGCGCGGCGAGCGTGCGCACTGCGCTCGTGCTGTGGGGGATCGCGCTTACGTTTTTCATCGCCACGATTGCATCGCGACTCATCGCAACATGAACGCGAGTCAGCGCACCGCCAATCGCGATCTGGGCAAAAGGCTCGCCGTCGTCGTGGCTGCGATGTTCGGCTTCGGCTACCTGCTCGTGCCGTTCTACGAAAAGATTTGCGAGGTCACGGGAATCAGAAACCTCGGCAGCGCCGACCTCGTCACCAGCACGCAGATCGATGCAGCGCGCAGCGTGCGACTCGAGCTCGATGCAAACACGCGTAATCTCCCGTGGCAGTTCAAGCCGCAGGAGAACACGGTCGACGTGCATCCAGGCGAGCTGCGCCAAGTCGTGTACGAAGTCGTCAACACGACCGATCGGGTGCTGATCGGCCAGGCGATACCAAGCTACGCACCGAGCGAAGCCGCGCAATACTTCAAGAAGCTCGACTGCTTCTGTTTCAGAACGCAAACGCTGTTGCCCGGCGAGCGCCGCGAAATGCCCGTCGTGCTGGTCATCGATACGAATCTCCCCGCGCACATTGCGACGGTCACCCTTTCCTATACGTTCTTCGAAGTCGAGGGGGGCGCCAAGCTCGCCTCGCGTTTCGCTACAACGGAGTAATCATGGCCGCGACCACTCCCGCGTCCAACGGCTCGCCGCCGCCGTATTACGTTCCGCAACCATCGGCATGGCCGATCATCGGCTCGTTCGCGCTGCTGTTGCTCGGCATGGGCGCAGCACTCTGGTTCAACAGCGTGCGCTACGGGCCATGGCTCGTCGCAGCGGGACTCGTCGTGCTCGCGTACATGATGTTCGGCTGGTTCGGCACCGTCGTGCGCGAATCGGAAGCGCGTCTTTACAGCAATCGCGTCGACATCTCGTTCCGCTGGAGCATGAGCTGGTTCATTTTCAGCGAAGTGATGTTCTTTTCCGCGTTCTTCGGAGCGCTCGCCTACGTCCGCCTTGTATCAGTGCCCGATTTGGGCGGCATCGACTCGAAAGTCGTGTGGCCGACGTTTTCGGCCGATTGGCCCACCGTCGGACCCTACATCGCCGAGCGCTTCACGCCGATGGGCGCGATGGGCATTCCGCTGCTCAACACGATCATCCTGTTGACCTCCGGCGTGACGCTGACGCTCGCGCACCACGCGCTCAAGGCGAATCTGCGCGGGCCTTTGAAAGTGTGGCTGGCCGTGACGGTGCTTCTGGGCGCGCTGTTCATGGGCTTCCAGGTATACGAGTACGTGCACGCGTACAGCGAGCTCAATCTCAAGCTTTCGACGGGCGTGTACGGCTCCACGTTCTACATGTTGACGGGTTTTCACGGCGCGCACGTGACGATCGGCGCGATCATGCTGGCGGTCATGTGGGTTCGCGTGATGCGCGGCCATTTCACTCCCGAGCATCACTTCGCGTTCGAAGCGGCCGCGTGGTACTGGCACTTCGTCGACGTCGTTTGGTTGCTCTTGTTCATTCTGGTTTATTGGTTGTAAGGGCTCAGCGAAGGCCCTGCGGCCCGATCCAGCCCAGCCAGTACGAAACGATCAGGAACACGATCAATCCCACCGACAGGCCGACTCGCACCGCCAATGCCGTCACCATGCGCGAGCTTTTGCCGCGATCGCGATACATGAACACCAGCGCGGTGAAAAGCGCGGCGACGATGGTGATGAGGACGACGACGACGAACGCTTTCATGGCTTGGTTGACTCGGGCGGCATGGCGGTTAGCGTAACAAGACGGGTGCTGGACAGCGGCGCTGATGCAATGCGTTCACCTTGGCGCCGTGTCGTTCCGACGTTGGCAACGATCGTTGCGGTGATTGTTTTCCTCGCGGCCGGTGAGTGGCAGCGCGGTCGGCTGCACGACAAGGAAGCTCTCGCTGCGCAATGGGCAAGTGCGGCAGCCAAGCCCGTGGTTCCGCTGTCCCGGGTCAACGTCGCTGCGGGCGATACGCGGTTTCGTGTAGTCACCGCGACGGGTCGCTTCGATGCGCGGCACCAAATCCTCCTCGATAACCGCGTGCACGCCGGACGCGTCGGGTACCACGTCATCACGCCGCTGTTGCTCGACGACGGCCGCGCGGTGGTGGTCAACCGCGGCTTCATTGCCGGGACGCGCACACGCTCGGAAGCTCCATCGCCCATGGTTCCCGAAGGTGTGGTGACCGTTCGCGGACGAATCAATCTTCCGCCGCGCTATTTCGAGATCGGCGATGCGAAACCGACCGGCGCGCTGTGGCAAAACCTCGACCTGTCGCGCTTTACCTCGATCTCCGGGATCACGGTCTTGCCAATCGTGATCGAAGCGCTCGATGGCGACGGTGATGGCCTCGTCAGGGATTGGCCGCTTCCCGATGCGGGCAGCGAGCGACATCGCATCTATATGGCTCAGTGGTATCTGTTCGCTGCGCTCGCGGTGGTGCTATGGGTATGGTTTCGCAAGCGCAAGACATGAGCAAAGCACGCGGGAAGCGGACGCTCGCGCTGATTGTGCTGGCGGTGATGGCGCCGGCCGTGTTCGCGTACGTCACTTACTACCTGTTTCCCCGCGCAACGTTTACGAACTACGGCGAACTCCTGCCGACAGCACCACTGCCACGCGTCGAAGGGACGCTCGCCGACGGGACGCCGTTTCGCCTGGCCGAGCGCACCGGCCGCTGGATGCTCATCGTCGCAGCACCGGGCGAATGCGAAGCCCGCTGTGCGCGTGCGTTGTACGCGACGCGTCAGGCACGCACGATGCAGGGACGCGAGATGGCACGCGTCGAACGCATCTGGCTGGTGCTCGGTGGCACGCAACCGGCGGCCCCGATGCTCGACGATCAGCCGGCGCTGACGATCGTCAATGCCGACGGCAGCGCGGTGCGCTCGCTCCCGCGCGGGGCTGAGGCGATTTATCTCGTCGATCCCCTCGGCAATCAGGTGCTCGCGTGGCCGCTCGATCCGGACATCAAAGCGCTCGCCAACGACCTCAATCGCGTGCTGAAGGCTTCGCGCATCGGCTGAGCGCCATTGCCGAAGGTAGAATGCTTCGTTCACCGCCTTTGACTCCGACATGATCGCCCACGCGCTCGGCAAACTGCAGTTCCGGCAGCTTCTCGCGCTCACCAAGCCGCGCGTGGTGTCGTTGATCGTATTCGTCGCGATGATCGGCATGTTCCTGGCGACGCCGACATTGCCCCCGCCGATGCTCGTGCTCGCAGCGACGCTGGGCATTGCGCTCGTCGCCGGCGCGGCCGCAGCGATCAATTGCCTCGTCGAGCAGAACATCGATCGCGTCATGACCCGCACGCGCGGGCGTCCGCTACCGCGCGGGGAGATCACGTCGGCGCACACGCTCGCGTTTGCAGCCATCGTCGGCGGAACGGGATTGTGGCTGCTCCATGCGTTCGTCAATCCGCTGACGATGTGGCTGACGCTTGCGACTTTCGTCGGTTACGCGATCGTCTACACCGTGGTCTTGAAGCCCGCCACGCCGCAGAACATCGTGATCGGCGGCGCGTCGGGCGCAATGCCGCCGGTGCTCGGCTGGGCCGCGATCAGCAACGACGTTCCACCCGAAGCACTGATCCTGTTTTTGATCATTTTCGCGTGGACACCTCCGCATTTCTGGGCGCTCGCGCTTTATCGCACGCGCGACTATGAGCGCGCCGGATTGCCGATGCTGCCAGTCACGCACGGGCCGCAATACACGCGGCTGATGATCGTGCTGTATACGACGATCTTGTTTGCCGTGTCGCTGTTGCCGTTTGCGATTCGCATGAGCGGATGGCTCTACCTCGCGGCGGCCGTTGTCCTCGGCGGCATTTTTCTCGCGCGCGCGATCCAGTTGTGGCGGAACTACAGCGATCGTCTCGCCCGAGCGACGTTCAAATACTCGATTGTCTATCTCACTGCGTTGTTTTTCGCGCTGCTCGTCGATCATTATCTCTAAGCGATATCTTCTCGCTGCGCTGTTGGCTCTGGCGGCGCTTGCCGCGTGCTCGCCGCACGGTCCGAAGTTCGAGACCACCGACATCACCGGTGCCGGATTCGGGCGTGAGTTCGCGCTGACCGATCACACCGGCGCAGCGCGCACGCTCGCCGATTACCGCGGCAAGGCGGTTGTCGTGTTCTTCGGATTCACGCAATGTCCCGACGTGTGTCCGACCGCACTTTCGAAAGTCGCCGAGGCGCGTCGCAAGCTCGGCGCGGACGCAGCGCGCGTGCAGGGAATTTTCATCACCGTCGATCCTGAGCGTGACACTCCCGAGCTTCTGTCGAATTACGTTCCCGCATTCGACCCTTCGTTTGTGGGATTGTTTGGCGACGCGGCAGCGACCGAGCGCGTCGCCAAGGAATTCAAGGTCATCTATCGCAAAGCGCCCGGCAAGACGCCGGAGAGCTACACGATCGATCATTCGTCCGGTATTTATGTTTTCGATCCGCAAGGTAGGCTGCGTTTGTTCGTCAGCCACGGAACGTCGGCCGACGCACTCGCGCACGACCTGCGCGAGCTTTTGCGAACCACCGCATAAAAAGTGGCGGACGTTGCGGCGCTGCTGCGGGAAGCGCTGTTGCACGAGCAAGCGGGCCGCAACGCCGAAGCGGTTGCCGCCTATGAATCCATTCTCGCGCAATACGACGAGCACCCAACCGCGCTGTTGAAGCTCGGAGTGCATGCGCGCGCAAGCGGCCGACTCGATGACGCTTACAAGTTGCTCGGACGTGCGCTGAAGTCGGCCAGCGCGCGAGGCAGTAATGCGTTGCCGATGCGTCTCGCGCTGGCCGAGCTTGCGACCGACGCTCGCTCACAAGACGCTTCCGCCTGGCTCGAGCTGGGCGGCATCTTGATGGAAGTCGAGCTTCTTTCCGCGGCTGCGCGCGAGGTTCGTCCCGCGCCGCTCGAGCGTGCCCTTTCGGCATTCGAGAGTGCGCTCGCGCTTGCGCCGGAAGCGCCGGCAGTGCTTTCGCAGGCGGCGATGGCGTTTCGTTATGCGTGCGCCTGGGATCACGCCGATGCATGCGTGCGAAAGCTCGAATCCGTTGCGAGTGATGACACCAAACAGCTCATCGTGTCGCCGATGATGGCGGCCACGCTTATCGACGAAGCGTCCTTGCAGGCGCGCATGATCGCTGACTTTTCGGTCGTTGCGCTGCCGAAAGCGCAACGCGCGCCTGGTATCGCGCAACAGCGCGGCGACAAGTTACGCATCGGGTATCTCTCATCCGACTTTCACGACCACGCGACGGCGCACCTCGCGGCCGGCGTACTCGATCATCACGATCACTCACGCGTCACCATGTTCGCGTACGCCCACGATCGCGACGATGGCAGCGCGATGCGAAAACGCCTGGTTGCGGCATTCGATCATTGGCGCGACGTGCATTCACTCGACGATGCCAAGGCTGCCGCGCTGATCAAGAGCGATGCGCTGGACGTACTGGTCGATCTCAAAGGCCATACCCACGGAAATCGGCTCGGCATTCTCGCCTCGCGCCCTGCACCGACGCAGATTCACTGGCTCGGCTTTCCCGGGACGCTTGCATACGACGGCATCGATGCACTCGTAGCGGATTCGATCGTCGTGCCGAGCGGCGCGGAAGTGCACTACCGCGAGCCCATTCTGCGACTTCCCAATTGCTATCAGGCGAACGATTCAGCACGGCCGTTGCCACCGCCGGCGTCGCGATCGGCGGTGGGTTTAACCGACGATGCCATCGTGCTCGTGTCGTTCAACCAAACCTGCAAGCTCGATCGCCGCTTTGTCGACGCATGGCTCGACGTACTGTCGCATCATCCGGCGACGCTGTTGTGGCTCACTGTGCCGCACGCGCTCGCACGGGAGAACCTGCAGGCAGCGGCGCGCCAACGTGGAATCGCGATCGAGCGAATCGTCTTCGCGCCGTTCGCAAAGCAGATCGATCATCTTGCGCGTCTGCGCTGTGCAGACTTGGCGCTCGACGTCCTGCCTTATGGATCGCATACGACGGGAAGCGACGCGCTGTGGTGCGGCGTTCCGCTGCTGACGCTCGCGGGTGAGACGTTCGCGGGACGCGTCGGCGCAAGTCTCGTGAGCGCTGCGGGTCTTGCTGAAATGTGCGCCGAATCATTCGACGATTACTGTGCAAGGCTCAATGATTTGGTGAGCGATCGGGCTCAACTGCCCGCGCATAAAGCGCATCTCGAACGCGAGCGAATGCGCTTGCCGGTCTTCGATACTTCCCAGTTCACGCGCGATTTCGAGAAGATGCTCGAGCGTGCTGCCAACCGCAACTTCTAGCGTCGCTCGATCAGCTCGATCTTGTAGCCGTCCGGATCCTGCACGAACGCGATTACCGTCGTGCCCCCTTTGACCGGCCCTGCCTCGCGCGTCACCGTCCCGCCTTTCGCACGCACCGCGTCGCACGCCGCTTTCGCGTCGCGCACTTCGATCGCGACATGACCGTACGCAGTGCCCATCTCGTAGCGCTCGACCCCATAGTTGTACGTGAGCTCGAGGACTGCGCCTTGCGATTCATTGCCGTAACCGACAAACGCGAGCTTGTATCGCTGATCGGGCCGATCGGCCGTGCGCAGCAGCTGCATGCCGAGCACGTCGCTATAGAACCGCACCGATCGCTCGAGATCGCCAACGCGTAACATCGTATGCAGAATTCTCATGTTGACCTTTGCTGAAACGCCGCAGACGCGGAACGCTCCCGTGATGTTCGCACAACACTCGTTGTTTCGTTGCCGTTTTCTGCGGGCGGCGCACGGCCGCCCGAAGCCGCCCGCCTGATTTCCCGTTCCGACGCAAAACGGCGCAACGCCGCTCATTCGTCATCCACCACTCTCGCGGCCCGCCGTTTTGCGTCGTCTTAAAATTCGATCATCTCAAAGTCTTCTTTGCGTGCCCCGCACTCCGGACACGTCCAGTTGGGCGGCACATCCTCCCAGCGCGTGCCCGGTGCGATGCCTTCTTCCGGAGCGCCCAACTCCTCGTCGTAGATCCATCCGCAAATCAGGCACATGTATTTCTTCATCGACACAGAGCGAATGGGGCGCTGGAGTAAACTCGGATTTTATCAATCGGCCGCAGTTCGCATTGCCGTTGCGACATGCGCGCCTGAAAGCACACCTCACACGTGACCGACGAGCGCGAAAGCGGCTTCCCGCCGATCGTGCTGACGTTCGCTGCCGCCGATCCTTCGGGTGGCACCGGCGTCCAAGCCGACGTTCTGACCCTTGCCAGCATGGGATGCCATCCGCTGTCAGTGATCACTGCGCTCACCGTGCAGGACACGCTCGGAGTCGAAGGATTGCAGCCGATCGACGCCGAATGGGTCGCCGATCAGGCGCGCTGCCTCTTGGAAGACATGCCGGTCGACGCGTTCAAAATAGGCGCGCTCGGCAGCGTCGAGAACATCGCGACGATCGCCGAAATTCTGTCCGATTATCCCGACGTTCCGTTGATTCTCGATCCGGTCCTCGATTCCAGCCGCGGAGGCGAATTCGCGACCGACGAGATGATCGCGGCGCTCGGTGAGCTCTTGTTGCCGCAAACGACGATCCTCGTCGCGAGCAGTCGTGAGATACGTCATTTCGCGGAGAGCGACGACGAGGAAGAGCCCGCATTGTCGGGTTGCGCGAGCGCGCTCGTGCAAGCGGGTTGCGAGTTCGTGCTCGTGACCGGAACGCACGAGCCTACGAAAGACATCGTCAACACGCTTTATTCGAAAGGTGGCGTCCTGCGCAGCGACACATGGCCGCGCCTCACCGGAACGTTTCATGGTGCCGGCGGAACGCTTGCAGCGGCGGTTGCCGCAATGCTCGCCAATGGTCTCGACATGCCGGAGGCCGTGCGCGAGGCGCAGGACTACACCTGGCACGCGCTGAAAAAAGCCTATCGACCGGGAATGGGACGCTATCTGCCCGATCGACTGTTCTGGGCACGCGACGAAAGCGAGACCGTGACCGACGCACCCGAGTTGCCACGCGCCGATGCTCGGGGAAGCCACTGACGCGAATGGCCGCGCGGCGCGTGCTGCGCGGCTACGCGGGCTCTACGCGGTCACGCCCGATCTCGATGACACGACAGCGCTCACCGCGATGGTGAGTGCTGCAATCGACGGCGGCGCGACCGCCGTGCAATACCGCAACAAGACCGCTCCCAAAGAACTGCGACGCACGCAGGCGTATGCACTCGCTGTGCTGTGTCGCTCGCGCGACACCCTCTACATCGTGAACGACGATCCTCAGCTTGCCGCGCTCGTGAATGCAGATGGCGTGCACCTTGGAGAAGACGATATCGATATCGCTGCCGCGCGAGATATCGTCGGGCCCACTGCGTTGATCGGCGTTTCGTGCTACGACGATCTTTCACGAGCGCGCACGCTCGCCGATCAGGGCGTCGATTATCTCGCCTTCGGCAGTCTCTTCGCTTCCTCGGTGAAGCCGAATGCGCGCCGCGCTTCACTCGAACTTCTGAGTGCCGCACGCTCGCTCGGCGTGCCGATCGTCGGCATAGGTGGAATCGACGAAAACAACGCTGCCGAGGTAATCGATGCAGGCGCGGATGCGGTTGCGGTGATCAATGCGGTGTTCGGCGTCGACGACGTCGAATCCGCGGCCGAACGCATTGCGCGCGCATGCGAGACGTGATGACGGCGCACGCGAACGACAGCACGAACTCGAACGAAGCGTTATACGCGCGCGCCCAGCGCTCGATTCCCGCCGGCGTCAATTCACCCGTGCGCGCTTTTCGTTCGGTCGGCGGCACGCCGCGATTCCTGGTGCGAGGCGAAGGGCCGTATGTGTGGGACGCAGAAGGCACGCGTTACATCGATTACGTTGGCTCGTGGGGCCCCGCGATTCTCGGCCATGCGCATCCCGATGTCGTCGATGCGGTTCGACAGGTCGCGCTGCAAGGCCTTTCGTTCGGCGCTCCGACCGAGATCGAGATCACGATGGCGGAAACGCTGAAGCGTCGCCTCCCATCGCTCGAGCTGGTGCGACTCGTTTCATCGGGAACCGAGGCGACGATGTCGGCGCTGCGACTTGCGCGCGGTTTCACCGGGCGCGACAAGATCATCAAATTCGAGGGCTGCTATCACGGTCACGGCGACAGCCTCTTGGTCAAGGCGGGCTCGGGCGCGCTCACGTTCGGTCAGCCCTCGTCGGCCGGTGTTCCCGAGGCGATCGCGAATCTCACCATCGTCCTTCCATACAACGACATTGCCGCCGTCGACGCTGCGTTCGCGGAAAACGCGAACGAGATCGCGGGCATCATCGTCGAGCCGATCGCCGGCAACATGAATCTCGTGCGGCCGCGCGCTGGGTTTCTCGAAAGCTTGCGCGCGTTGTGTGATCGACACGGCGCGGTGTTGATCTTCGACGAAGTGATGACCGGGTTTCGGGTGCACGCACGGGGTGTGCAAGGTCTCACCGGCATCACGCCCGATCTCACCACGCTCGGCAAAGTGATCGGCGGTGGTATGCCCGTGGGCGCATTCGGCGGCAAGCGCGCGATCATGGAAAAGATCGCGCCGCTGGGTCCGGTGTATCAGGCCGGCACGTTGTCGGGAAATCCTGTCGCGGTTGCTGCCGGACTCGCGACGTTGGCGGCGACCGAAGTGCCGCAATTCTACGAAGCGCTCGCAAGCACGACGCATGCGATGACCGCACGCCTCTGCGAAGTTGCCAAGCGTGCCCGCGTGACGTTTTGCGCGGACGCCGTTGGGGGCATGTTCGGACTCTATTTCACCGCGCGGGTTCCAACGACCTACGCCGAAGTGATGGCCTGCGACAAGGAGCGCTTCAATCGCTTCTTTCATGCGATGCTCGATCGCGGCATCTACCTCGCGCCTTCGGCGTACGAGGCGGGCTTTGTCTCGGCGGCACATGGTGACCAAGAGATTGGCGCGACGATTGCCGCGGCCGAAGCGGCGTTCGCGTCGTTGACCTGACGTCGGCACTACCCGACAGCCACTCGCTTCGCTGTCGCACGCGCACGACAGTCAAACTGTCGCAAAGTTGCAAAAATCGTTTTTGCGCCAGAAAGTTACGTCGCATCGATAAACGCATCTGCTAATATCGACGACCCGTTTTTTGCACCGGTTTTCGATGCACGCGCAAGTCGTTCCCACTCGCAAGCGGCTCGGTGAAATCCTGATCGAGCGCGGCAAGCTCGATTCGCAGGCGCTCGAGCGCGCGCTGCGTTTGCAGGGCGATTCAGGCGAAAAGCTTGGATCGCTCCTCGTGACACTCGGCCTGTGTGCGCAGCGCGATGTCGCCGAGGCGCTTGCGCAACAGCTCTCCCTTCCGCTGTGCGACGCCGCGCTCTACCCGGAATTTCCGATTCTGGAAGAGCGCGTCTCGGCGCGTTTCCTTCGCGAATCGCACGCGTTGCCGATACGCGAGGACGAGTCGGAGCTCGTGCTCGCGATGGCCGACCCCACCGACGACTACACGATCGGTGCGTTCGAGATGGTGACCGGTCGCGCGGTGCGTCCGCTGGTCGCGATTCCGACCGAGCTCGAGGCCGCGCTCGAGCGGTTGTACGGCGCCGGCAAGTCGGCGCTTGGCACGATCGTCGGCGACGTCGAGCAGCGCGTCGACGATATCGCGTTCGACGCCGACGTGCAGCAGTTGAAGGATCTCGCCTCCGAAGCGCCGGTGATCCGCATGGTGTCGCTGATCATCACCAATGCGCTCGAAATGCGCGCTTCCGACATTCACGTCGAGCCGTTCGAGAATCGACTGATCGTACGTTATCGCGTCGACGGCGTGCTGCACGAGATCGAATCGCCGCCGCGGCGCCTGTCCGCCGCGATCATTTCGCGCATCAAGATCATGGCGAATCTCGACATCGCCGAGCGTCGCTTGCCGCAGGACGGTCGCATTCGCCTGCGCGTGCAAGGGAAAGAGATTGATCTACGCGTCTCGACCGTCCCCACGATGCATGGCGAGAGTGTCGTGATGCGTATTCTCGACAAAGGCGGTGTCGCGCTCGATTTCAAGCGGCTCGGCTTCGAGGACGACACGCTGAAATTGTTCCTGAACGTCCTGTTGCAGCCGCACGGGATTCTGCTCGTCACCGGTCCCACCGGCTCGGGCAAAACGACGACGCTCTACACCGCGCTCGATCGCTTGAATCAGCCCGACGTCAAGATCCTCACCGTCGAGGACCCTGTCGAGTATCAAATGCCTGGCATCAACCAGATCCAGGTGAAGCCCCAGATCGAGCTCACGTTCGCGAATGCATTGCGCTCGATCGTGCGACAGGACCCGGACGTGATCATGATCGGCGAGATCCGCGATCTCGAAACCGCGCAGATCGCCGTGCAGTCCGCATTGACCGGCCACCTCGTGCTATCGACCGTCCACACCAACGATGCGCCATCGACGGTGAACCGATTGCTCGACATGGGCGTCGAAGATTATCTGCTCACCTCCACTGTGATCGGAATTTTGGCGCAGCGGCTCGTGCGAACCCTCTGCCCGCACTGCAAAGAGCCGTATCACGCATTGCCGGAACTCGTCGAGCAGATGAACTTGCACAAATTCGTGCGCGAAGGTCCGATCACGCTGTGGCATGCGCGCGGCTGCAAGGCATGTGCGAACACGGGCTACACCGGACGCGTGAGCATTCTCGAAATGTTGCCGATGACCGACGCGTTGCGCAGCCTCGTCATGCGTCACGCTACGGCGACCGACCTTCGCTCACAGGCGCTCGCCGAAGGAATGCTGCCGATGTACGAGGACGGCTTGCGCAAGGCCGTGCAAGGCGTGACGACGTTCGAGGAAGTCTTGCGCGTCTCGCGCGAGACGTAAACGCTGCGCATGGCGCTGTATCGCTATCGCGCAGTAAGCACCGCCGGCGAAGTCGCGACCGGCGAGCTCGACGCAGCGAACGAAGCCGAGATCGTCGATCGGCTGCGCGATCAGGGCCTGATGCCGATGCAGATCGCGCCTGCGGTCGGTGGCGCTGGAGCCGTCGCGCGCGCAGGCCCGAGCGCGCGACGTTCGTGGTTCACCCCGCGCCATGTCACGCGTGATCAACTGATCGCCATCACGCGCGAGCTGTCGACGCTGATCAACGCCGGACTGACGCTCGACCGCGCGCTCGAAATGCTGATCTCGCTCGCGGCAACACCTCCCGTCGCCGCACTTCTGCAAGGCGTTCGCGACGACGTGCGCGGCGGCAAATCGCTTTCGCAGGCGCTCGACGCGCGCCGCGAAGTGTTCTCGCGCTTCTACGTCAACATCGTGCGCGCCGGCGAAGCGGGCGGTGCACTCGGTCTGGTCCTTGCGCGCCTCGCCGACACGATGGAGCGCAACAAGGAGCTTCGCGAAAGCGTCAAGAGCGCGCTTATCTATCCGACTATTCTGATCGGCGTGGCCGCGGTCTCGGTCGTTGTGCTTTTGATCTACGTGGTTCCGCAGTTCGAGCAGACGTTTTCGCAGGCGGGTAGGGCGCTGCCACTACCTACGGCGATCGTCTTCGGGCTCGCCTATTTCATGAAGAACTGGTGGTGGGCGCTCGTTCTGGCGATTGCGCTTTTGGTGCTGTGGATCAGGCGGCGCGGTTCGAAGGCTGTCGTCAGACGGCGACGCGATGCGCGAATCCTCACGCTACCGCTCGTCGGCGACCTCGTGCGCAAAGTCGAAGTGGCGCGTTTCGCCCGCACGCTTGCTACTCTGCTTGCCAATGGCGTGACACTTTTGTCGGGAATTGCGATCGTTCGCGAAACCATGGGCAACGTCGTGCTGTCCGAAGCCCTCGAAGGGGTGACAGCGCGGTTGCGCGAGGGTCGGGGCTTCGGCCGGCCGCTGGCCGACACCGGACTGTATCCGCGCCTTGCGACGCAGATGATTCTGGTGGGCGAGGAATCGGGCCGGCTCGAAGAGATGCTGGTGAAAGTCGCCGACATCTACGACCGCGAAGTGCAGCTTGCGGTGAAGCGGTTTCTGACCGTGCTGGAGCCGGTGCTCATCCTGTCGCTGGCGGTGCTGATCGGCGGCATTGTGTTCTCGATTTTGCTGGGCGTGATGGGTATGAGCGAACTGGTCGGCTGAAGCCGGCCACGCGCTAACCTGACGCAACAAACGATGGGTGAACAATGAAAAGAGTCGGTAACGGCACGCGCAAAGAGCGCGGCATGACGCTGATCGAAATTCTCGTCGTGCTCGTGTTGATCGGCGTCGTACTCGGCATCGTCGGCGGCAATTTCCTGGGCAAGGGCGAGAAAGCAAAAGCCGACGCGGCGAAAATCGAGATCGGCCAGATCGGCCAGACGCTCGACCTGTACAAGCTCGAGACCGGCCGCTATCCGACGACCCAGGAAGGCTTGCAAGCGCTGGTCAGCGCGCCTGCGGGGGTCGCGAACTGGAACGGCCCGTACTGGAAGAAGCAGGCGGTGCCGAAGGATCCGTGGGGCAACGAATACCGCTATGCGTCACCCGGCACGAACAACGCACCGTACGACATCATGTCGTTCGGCGCAGACGGCAGGGAAGGCGGCGAAGGCCCGAACCGCGATATCAACAGCTCGCAATGAGTCGACACGCCACCGCGCAATGACACAACGCGGCGTCACGCTGATCGAGCTTCTGGTGGTCCTCGCGATCATCGCGATGATGACAGCGCTCGTGTTGCCGATGTTCGGCTCCGGCGTGTCGACGACCGAATTGAAAGGCGCGGCGCGCTCGGTCGCGTCCGGAATGCGTCTCGCTCGCAGCGAAGCGATGTCCTCGCGCAGGGAAACGTTCGTCACGTTCGACCTCGAAGGACGTCGCTATCTCGTCGGCAGCGATCGTCGCGAGCACGCATTGCCGAAGGGTGTGGACATGAAGCTTTTCACCGCACAAAAGGATCTGGTCAACGAACGCGTCGGCGCGATCCGCTTCTATCCCGACGGGGGCAGCAACGGCGGTCGACTGACGCTCGCGGCGGGAGAGCGCAAGTTCGAGATCGACGTCGACTGGCTGACCGGCCGCGTCGCGGTGCTCGATTGATGCGGCACGATCGACAACGCGGATTCTCGCTGCTCGAAGTGCTGGCTGCGTTCGTCATTCTCGCGTTGATCGCAACCGCGCTGTTCCAGCTCTTTTCCGGAGCGCTTGCGAACGCCGGCGCATCCTCCGAATGGAGTCGCGCGATTCTCGTTGCGGAAAGTCGTCTCGCCGCTGCCGCGAATGCGGTTCCGCTGGTCGAAACGACCGATCAAGGGACGGACGACGATGGCCGCATTCGCTGGCAATCGCGCACCAGCGTGTGGGAGCCGACCGATGTCGAGCCCGAGCTTCTCAAGATTTCGGAGGCGATGACCACGCGCTTGTATCGCGTCGAGGTCGACGTGCGCTTTCCGGGATTGGCCGGCAGTGATCGCTCGCTCACGTTGTCGACGCTGCGACTTGCGGCGAAGGGATTGCCATGAGCGCGGCGCGATTGCATCAACGCGGCTTCACGCTGCTCGAGCTCGTCATCGCGCTCGTGCTGTTCGCGTTGATGTCGAGCGTCATGTATGGCGCCCTCGGCTTCGCGGGTCGCAGCCGCGATGCCGGCGAGGCGCATACCGAGGCCGCGGCGTCGATGCGGCTTTCGCACGCGTTTCTGCGCGCGCAACTTGAAGGCCAGCACCCGCTGCGCATGCGCAAGATGCTCGAATATCCATTGCTGTTCACCGGGGCGAGCGACGAGCTTCGCTACGCAGCGCAGCTTCCGGCACGCATCACCGGTGGCGGCGTTTGGTATTACCGCCTCGCCGTCGTCAGGGAAGGCGAGAAAAGCCGCCTCGTGCTGGAGCGGCGCGTGCCCGATACCGAGGCGAGTGAGTTGCCCGAGTTCGACAAGGCCGACCGCTCGATTCTTGCAGAAGACATCGGTGAGATTCGCATCGGCTATTTCGGTCGGGATGCAGGCGCTGCGCCCGCGACGGCGCCGACGTGGCGCGAGCGCTGGGACGATCGCAATCGCCTGCCGCTTCTGGTGCGCATCGACGTTGTGCCGCAGCGTGGCCCGGCGTGGCCGACATTGCTCGTCGCATCGCGCCAGGCGCAGGAGTCGGGATGCCGGCAGTGGGATGCGTCGACCGAGCGCTGTGTGGGGATGTCGTGAGCGCGCGCGCAATGGCATCGAAGCATTCCAGAGAGCGCGGCGTCGCACTGATCATCGTGCTGTGGCTCACGGTGTTGCTGACCGTCGTCGGCACCGCGTTCGCGACGTCGATGCGAAGCGAAGCGCTGGCGTCGCGTAACGCTGCGTCGCTCGCGCAAGCGCGCGCGATTGCGGACGGCGCGATCGAGCGGGTTGCCTTCGAACTGCTGCGCCCGCGCACCCTCGACTCGTGGAAACCCGACGGCGCGACGCATCGCTGGAAAGACGGCGACACCGAGATCATCGCGAGCGCGCGCGATGAATCGTCGAAGATCGATCTCAACACCGCCGCCGAGCCGCTCTTGAGGGGCCTGTTCGTCAATGTCGGCGGGCTCGATGACGCGCAAGCGAGCGCGATCGTCGATGCGATCGTCGACTGGCGCGATGCCGACGACCTGCGTCGACCGAACGGTGCGGAAGCCGCGGACTATCGGTCAGCCAATTCGCAGTACCTTCCGACCAACAGCGGGTTCGAAACCGTCGGCGAGCTTTCGCGTGTGCTCGGCATGACGCCGACGCTGTATGCGCGAGTGGTCCCCGCACTCACCGTCTATTCGCGCCAGGTCGGCGCCAATCCGCTGACGGCGAACCGCGAAACGCTGCTCGCCTTTCCGCCCTCGACGCCGGAGCTCGTCGACGATTACATCGCGCGCCGCGACGAAGCGATCGCAAGCCACCTCCCGGTGCCACCGTTCCCGCCCGCGCAAGGTTTTGCGATCGGAGCGGTGCCCGTCTGGCGGATTCGTGCCGAGGCGGTGCGCGTCGATGGTGTAACCTTCGTCCGCGAAGCCGTGGTCCGTGCCACGGCCGATCCGCGCCGGCCGTTCTACGCATTCCTGTGGAGCGAAGGCGAGCGCCCGGTGCTTCCCGACGCGCCGGCTACCGCTGCTGCCGCCGCGACACCGCCGGCGACGATTCTCCCGTCGCTGGCCCCGAAGACCTCGCCGACGAGCGATTCCCGTCGATCGTGACTTTTTCATGACCGCATCCGTACGCCCTCGCGCCTTTGGTCCCGCATCCCCCACCGGAAGCTTCATCCGCTGGTGGTTGAGCGAGCTCGGCGCGGCGATGCCAAAGCCCACGCGCGATGCAGTTCGTCGACGTCGCATGCGCACGGTACTCGCCTTCGACAACGACGCGGTCACGATCTGGCGTCCGGCGCTGCGTGATGGTGCGCTCGTCATGGAGCCCGGCGAGCGCGTTGCACTCGCGGCCGATGCCGCAGCGACAGCGGCCGAAGGTCGTGCCGCGCTCGCACGGATCGGCAACGGCGCTGGCGCGCCCAGGGTTGCCGTCGCGCTTCCGTCGCGCCAGGTCTTGCGCCGCGCATTGAAGCTGCCGGCGGCGGTCGAAGAGAACCTGTTGCAAGCGCTTGCCTACGATCTCGATCGCCATACGCCGTTCAAGGCCGACGAGCTTTACTTCGACGCCGAAGTCGTCGAGCGCGATCCGCGCGGCGAGATTCGGATCGATCTCGCGGCTGCGCGTCGCTCACTCGTCGATCAAGCGATCGCGCAGGCGGAAAGCTTCGGTGCCGAAGTCGTGGCCGTCGTGCCGACCGCTCCGGCGGACGCCGCGACGACCCGGCTCAATTTGTTGCCCCCCGAGCGCCGTGCGGCCTCGGCGGGCCTGCTTTGGCGAATCGGTGTGCCGGCGCTTGCGCTTGCGGTGCTCGCGGCGGTCGCGATAGCCGTTCCCGTTTGGCAGAAGCGCGACTATGCAATCGCGCTCCTTCGCATCGTCGACGATGCGCGCGTGCAGGCTTCGGTGTCGGAGCGGTTGCGCAGCGATCTCGAGCGCCATGCCGCCGAATACAACTTCGCGCTCGAGCGCAAGTTCGCGTTTCCATCGTCGCTGCAGGTACTGGAGGAGATCACGAAGCTTCTCCCCGACGACACGTGGCTCACGCAGATGGAGATGAAAACCGCTTCGCGTGGCAAGGAGACGCAGCGCGAGCTCTTACTGCGCGGCGAATCGGTGAATGCGGGGCGCCTCATCAACGCGTTCGAGGAATCGAAAGTGTTCACGCAAGCCGCGCCGCGCTCCCCGACGACGAAAATCCAGCCCGGCCCCGGTGAGATATTCGACTTGGCGGCGCAGCTGCGGCCATTGCCTGCGCCTACTCCGGTTGCGCTGGCTGCGCTTGCGCCGGTGGCGACTCCGGCGGCTCCAGTGCCCACGCCGACTCCCGCCGTTGCGCCAAGTGCTCCGCCTCCTTCGACTCCAACAGCGGCTCCGAGCGCTGCCCCCCCAACGACTCCCGCGCGTCAGCCAGCTTCCGCCCCTGCACCGACGCCTCCTCCTGCGAACGCGCCCTCGTCGGTGTCCCCGCTCGCGCTACCGCAACCGACACTGCCCCCCGACGAGGCGGCCGCCAAGCGATGACGCCCGCGTTCATCAGCCGGCTCACACCTGCGCAGTTGCGCGCGTTCGCGGTGGGACTCTTGATTGCGATCGTCGTCGCCGTGCTTGCGGCCGCGCTGATTCCGGCGTTCCTTCTGCACCGCCATTACGATCAGGCGATCGACGATGCGAGCGATCGGCTGCAACGTTATCGTCGCGTCGCCGCCCAGGCGCCCGAGTTCGGCAAAGCCCTCGAAACGGTTCGCGAGCGCAACGGCCGACGCTTCTATCTTAGGAACACCGCGCCGAATCTTGCGAGCGCCGAGCTGTCCGAAGTAGTCAAGGCTGCGATCGAAGGCAACGGCGGGCGCATCACCACATCGCAGAATGTCGCGCCGAAGGATGACGAGCGCTTCAAGCAGATCGGCGCGACCGTGCAGTTCTTCTCGACAACAGGCAACCTGCAGCGCATCGTGGCGGCGCTCGAAACGCAGCAGCCGTACGTTGTCGTGGCGAACCTCACCGTCAGGCCCGTGAATGCGTTTCGCGGCTTCAAGCCGGCGCCTGGGCAGGAGCCCGAGCTGATCGTTCAACTCGACGCGATCGCCTGGGCCTATCCGGAAGCGGTGCGCACGCCCGAAAAGCCGGTCGGCGCCGCCGGCAAAGCTTAGGGCCTATCAAAAGGGTCCTAGATGATTAGGAGCGATCGATGAATGGACTCGAGTCCCGCTTCGGAGCCGCAGCGCTGCTGTGGTTCCTCGCGTTCGCGGCCGTCGCAGCGATCATCGGCTGGGAAACCGATTGGGGTCGCACGCTACGTCGCGCGCCCGAGCCGCCCGCACCTGCGGCAGCGCAGCGCGTCGACGTGAGCTTGTTGCCCGATTATCAAGTCGAGGGCGGGGCCGCCGCACGCCGTGAGACGGTCGACCGTCCGGCGTTCGTGCCGACGCGCAGGCCCGCGCCGCCACCGGCTGCGCAGGAAGTCGCGAAGCCGAAAATGCAACGCGGCCAGTTCGCGCTCACCGGCACCGCGGTCGTCGACAAGAACTCGATTGCGTTTCTGCGCGAAATGGCGGGCGGCAAAGCGCGCTCGGTGCGCGCCGGCGACACGATCAATGGCATCACGATCGCCGAAGTCGGCGCGGATCGCGTGAAGCTCGTGATGGGCGATGAGAGCGAGGAGCTCGTGCTCAAAGTCGCTTCGGGTCCGCGCACGACGATTCAGCCGCCGATTCAGCCGCAGCCGGGCGCTCCCGGCGTGACACCGGGCGTCGTCCCGGTGGCTGGGCAAGCGCCGGGTGGCGCGCAACAGCCACCACGCGCTCCCGCTCCGGGAGTTGCGGGGGCGCCGCAAACGCCAGCGGTTGCCGGTGCGCAGTTTCCCGTGCCTGGCAGCCCGGAGAGCGATGCAGCGTTGCTCGAGCGCCGACGCGCAGCGCGCGCCGCCCAAGCGGCTGCCGAAACTGCGGCGCGGGCCGAAGCTCAAGCGCGCGTCAACGCAGCCGGATCCAACACGACGCCCGACCCCGCGTGGGCCGAAGTCTATCGGCGCATGCAGCAGCCGCGTAAATGAAGTTGGCCAACGCGCACCGATCCACCGGAACCTCACGGCGGCACGCCGCAATGCGGCCCCTTCAAGACTCCCGAATGCAAAACAACAAACCGATCAACCCATCGATGCTGCGCACGCTTTCATTTGCGCTAATCCCGATTCTGTTGTCCGCATGCCAAATTTCTCCTGAACAAGGTGGCACGTCGCCGCCTTCGCGTGCGCAATCGACCCGAGTCATCCCTTCGGTCGCGCAAGCCGCCGATGCCGCGGCGCGCGCGCAAGATGCCGCCGCAGAGCCCTATCGCGTGTTTCGCGGCACCGGCGTCGTTGTCAAGGGCCAAACGCCGCCCGGGACGCCGACTGCGCCCGCCAGTTCCGCGGCACCCGGCGGCCCCGTCGTGCTGAATTTCGAAGGCGCCGATCTTCGCGAAGTGGTTCGGATCATCCTCGCCGATTACTTGAACGAGAGCTACACGATCGACGCGAACGTCGGCGGTCAGGTGACGCTTCGTACCGCCGGCGGAATTCCGCGCGACGCGTTGCCTGCGACGCTCGAAACATTGCTGCGCATGAACGGCGCGACGATGATCAAGGAGGCGGGCGTCTACAAGATCATTCCGCAAGGCAACGCGGTGCGCGGCAACCTCGCGCCGCAGCTCGGTACTTCGCAGCGCGCGCTTCCCGCTGGATTCTCGGTGCGGATCGTTCCGCTTCGTTATGTCGGCGTGCGCGATATGCAGCGCTTGCTCGAACCGTTCGCGCGCGATGCGCAATCGTCGCTGCGCTTCGACGAGCTTCGCAACCTGATGATCCTCTCCGGCACCGAGCGCGAGTTGAAGCACCTGATGGACACAATCGAGATGTTCGATGTCGACTGGATGTCGGGGATGTCGGCCGGCGTCTTCACGTTGCAAAACGCCGACGTGAAGACGGTGTTCTCGGAATTCGAGAAGATCATCGGTCCTGCGCAGCAAAGCCCGCTCGCGGGAATTCTTCGCGTCGTGCCGATCGAACGCATGAACGCGCTGTTGATCATCTCGCCGAATCCGCACTATCTCGAGGAGGCGAAGAAATGGATCGAGCGCCTGGATCGGGGCGGCGCGGGCGATGGTCCCCGGTTGTACGTGTATGCATTGCAGAACAGCCGCGCCGAAAAAGTCGCGCCGCTGTTGCAGCAGGCGTTCACCGGTCGCTCGACTGCACCCACAACCCCGGCACCGCCGACCGTCGCGCCGGGGACTCCCGCCGGCACGATCGTTTCACCGCCTTCGTTCGCGCCGCAGTCTCCACCCGGAACGCCACCTCAAACGCCTGCACAACAAGCAGCGACCGTTGCAGCGGGCGCGGCGGCGGGTGCTGCGGCTGGCGCACAGCGCCCCGCCGATGGCATCGTGCGCAACCTGCAGGCGGTCGCCGACAAGGACAACAACACGATCGTGATCGTTGCGACACCGGGCGAATACGCGGTTATCGAGTCGGCGCTAAAGCGGCTCGACGTTCCGGCGCGTCAGGTCGTGATCGAGATGACGATCGCCGAGATCGTGTTGACCGACAAGATCCAATTCGGCGTCGAATGGCTGTTCAGTGCAAAGGACGGTCGCTACTTCGGGGGCAACGTCACCAACCCGATAGGCCCGATCACAACACCGAACACACCTACGCCGCAATCGGGAATCTCGAGCCTGTTGTCGCGCGGCTTCTCGTTCATCCTGAGCAACAGTGCATTTCCGGGCGGCGTTCAAGCAGCGCTCAGACTACTCGACACTTACGGCAACACCAAGGTCATCAGCAATCCACACATTGCCGCGCTCGACAATCAGAAAGCGACGATCAAGGTAGGCAACCGGATTCCGATCAACCAGACCAACGTCGTGCCGGGCACCGTTCCCGCGTCGAATACGTTTCAGACAGTCGCGCAATACATCGACACGGGCGTGCTCGTGCAGGTGACGCCGCATATCAACGCC
>DATLOI010000047.1:0-61721 GCA_035536295.1 Casimicrobiaceae bacterium
GTTGGCGTGGTGGGAGTCGTATCAGCGCGACGCGCCAGCGCCGGCGAAGTGAAAAAAAAAGCGGCCGATCAAAGCCGCTTTGAGGGTTGTAGGCTCCAAGGACCGGAGCGGTTCAGCTTCGATCGCTCCGTTGTCGATAGAGCAATCGGCGCGCCGAGTCCTCGTGTTGACGATACGCGTCAATGGCTTGGCATGCTCGTCGTAGCCTGAATGCCGACGACGAACGGGAATCGTGTCAAGTGCGTCGTCAGTGGAAAGGGATGAACGAGGGGAGCGCTCGCGCCGTCGTTTACTTCGCCCCGGCCCGCGTCAGGATTGCGACCATTTCCCCGTAACCGCGCGACTTCGCGAGTGCAAGGGGTGTCGAGCGATTGCGATCGGGCAGGTTGACGTTGGCGCCCGCGTCGACCAGCGCGCGCAACGTGTCGACGTGCCGCGTCCCACCGTCGCCGAGAACGATCGATTCGATCAGCGCCGTCCAGCCGAGGTTGTTCACATGATCGAGCGGCGCCCCTGCGCGAATCAGCGTACGCACCACTTGGGCATGACCAAGATGCGCGGCGGCGATCAGCGCAGTGCCGTCATAGCGACTCGTCACATTGCCGGCGCGCGCGCCGAGCGCAAGCGCAAGCTCGAGTGTGGGCACGTCGTTCGCGACCGCTGCCACGGTGACGATATCGTAACGATCGGAATCGAGCGCATTGGCGTCGGCACCCGCGGCGACCAATGCGCGCATCGCGCGATGGTTGCCTCGATGCGCGGCGACGATCAACGGCGTGCGCCCGTGCGAGTCGCGCACGTCGACTGGCGCACCGCTCGCGGCAAGGGTCGCAATCGCTGCGGTGTCGTCTTTCGCGGAGGCCGCGAGCAGGCCTCCGTAAGACGCGACTTCGCTTGCTGAAGGCGCGATCTGCGCCCGTGCAGTGCCGATGCAGGCAACGGCGATGATCAGGATGCTGAACTTATGCATTCGCCGGCTCCTCTACAAGAGAGTTGCATTGTGCCGCGACTCCCTCGTCGCGCAGCGTCGATTCGCGTACCATCGAACGTACGAGCCTCATCGCGTAAATGAAAGGAGCATGCAGTCGTGCCCGAGACGCAGTGGGAATTTCCACCCGATCTGCGCCCGAAAGCGGGGCAGCTCGCGTTCGACCTCGATGCGGCGCTCGCCTCCGTGGTGACCGTGCGCGCGGAAATCCCCGACGACGCATTCACCGCATCGCTGTTGGGTACCGAGCGCATCGGCAATGGCGTTGTGATTCGCGGGGACGGCGTGATTCTCACGATCGGCTATCTGATCACCGAAGCTGAGACGATTTGGATCACGACGCAGGACGGCCGCGTCGTTCCCGCAACGACACTCGCTTACGACTTTCGCACTGGCTTCGGGCTCATTCAACCCTTGCGCCGTCTCGACCTTGCGCCCATCGCGCGCGGCAGCGCGAGCGAGCTTGCAGCCGGTGACGAAGTCTATGTACTCGGGCGCGGTGGACGCGCGCATGCCCTCGAGGGTGAGCTGTTGGCGCGGCGCGAGTTCGCCGGGTACTGGGAGTATCTGCTCGACGAAGCACTGTTCGTGACGCCGCTGCATCCCGAATGGAGCGGTGCCGCCTTGCTGGACGAACGCGGCCGGCTCGTCGGCATCGGCTCGTTGTACATTCAGCAGCAGGTCGGCGAGGAGACAGTCAACGGCAACATGTTCGTGCCGTTCGATCTGTTTGGTCCGATCGAAGAGGATCTCGTGCGCCTGGGCGGCTCGCGCATGCCGCCGCGCCCCTGGCTTGGCATGTACACGTCCGAAAACGATGGACGCCTCCTCGTGCGCGGTCTGGTGGAAGGCGGGCCGGCGGACGTCGCCGGCGTAAAGCTCGGCGATACCGTCGTGGATGTCGCCGGAACACGCATAGGCTCGCTCGGCGATTTTCTGCGACACGTGTGGTCGCTGGGGCCGGCAGGTGCGTCGGTCCCACTCACGCTTGCACGCAACGCGAACGCCGTATCGGTCGTCGTGCGCTCGGGCGATCGGCGCGACTTTCTGAAAAAACCTTCGCTGCAGTAGCGCGAAACCGAAACGCTAACCCAGCTCGTCGATCGACTTCGGCCAGCTATCGTGCAAAAGCCGCGACAGCGAGCGATCCGCGAGAAGCCTGCCCCCCGTCTGGCACGTAGCGCAATAGTTGGCCTCGTTTTCCGCATAGACGATGCGCTGAACCGGTGACCCGCATACGGGACACGGCTGGCCGTAACGTCCGTGCACGGCCATGCCGGGACGAAATGCCGTGACGTTCTGCGGAAACTCGCCTTTCGCTTCGTTTCGAAGCCAGCGCGACCAATCATCAAGCACGCCGCGTGTTGCGACGTAGAGCGCGCGTCGTGCATCGAGATCGAGCTTGGTCGTCAATGCAAGCGGCGAGAGCTTCGCGCGATGCAGGATCTCGTCCGAATACGCGTTGCCGATGCCGCTGAAAAGTCGCGGGTCGGTCAATGCGCGCTTCAGCGTGTGATTCTCCGATCGCAAGCGTGTATCGAAAGCCTCGAATTCGGCCGTAAGGACTTCGAGACCACCCATGTCGAACGCGCGCAATGCGGTCTCACCTAGAACCAGGTGGAGCGACGCCCGCCGCTTGCTGCCCGCCTCGGTGAACGCGAGGCGACCATTGTCGAAGTGCAGCACCGCGAGCGTGATGCGCGCGGGCACTTTCGCTTTCTCGTTCAACCAGCGCAGGCGGCCAGCGATCATCAGGTGAGCCACGAGAAAATAATCGTCATCGAGACCGAGGACGATACGCTTGCCAAGCCTTCGAATCGACCGCACGACCTTGCTCGTGATCGCATCGATCGGCGGCACCGCGGTGCGCAGCACGAATGGATTACGCAGCTCGACTCGCAACAGCGCATGCCCGGCGACGCGCTCGGCCAGCGCTTCGCGATAAAGCTCGACGTCGGGCAACTCGGGCATTGCGCTACGCGGGGCGCTACGCTAGCGAGTCGAAAGCTGCCCCACGTCATCCGGCGACCAGCCACCGCCCATCGCGCGCGCCAAATCGACGAGTGCAATTCGCGCATCGCGCGCCGCAGTAATGCGTAGCTGATCGGCCAGCAAAAGCTGACGCTGCGCGTCGAGAACTTCGAGATACGCGGAATAGCCGGCGCGATAGCGCAGATCGGCAAGCTCCAGGCCCTGCGCGATTTCGCTCCGTCGCGCCCCTTGCGCTGCAAGCGCCTCGCGCGACGTACGGTTCGACACCAGCGCATCGTGCGTCTCGCGAAACGCTGCCTGCACCGTCTGTTGATAGGTGACGATCGCAAGACTGCGCCGGGCGGTTTGCGCTTCGACATTCGCCTCGATCGCCTTGAGCCCGAACAACGGCTGCAACAGCGATGCTCCCAGACCGAAAGCGAGCGACGGTCCGCCGAACAGGTTTTTCAGGAGCGCCGATTCGGTTCCAAGCGATCCAGTTAGCGAGATCGAAGGAAAATAATCCGCGCGTGCAACATCGATCCTCAAGTTCGCTGCCGCGAGCTCGCTTTCGGCGCGGCGAATGTCGGGACGACGCTCGATCAATCCCGATGGCAGACCCGCGGCAATCACGGGTACGTCGAGCAAGCGTTTGGCTTCCGCATCGCGCGCGATCACGGGCTCGAACACTTCGCGCGGCGAGCGTCCAACGAGCGTTGCCAGCGCTGATTCGAGCAAGCCCGCGGCGCGCTCGGCGCGCGCGATGTCCGCGACTACCGCCGCGCGCTCGGCTTCTGCCTGTCGCAAGTCGAGCGCGCCAACGACACCTCCCTCGAAGCGATCGCGTTGCAGTTGCACCGATTCGCCGCGCAGCTTCAGCGTGTCGCGCAATAGCGCGAGCTCCGCCTCGGCGGCAAGCAACGTGAAATACAAGCGCGCAACTTCAGCCGCGACACCGGTGCGCACTGTTTCGCGCGCGAACTGGCTTGCGAGAAGATCGGTTTGCGCAGCGCGCGTCGACGATCGATATTTGCCCCACAGATCGAGCTCGTAACTCGCGAGAAAGCCGAAGCGATAATTCGACGAGGTCGGATCGAAGCCCGGCGGCAGCGGTTGCGAGCCGACCTCGGTGATCCGATTGCGCGACACGCCCGCATCGAGATTGACGCTTGGATACAAGTCTTTCTGGGCGAGCAGCACGTTAGCGCGCGCAAGGTCCACGCGCGCCATCGCCGCAGCGAGATCGAGATTGTTGGCGAGCGCTTCGTCGACCAGTCGCGTCAATACGGCATCGTCGAACAGCGTCCACCAGCGTTGCACGTTCGCGAGCGGCGCGATCGTCGGAGCGGGAAGGTCGAGCGGAGGAGGCGCGACGGGTGTCGATTGGCAACCGGCGAGCGCCAGTGCAATCACAAGTGCACGCGTCAATGATGATCGATCACGCATGCTCGCCTCCCGTGATCGGCGGATGACCGGGTGTAGCGGGTATTTGATGCACGCGCGAGCGCTCGACTTCGTGCTCGAGCTCCCGTTTCGTGCGTCTTTCGACCAAGCGCCGCTCGAAAATCACGCGAAAGAACAGCGGCACGAAAAAGATCGCGAGAAAGGTTGCTGCGAGCATGCCGCCCATCACGCCGGTGCCGACGGAGAGACGTGCACCCGCGCCGGCCCCGCTCGAAATCGCAAGCGGCAGCACGCCGAGAATGAACGCGAGCGAGGTCATCAAGATCGGTCGAAAGCGAAGCCGCGCCGCCTCGGTAGCGGCAGCGGACGGCGTCAAGCCTTCCTCGACTTTGTAGACGGCGAACTCGACGATCAGGATCGCGTTCTTCGCGGCGAGCCCGAGCAGTGTGACCAAACCGATCTGAAAATAAACGTCGTTGGTGAACCCGCGCAGCCACACCGCCGCGAGCGCCCCGAATGTTCCGAACGGCAGAGCGAACAACACCGACAGCGGCAACGACCAGCGTTCGTATTGCGCGGCGAGTATCAAGAACACCATGATCACCGCGAGCACGAGCGCGAATGTCGATGCGCCGCCCGAGCGCTTTTCCTGATAGCTCGTGCCGCTCCAGTCGTAGCTGAAGCCGGTGGGCAGCACTTCGTTGGCGATTTGCTCGACGCGCGCGATCGCTTGTCCGGACGACACGCCGGGTGCCCCCTGGCCGATGATCTTCACCGCAGGGAGATTGTTGAAGCGCTCGAGCGAATCGGGTCCGGCGGAATAGCGCACGTTGACCAGTGAGGATAGCGGCACCATCTCTCCCCCGCGCGAGCGAACGTAGATGCTTTGAATGTCATCGGGCCGCATGCGAAAGCCGGGTTCCGCGGACATCAGCACCTGCCAGGTTCGACCGTACTTGTTGAAGTCGTTGACGTAGAAGCTTCCCATCGTTGCCGAGAGCGTGTTGAACAGAACGTCGATGTCCACACCAAGCTTTTTCGCTTTCTCGCGATCCGCTTCGACGTTGAGCTGCGGCGAAGCGGCGCGCCACAACGTTTGCGCGCCACCTAGCAACGGATCCTGATTTGCTCGCCCGAGGAAAGCCTGCACGACCTCGGACATGCGCTTCGCATCGGTGTCGCCGCGACTCTGGATATAGAACTCGAACCCGCCCGCCGTGCCAAGTCCAAAAATCGGCGGCGGATTGAACGCGAGCACGAGCGCTTCCTTGATGCCCATCGTCTTGCCGAACAGTTCGCCGACGAGCTGCGACGCGGTGACCTCGCGCTCGTCCCAATGCTTCTGGGTGACGAACATCGTGGCGGCGTTGTTGCGAAAGCCGCCGCCGATGAAATCGAAGCCGGTGAACGCAACCACGTCTTCGTTGTTCGCGTTGCTGCGCACTGCCTTTTCGACTTCCTTCACGACACGGTCGGTACGTTCGAGCGAAGCGCCATCGGGAAGAATCACCGCGGCGATGTAGAAGCCTTGATCCTCGTCCGGTACGAGACTTCCCGGCGTTATGCGCCACAGTCCGACGGTGACCGCAACCATGGCCAGGAACAGCACGATGCCGAGGATTCCATGGCGGATCATGAACACGACGCCATCGGTATAGCGATGCGTCACGCGGTCGAACCAGCGATTGAAAGCGGCAAAGAAGCGGTTCGGCGCTTCGTGGGGCTTCAGGATCAATGCGCATAGCGCCGGCGACAGCGTCAATGCAACGATCCCCGACAGCACGACCGAGATCGCAATCGTCACGGCGAACTGCCGATACAGCTCGCCCGTCAATCCACCGAGAAACGCGATCGGCACGAATACCGCAACGAGGGTGAGCACGATCGCGATGATCGGACTCGTGACTTCGCGCATCGCCTTCACCGCGGCATCACGCGCCGGGAGTTTTTCCTCGCGCATGATGCGCTCGACGTTCTCCAACACGACGATCGCGTCGTCGACGACGATGCCGATCGACAGCACCATGCCGAACAGCGTCAGCGTGTTGATCGAATAGCCAAGCAGGTAAATGCCCGCGAACGTGCCGATCAGCGACACCGGAACGGCCGCGAAGGGAATGATCGCCGCGCGCCAGCTTTGCAAAAACAAATACACCACCAGGAACACCAGCAGCATCGCTTCGCCGAGCGTTATGACCACCTCGCGAATCGACACTTCGACGAAGCGCGTCGTATCGTAGGGAATCGCGTACGTCAGCCCTTGCGGAAAGCGCTTGGCGAGATCGTCCATTTGCGTACGAACCGTCTTCGCGACTGCGAGCGCGTTTGCGCCCGGCGACAGGAAGATGCCGACCAGCGTTGCATCGTGGCCGTTGTAGCGACCGATGAATTCGTAGTCGCGACTGCCGAGCTCGACGCGCGCAACGTCCTTCAAGCGCACCTGCGATCCATCCGGATTCGCGCGGACGATGATTTCCTCGAACTCCTTCGGATCGGAAAGGCGCCCTTTCGTGACGACGGTGTAGACGAGGTCCTGCCCGGTGCTGGCCGGCGGCTGCCCCACTTTGCCGGCGGCGAATTGCGCGTTCTGCTCGTTGATCGCGAGCGCGACGTCGGTCGGCGTCAGCTTGAGCGACGCAAGCCGATCCGGCTTCAACCAGATCCGCATCGCATAATCCTTGGCGCCGAAGATCTGCACGTTCGTCGTGCCGGGCAGCCGCTTCAGCTCGTCGAGGATGTTGAGCGTCGTGTAGTTGCTCGTGAAAAGATCGTCGTAGCGGCCTTCGGGCGAGTAGACCGCAATCACCTGCAAGAACGCGGAGCTGCCGCGCTCGACGGTGACACCTTGACGCCGGACTTCCTGCGGCAAGCGCGACTCGACCTGCTTGACGCGATTGTTGACGTTGACCGCTGCCTGATCGACGTTGGTGCCGATCTCGAATGTCACCTGAATCTGCACGACGCCGCTCGAAGTCGAGTTCGACTGCATGTAGATCATGTCCGGCACGCCGTTGATCGCGTTCTCGATCGGGGCGGCGACGGTTTGTGCGAGCACTTCGGCGGACGCGCCCGGATAGATCGCCTGCACGGTGACGACCGGTGGTGCGATTTCGGGGTACTGCGCGATCGGCAGCGAGCGCATCGCGGCAAGTCCCGCGAGCACGAGAAACACCGAGATCACCGCCGCGAAAATCGGGCGGTCGATAAAAAAGCGACTGAACATTGGCGTTGACCTATTTCTTCGGCGCCGCAGCGGGCGCAGGAGCGCTCGGAGCACCAGGTGCAGGCGCCGCGCCCGGGAGCTTGATCGGCGCGCCCGGCATCACGCGCGCCATTCCGTCGACGATGATCACATCGCCCGGCTTGAGTCCCGATTCGACGATCCAGCGGTTGCCGCCGCTTTCGGTCCAGTCGCCGACGACGATCGGCCGTGGTTGCGCGACATCCATTCCCTTTTCGTTCTTGCCGACCGTGTAAACGAACTTGCCTTGCGGGCCCTCCATCACCGCGACCTGCGGCACGCTGATCGCATCGCGGCGCTCCGCGCCTTTCAACACGACGCGCAGGAACTGACCGGGTTTCAACGCGCCATCGGCATTGGGCACCGTCGCGCGCATTTCATAAGTTCCGGTTTGCGGATTGACCCGCACGTCGGAAAAGTCGACACGACCGGAACGCGGAAAGCGGCTGCCGTCGGACAGCTTCACGTCGACTTCGAACGCGTTGTTGCCCGGCACCGACAAGCGCCCCTCCGCGCGCGCACGCTCGAGGCGCAATCGCTCGTTCTCCGACACCGAGAAGCCGATCCAGATCGGATCGAGCTGCGAGATCGTCGTTAACAGCGTTTGATTTGCAGTGGCAAGACTTCCTTCGGATTGTTGCGCGCGGCTCGTCACACCAGAGATCGGTGCGAGCACACGCGTGTAGGAGAGGTTGAGCTTCGCTTCGGCCAGCTTCGCCTGCGCGGACTTGATCGCGGCATTGGCGAGTTCCGCCTGCGATTGCGCATCGTCGGCTTCCTTCTGGCCGATCGCACGCTTTTCGGCAAGCGGCTTCAGACGCGCGACTTCTCGCTCCGCGCGCGACTTCTCGGCTTGTGCGCGCGCGATGTCAGCGTCGGCCGCTGCGACCTGCGTTTGATACGGACGTGCGTCGAGTTGAAACAGCGGCTGGCCCGCCTTCACCGTGCTGCCTTCGGTGTACAACCGCTTCTCGACGATGCCGGTCACTCGCGGACGCACTTCCGCGTCCTTGCTTCCGAGCGCCTGACCGACGTATTCGAACGTGACCGGATACGAGCCGGTCTTCACGACTTCGGTCGACACTTGCGCGGGGGGAAACATCATGCCGCCGCCTTGCGGCTTTTTTTCGCCGCAGGCGGCGAGCGCTACGATAACAAGCGAATACGCGATAAAGCGAGGAAGAGCACGGTGCATGAGGAGTCTCTGATGTAATCGTAAGTACCGAGCGCGATCGCGCCAGCGGCATAATCGTCTCTTCCAATTTGGAGCGATTCGATGAATTCGCAACAATCCGTCGCCGTGATCGGCGCCGGCACGATGGGCAACGGCATCGCGCAGGCGTGCGCGGTGGCCGGCCTCGACGTGCAGATGGTCGATGTATCCGACGCGGCACTTGCCAAAGGCGTCGGAACGATCGGAGCGAGCCTCGAACGGCTCGTCAAGAAAGATAAGCTCAACAATGAAGATCGAGACGCCGCACTGAAACGCGTGCGCGCGACGACCGATTACTCGGCGATCGCGAATGCAGACGTGGTCATCGAGGCGGCGACCGAGAATGTCGCGGTCAAGATCGACATTCTACGCAAAGTCGATTCGGTCATTCGTCCCGATGCGACACTTGCTACCAACACTTCGTCGATTTCCATCACGCAGCTTGCGGCGGTAACGAGTAACCCCGGCCGCTTCATTGGTATGCATTTTTTCAATCCGGTGCCGATGATGGCGCTCGTCGAATTGATTCGCGGTCTGCAGACCAGCGATGAAACGGTCGCGAGAGCGCAAGCGCTTGCCAAGGCGCTCGGGAAGACGCCGATCGTCGTCAAGAACAGTCCCGGCTTCGTGGTCAATCGAATTCTTTGCCCGATGTTGAACGAAGCGATCTTCGCCTTCCAGGAAGGCATCGCGGGCGCGCAGGAGATCGACGACGGCATGAAGCTAGGCTGCAATCATCCGATCGGGCCGCTGGCACTGTGCGACCTGGTCGGTCTCGACGTGTTGCTGGCGGTGATGAACGTGTTCTACAACGACTTCAACGATCCGAAATATCGTCCCGCGCCGCTGTTGAAGGAGATGGTCGCGGCGGGCTACATCGGTCGCAAGAGTGGGCGGGGCTTTTACACGTACTAGAGCGGAATAGTGGTTTGCGGCCAGCGCGCGAACGCCGGCGTGATGTCGCGCACGAGGTCGGCCGCGCGCTCCGCAATCATCAACACGGGTGCGGTTGTATTACCCGACGGCACGAGCGGCATCACCGATGCGTCGACGACGCGAAGTCTCGCGAGGCCATGCACGTTGAGATCGGGCGATGTAACGCTCGTGGTGGCGTTTAATCCCATCGCGCAGGTTCCGACGGCGTGGTACAGGGAATCCGCGCCACGCACGAGGTAATCGAGAAGCGCTTGCTCGTCGACAACCTCGGAGCCCGGCCGCACCTCCTCGCTGATGTAATACCGCAAAGGCGGCGTCGCGAAAATGCGGCGCATGATCTGGATGCCATGGATCAATGGCTGAAAATCGGCGGGATCGGAAAAGTGTCCGGCGAAAATCGCCGGTGACGCATGAGGATCGGACGAGGCGAGCGTGATGTACCCGCGGCTTTTCGGCCGCAGCAATCCAGCCATCGCCATCACGCCAGGATAGTCGTGAACGAGGTAGCGGCCTTCGCGATAATCGCCCGACGATGGTCGAAACACGAGTTGCAAGTCCGGCCGCGAAACATCCTGCGACGAGCGCACGAAACCGTTGACTTGGCTCGCGGTGACCGCAAGAAGCCCGCGCTTTCGAATCGCATAATGAGCGGCGTGCGCTGCGAGTCGCATGCCGCGCGCCTCGCGATTGATCGAAGGCACGCGCGTGCGATAGACGAGTTGCGTGCGTACATGCTCCTGCAAATTGCGCCCAACCGCAGGAGCATGGGCGACTACATCGAGGCCGATCGCGCGTAGCGCGGCTTCGTCACCGACTCCGGACAGCATCAGAAGCTGCGGCGATGCGATCGTCCCCGCGCATAGCAATACTTCTTTTCGCGCGCGAACGGTTTCGCGTCGCCCGGCGCGTTCGATCGCCACGCCGATCGCGCGAGTGCCTTCGAACACGATGCGAAGCGCGCTCGCCCGCGTCATCACTTGCAAATTCGGACGGTGACGCACGGGCGCGAGATAGGCGCTTGCGGCGGACGAACGCACGCCATCGCGCATCATCACTTGCGTGTAACTCACGCCTTCCTGCGTCGCGCCGTTGTAGTCGTCGTTCGGCACGATGCCGCACGCAACCGCCGAGGCCAGAAAAGCTTCGGCAAGCGGATGCCGCGTCGGAATCGGCCCAACCTTCATCGGCCCCCCGATACCGCGGTACTCGCTCGACCCGGTCGCGCTGTCCTCGATACGCTTGAAATACGGCAGCACCGAGCCCCATGACCATGCGCCATCGGTGAGCGACGACCACGCGTCGTAATCCTCGTGCTGGCCGCGCGCGTAGGTCATGCCGTTGATGCTCGATGTGCCACCCAGCACCTTGCCGCGCGGCCAATAGAGCTTGCGGCCCTGCAAGGCGGGTTCGGGCTCGGTGAAATAGCGCCAATTCAGTCGCGGATGGGCGAAAAGCCTGGCCATCCCCGCCGGCATCGCAATCCACGGACTCGTCGCTTCGTCACCCGCTTCGAGCATTGCAACCGATGTCGTCGGATCGGCCGAAAGACGGTTCGCGAGCACGCATCCCGCGGTGCCGCCTCCGACAATGACGAAATCAGCTTCCACGCGACGAGTTCCAGCTTTCTCGACGGTGTCGCCGTCGCTCGTCGTCGCCGGCGGCGGGAAATACGAACGCGAGATCGTAGATATCGTTGCCGAAATCGCGCGGTAGGGAGTCCAGATCGAGTGCGCGCTTTACCGCTTCGAGCGCGATCGTCGCGGACTCGAGGTTAGTCGCTTCGATCAGCATGATGTGCTCGAATTTTCGTTCGCTCATTGAATTTGCGGGCAGGGGTGAAGGTGCGCTGCTCTCGGTTCTGCGTCCGATGTGCGCGGCATTGACGCTGTGCGTCGAAAGCGCTAGTTGCATCTGTAGCCGTAGCGCTTGTTCGGTTACCGATCTCGGCACGCACAGCGTCGCGATCGCGGCGCCGATTCCCGCGCCTTCGCTCGCGACAAGCGTGCATGGCGCGCGAAGAAAATTCGCGAAATCGGGCCGCATCGCTTCCGACCGCGGCGTCGGACGATCGACGAGATCGCGGTACTCGGCGCTTTCGAAAACATCGAGCGATTTCACATCGTACAAGGTGAAATAGCGATGCTCGTCGCGCGCGCGATTCACATAGCGCCGCGCACCGATGAATCCGTCAACCGCCACGCGCTCCGGAACATGCTCGAGCGTGTGCCAGTCCTCGTACTCACGCTCACGATTGCGCGCGATATCGTTCCACAGTGCGAGAAAAGCGGTTCCTGCGAGCGGCACGGCATCAATCGGGCGAAGCGGAATCGAGTTTCACGTGCGCGGCCGGATCTGAAGGATCGAGGGGATCATTCGCGAAAATATTGCGAGGAAGACTGGACTTTCCATCGCGCGAGCCTATACTGCGCGCCCAGCGATCCGGTTGTAGCACACCGCTGACCGTCCCATTCCGTAGGTTCACCTCTCGCCGCCCTTCTAGCCGAAAGGCGGTGAGGCGCATGTTGCATTTCCCACGAGGAGGAGCAAAAGATGAGAAGGTTTACTCGCCGTACGTGTCTTTCACTCGCGTTGCTCGGTTTCGCCGGTTCGGCGTTGTTCGGCATCGCCCCCCGCGCCGACGCGGAAGAGCTGTCCTATGTCCTGACCGCGAGCCGCTGGGGCAGCGCGCAGGATAGCGCCGTGCGCGCCGCGGGCGGCACGGTTACCTACAGTCACGGCAGAAGCGGCATCGCAGTCGTAACTTCAGGCAACCCGACTTTTCTCGCCAACGTGTTGGCGAGCAACGCAATCTCGGGCGGCGCACGGGATCAGTTCGTCCAGTGGCAACACCCCGTTGCGGAAGTGACGCTCGAGGAAAATGCGGTCACGCCGGGCGACGAGACGTTTATCAATCTGCAGTGGAACATCCGCTCGATCGAAGCGCCGGCAGCCTGGGCCGCCGGGTTCACCGGACAGGGCGTGCGCGTAGCGGTGCTCGATGGCGGAATCCACAGTGCCCACCAGGACCTCGACGCCAACATCGACGTCGCGGCCTCGAAATCGTTCGTTCCCGGCTTCAGCTTCAATCAGGACACGGGAACCTTCTGGCATGGCACGCACGTAGCAGGCATCATTGCCGCAGAAGACAACGCGCTGGGCACGATCGGCGTCGCGCCGAACGCGACGATTGTCGGCGTGAAGGTGCTGCACAACGGCAGCGGCGCGTTCGGGTGGGTCATCGCGGGAATCCTTTACGCGGCCACCGCGCAAGCGGAAGGCGGCGGTGGCGCCGACATCATCAACATGAGCCTCGGCGCAACGTTTCCCAAAGGAGGTGGTCCGGGCACGGGCCAGCTGATCAGCGCGCTTAACAAGGCGGTGAATTTCGCCGGCAGCAACGGAGTTCTCGTGATCTCCGCCGCCGGCAACGATGACTTGGACCTCGATCATTCGGCGAGCTACACGACCGTCCCCGCCATGTCCGGCAACGGACTTGCCGTTTCGGCGACCGGTCCTATGGGGTACGCCGTCGGCTATCCCAATGGCGCGACGGATTTCCGCGAGCCCTCGTCGTATACGAACTTCGGCAACTCGCTCGTAACGGTAGCGGCTCCTGGCGGCGACTTCCGTCTGCCGGGCAACGCCGTTTGTTCGATTCCCAGGACCGTGGGCACCCCCGTGGTGAACTTCTGCTGGGTGTTCGACATGGTTATCAGCACCAGTCGCGGCGGACCAACCAGTACCACCAGCTATTCGTTCGCGGCCGGCACGAGCATGGCGGCTCCGGCCGCGGCGGGCGTAGCGGCGTTGATCAAGCAGCGCTTCCCCGGCATCTCGGTCGGCGCTTTGAAGAATCAGCTGGCGCGCACGGCGGACGACGAAGGCAAGAACGGACACGATCCGTTCTACGGTCGCGGGTTCGTCAATGCCCGGCGGGCGGTGACCGAGTAATCGGAAACTGGCAGCGTCAGCTGTTCGACCTGTCGGCGCGTATCGGGTTGGGGGATGTGGCGATCACGCATCCTCCAGCACGACGTGCCCCGGCGCGACCTCGCGGTAGCTTCGATGCGGCGCGATATAGGACGCCGGACGGGCCGGGCTCGGAAGTTCTTCGGTGGATAACGTCGCGCGTGCGCGGCGCTCGTCCGGATCGGGGATCGGAACTGCCTGCATGAGTTTCCGGGTGTAGGCATGTTGCGGATTGCCGATGACGGCAGCCCGCGGTCCCATCTCGACGATCTCGCCGAGGTACATCACCGCGATGCGATGGCTGACGCGCTCCACGACGGCGATGTCATGCGAGATAAAGAGGTAGGAAAGCCCCAGCTCTGCCTGCAGGTCCATCATCAGGTTGAGCACCTGCGCCTTGATGGAAACATCGAGCGCGGACACCGCCTCATCGGCTACGATCAGCCGCGGCGCGAGTGTTAAGGCGCGCGCAATGCACAGTCGCTGGCGCTGGCCCCCGGAGAATTCGTGCGGAAAGCGCCCGGCCATGTCTTTGGAGAGTCCGACCTTGTCGAGCAGTGCGGCGACCCGTTCGCGTGCGTCCGCTTTGTTCGCAAGGCCGTGCACGATCATCGGCTCGGCGATCGCGGCGCCAACGGATTTTCTTGGATTGAGACTTGCGAACGGGTCTTGAAAGATCATCTGCATGCGCTGTCGCGTCGCCCTGAGCGCATCCCGGTCCATCGCGCAAACGTCCCGCCCTTCGAAAAGCACCGTGCCCGCGTTCGGCTCGATCAAGCGCAACACGGAGCGGGCGGTTGTCGATTTACCGCAGCCTGACTCCCCGACGAGCGCGAGCGTTTCCCCGACGCTCAAGCTGAACGAGACACGTTCGACTGCGTGAACGCGGCCGCTGACCCGGCCGAGCAGTCCGGACTTGATATCGAAACGGGTGGTCAGATCCCTGACCTCGAGGATCGGCCGTTCGCCGGCCTTGACCGTCGAGCCCTTGTCGTGCGGCGCGACGGTGGCTCCGCTCTCTGGGTCGACGATTGCGAAGTGCAGCGGATTCGGCCGGCCGGCCATCGAGCCGAGCCGCGGCACTGCCGCAAGGAGCGAGCGGGTGTAGGGACGGGACGGAGCGCGAAACACGGCGCGAGCCTCGCCCTCCTCGACTTTCTTTCCCCGCCACATCACGATGACGCGATCGGCGACCTCAGCCACGACACCCATGTCGTGGGTGATGAGGAGGACGGCCATGCCTTCCTCCTCCTGGAGCAGCTTGATCAGCTCCAGGATCTGCGCCTGAATTGTCACGTCGAGTGCAGTCGTCGGCTCGTCGGCGATCAACAGGCGCGGCCGGCAGGCAAGCGCCATCGCGATCATCACGCGCTGGCGCATGCCGCCCGAGAAGCGGTGCGGATACTCGTGGACGCGCTGGCGTGCTCCCGGGATACGCACGCGCTCCAGGATGCGCAGCGTCTCCGCGTGGGCCGCGGTCCGATCGAGTCCGCGGTGATAGATCAGCGCCTCGGCGATCTGGAAACCGATCGTCAACACTGGGTTGAGGCTCGTCATCGGCTCCTGGAAGATCATTGAGATGCGGTTGCCGCGCACCTCACGCATCGCCTCTTCGGGGATCCCAACCAGGTTTTCGCCTTCGAGGAGGATGTCGCCGGCGATGCGCCCGTTGGCCGTCGGCACGAGCTTCATGATCGAAAGCGCGGTAACGCTTTTCCCCGACCCCGACTCGCCGACCACTGCCGTGGTCCTGCCGCCTTCGATGTCGAACGACAGATCGTCGACGGCGGTGCGCCAGATGCCATCGACGCGGAACGACGTCGTCAGATTGCGGATCGCAAGCAGCGGACGCGGCGTCGATACCATGGCCCTGACTATTCGCCCCGGAGCTTCGGATCGATGGCATCGCGAAGTCCGTCGCCGAGCAGATTCAGCGCGAATACGACGACGAGAATCGCCAGGCCCGGCATCAGCGCCAACCACGCGCTGTCGAGGATGTTCTCGAACCCTTCGCGGATCATTCCGCCCCAGGTGGGCGTCGGCGGCTTCATCCCGAGTCCGATGAACGCCAGCGAAGCCTCGGTGCGGATCGCGGCGGCGAGCCACAGCGAGCCCATCACCAGAATTTCGGGAAAGATGTTGGGGAGCACGTGCAGTCCCATCAACCGCGCATCCGAATAGCCGAGTGCGCGCCCGGCCTCGATGTACTCGCGCCCCTTGACGGCGATCGTCGGCGCGCGCGCGACGCGCGCGAACGGCGGAACGAAAGTGACGGCGATGGCGGCGATGATGTTGGGCATCGAAGGTCCCAGCATCGCAACGATGATGAGACCGAGAATGAGCGACGGAAACGCGAGCAGGATGTCCATCGCCTGCATGACGAGCGCGTCGAAGCGTCCGCCGTACCAGCCGGCGAGAATTCCGATGACCGAGCCGATGATGAGGGCAATGAAAGTCGACGCGATGCCGATGACGAGCGAGATGCGCGCTCCATAGACGAGCCGCGAAAGGATGTCCCGGCCGAACCCGTCCGTTCCGATCGGGTGGGCGTCGCTAGGCGGCTTCAGCCGCTGCAGCACGTCCTGCTCCACGGGATCATGTGGCGCGATGAACGGAGCGAGGATGGCCGCGAGTACGACCAGCAGGAATACGACGAGCCCAATCCACGAGGTCTTGTTGGTGTTGAAGGCGCGGAGAAGCTGTCCGGCAAGGTAGCGGACGGGAGTGACCGCGCGCGAGGGTTTGGCCTGCGCTGCGGCGCTCATTGCAACTTCACTCGCGGGTCGGCAAAGCCATAGGCGAGATCGGTGCAAAGATTCACCAGCACGACGATCAGCGTATAGATCACCATCATGCCCTGCAGCATCGTGTAATCGCGTTGGTTCAGCGCGCCGATGATCAGCTTGCCGAGGCCGGGACGGTTGAACACGATCTCGGTCAACACCGAGTTGCCAATGAGAATCCCGAAGTAGAGGCCGACGACGGTGATCACGGGCATCAGGGCATTGCGTAGCGCATGCCGCCAGACCACGACTCGCCACGGGACGCCCTTGGCGCGCGCCGTGCGCACGTAATCCTCCTGCAGCACCTCGAGCATGGCCGAGCGGGTCACGCGCGTGATGTACGCCGCCATGATCAGGCCGAGGTTCAATGCCGGCAGCGCGATCGACTGAAACCAGGCACCCGCGCTCCCCGAGCGCGCGCTGATCACCGGGAACAACGGGAACTGGATCGCGAACAGCAGCAGCAGGATGATGGCCGAGACGAAGGCAGGAAACGAAAGCCCGATCAGCGAGAGGATGCGCGTCACGTAGTCGAGCGCTTGGTTGCGGCGTAGTGCTGCCCACACGCCGAGCGGGATGCCGATGATCGCCCCCATCACAATCGCCACGAGCGTCAGTTCCAGCGTCCAGGGCAGTACCTTCAGCACCTCCTGGATCACCGGCTGGCCGGTCACCATCGAGGTCCCCCAATCACCGCGCACCGCGTTGCCGATGAACGTGACGTATTGCTCGGCGATCGTCTTATCGAGGCCGAGGCGCACGCGAAGTGCTTCGATCGCCTCGCGGCCCGCCTGATCGCCGAGGATGACTTGTGCGGCGTCGCCGGGCACGATACGCACGAGGACGAACACCAGCGTAAGCACTGCCCACGCCGTGAAGACTGCCAGGATCAGGCGTTTGGCGAGAAAGGACTGCATCGTCCGGCGCCCAAAGAGGGTTCTTGACGAGCCGGGGCGCCGCTAAGCCAACGCCTCCGCTCAGCGGCGTCGCGCGCGAATTACTTCTTGAAGCGCGTCTTCTCCGTGATCGGCACGGACAGATTCAACGCTCCCTTGAGCTCGTATCCGAGGTCGAGCGTGTCGCGCCAGGCCCACACCTGCATTTGCTCGTGCAGGCCGATGCCGCAAACTTCCCTGACGAGCTTTTCTTGGGCGCTCTTCCAGTGCGCTTTCTGTTTCGCCGCATCGGGTTCCACGCGGGCTGCCTCGATGTCCTTGTCGGCCAGGCTGCAGTGCGTGAAGTTGGTGACGGCCGTCGGCGTCTTCACCTGCGAGCGCGAGTGATAGAACTGTGTCAGGTACACGTCGGCCACCGGGAAGCGTGCCGCCGCATAGTGCACGATGGGCGACAGGTCCTCGCGGATCTTGGCGTGGAAGGTGGCATGCTCGACGAGCTCGATGTCGAGCGTGATTCCAGCTTTTTTCAACTGAGCCTGGACCGCCTCGATCGTGGATTGCATCCCCGGCAAGGTCGTGTGGATCGTCTTCACGGTCACGCCGTTCGGATACCCGGCCTCGGCAAGCAGGGCCTTCGCTTTGGCGATGTCGTGCGGATACAGCGGCGCCTTCTCGTCGGTTCCTAGATACCCGGACGGCACGACCGAGACGGTGGGACGGGAGACCAGCGAACCTTTGAGATCGACCAGTCCCTTGCGGTCGATCGCGTGCGCGATCGCCTGGCGGACGCGTAGATCGTCGAGCGGCTTCGCCTTGGTGTTCAGATAAAGGCCGGACATCTCCGCCGGCTCCATCACGCCGACCACCGCACCGGGTATCTTGCGCATGCGCTCGACCCAGGTCTGATCCTGCTTCCCGTAGATCAGATCCAGCTCACCCGACTGGAAGGCAAGGTCACGCGTCGCGTCCGACGGGATGTAGCGGTAGACGATCTCCTCGAGTGCCGGGGCGCCGCGGAAATACTTCGCGTGCGCCTTGAGCTTCACGAACTGCTGCGGCTGGTAATCGGCAAACTCGAACGGACCCGTCCCAACGGGTTTCTTGGCAAAGTTATCCTTCATCTCTTCGGCGGCCTTCATGCAGACCATGTTGCCGCCGTGGTAGTTGGCGAGGTAGCCGAGAAAGCCGGGCACGGGATTCTTGAGCGTCACCTTCACCGTGTACTTATCCGGCGCGGTGACGCTGTCCAAGGCATTGAAGTCGTTCGAGAACGACGACGTGGCCTTGGTCGACGCCCGCTTGATCGAATAGACCGCGTCTGCCGACGTGAACTCTCCGTAGTTGTGGTGGCACTGCACACCCTGGCGAAGCTTGAATGTCCACTCGGTCGCCGTCGGGTTGGATGACCAGCTCTCCGCGATGTCCGGCTCGATGGTCTCGGGGCTCGCCGTCCCTGGCCTGAAGCGCACCAGACCGTTGAACATCCAGTGCAGCACCCCCTTGTCGGGTGTAGTCGCGGTCAGATGCGGGTCGAGCTTGCCCGCGTCGGCGGACGCCATGCCAACCACGAGCGTCCTCTTCTGCGCGATGCACTCACTCGCTGATGCGGCGAGCACTGCAGCGGCCAACCCCGCGATCCAAGCGATTCGTCCTGACATGCAGCTTCTCCCTTAAAGATGCTCTCGTATCGAATCGATTGTCGCCGCATCGAGGGGGACGCGCAAGCAAGCGGGTCGTGATCCAAGGTGAGCAGGCCTTCAACCGTGAAGACTGAGCGTTGCATGCGCATCCGAGCGACCGGCAAACCGGGACAGTCGGAACGCGCCGAGCTCGAGCCGCGGCTCACGTTGGAGTGCGAGATCCGCAACGACTTGGCCCGTGGCAGGGCCGATTCCAAAGCCATGCCCCGAAAAGCCGGCCGCGACCACGAGATTCTCGATACCTGAAGGCTGGTCGATGACCGGAAGGGCATCGGGCGTGACATCGATGAGACCGATCCAGAAACGATGCGCGCGCGCGCTGCGTACCACCGGCACAACCCGGCTGACCAGATCCACGATGCGCGCTTGTTCGGCAGCCGACGTCGTCAAATCTGCCTCACGCCAGGTCGCCGCCGTGCCAGGCCAGCGGCCGATACCGGACGACACGCGCAACCGGCCATCGACTTCCTGGCGACCTGCACAATCCGCGTTGGCGACGCCGAATACTTGGTCCAGACACTGCGCAATCGGCTCGGTCTGCAGCACAGTCGTCTGCCGAATCGCGATCGGGAAGTCGATGCCGAGCGGCGCCAGCAGATCGGGCGCCAGGATGCCGCCCGCGACAACCACGACGCCGGCGGGGACGAATCCCTCGGAGGTCTCGACTCCGCTCACGTGCCCGCGCTCAACGACTAGCCGATGGACCGCAACGCCTTCTCGGATGGTCGCACCGAGGCGCGCGGCCGCGTCTGCAAAAGCGACGGTCGTGAGCGCCGGATTGGCGTGACCATCCGTCGTGCAGTACGAGGCAGCAAGCACGTGTTCCGAAAGGACCGGCGCAACGTCGCGGACGCGGCCGTTGTCGGGCAGGAACGTCAGATCGAGCCCGATCGCGCGCTGGTCCTCCACCAGCTTGCGAATGACGTTGACTTCGTCCGGTGTCCGGGCGAGACGAAGATTGCCGTTCTGGCGATACTCGACATCGCGACCGAGTCGCTCCGCGAGGGAAGGCCACAATGCGACGGCTGCTTTTGCCAGCGGCATCTCGGCGGGGTGGCGACCCGATTGACGCACGCCGCCAAGCGACCAGCCCGAGCCCATCGCGGCAATCGCGTGCGCCTCGAGGAGCGCTACCTCGTGTCCTTCGTCGGCCAGCCAGTAGGCAGTGGCGGCGCCAACGATTCCGCCTCCGACGACAACGATATCCGGCATCGCTTACTCCTTAATTTGAAGATACAGCAAGTCGAAGACTGAGGCGGTCTCGCGAGCATTGCTCCTTCTAGCGAGCGCGATCAGGCGCTTTCATCTTGCACGACTTTCGGAGCGATCCCTACAGCGCCGCTTTCGAAATGGCCCGATGATTCGCGGCGTCAGAACTCAAAGGAGTCAGGATATGAACAGGAATCAGGTGAAGGGTGCAGGCAAGGATGTGGCGGGCAAGGTTCAGGAGGCGGTTGGGAAAGTCACCGGCAACGCCAGCCAGCAGGTGAAGGGCACTGCGAAACAGGTGGAAGGAAAAGTGCAAAAGGGTGTCGGCGACGCGGAGGAAGCTATTCGCGACACCGGAAAGCGCACGCGCTAACCGTCGGCAGCTATTTCGTAAACGGGTCGCCGCCGTCACTTCGGCGACCCGTGCCGGCCCCTCGTTTTAGGGCACGGAATCTCGTAAGGGAGAGCCTTTCGTCATCGCCGCGAACTCGGCTTTCGAAGCTCGGCCAGCGCCCTGAACTCACCCTGCGGGAATTTCTGCAGATACGCTTCGAACATCCCCTTGTTGCCGCTCTCCTCGATCGACTTCCAGAACGTGATATCGACCTCCTAATCGGCGGCGGGCGCGTCCGTACTCTCGGGCTTGTCAACACGCGCTCGGGCCAACTCGACGAAGTGCCATCCGGGTAGCGATCGAGGTAGCCTGGTACTCGTGCGGATCATCGCTCTCCTGCACCGACTGCCAGAAAGCAAGCTCGATCATTTCCGATCCCGCGGCCGCCACGCCGACGGAGGAAAGCGACACGCGGATCGTTCTTGCGGCAAGCTCGGCTTGAGCTCCGTCGTGCCCTCTGCGTCGAAGACGAGGCGAAAAGGCCCGCACCGGCCGCGCGATGTTCTTGACCGTGTGCTCGCCCAGGTCCTCGAATTGGTAGTCGACCCGGTCACGGACATGACCGCGCACGCCACGCGTGACGCAGGCCCCGCCGGGCTCCGCAAGCGCTTCCACGCGATCGGCGACATTGACGCCGTCGCCGAAGATGCCACCTTCCTTGACCATTACATCGCCGACATAGATCCCGATCCGCAGATGCATCTGCTGTTCACGTGGAAGATCGCGGTGGGCTCGATGAAGCGCCTGCTGTATCGCAACCGAACAATGCACGGCGTCGACAACGCTTGCGAACTCGGCGAGCACGCTGTCCCCAGCCGTGCTCGAAATCTCGCCGCGGCCGGTCTCGATGAGTGCGTCGATGATGCGACGGTGAGCCGTCAGAAGTCGACAGCGCAGCCTCCTCGTCATCGTGCATCAAGCGGCTGTAGCCCTCGATATCGGCAGCCAGGATGGCAACGAGCTTGCGCTCGAGTGAAGGCGATTCCATGAGTTCACCTTGGTGATCGATGATCTTTCCCTTCGGCGGCATGGCGGGACGTCATTGTCTCGGGTTACGCCGCGCGATCGTCCGGTAGCGCCTTCGGATCGTCGTAGGTCTTGACCTGCGTTCCGCGATACAGAATCTGCGCATTGCGGTCCGCAATCTTGCGATGCAGCTCCAGAAAAGCAGGTTCCATGTCGCGCATTGGCCGCGGCTCGAGCTCGAAGTGATGATGCTCGTCGACGCCGCGCACGAGCGTGGCGCTATCCTCGCCGGCGATCTGGGCGACCGTGGTCGGGATATAACGAATTGCGAAGCCGATGCGCCGGTCGCCGGAAGGATTCGGCGGTGAGCCATGCACGAGACGAACATGGTGCAGCGAGATTTCGCCCGGCTGAAGCTCGATGGCGACCGACTGCGACGCGTCCACCTCGACGGCAACCTCCTGCCCGCGAGTGAGCAGGTTGTTCTTCGCGAACGTATCGCGATGCGGGATCTGGTCTTTGGTGTGGGTGCCGGGAATGAATTCCATAGCGCCATTCGCGCTGTTGCTCGGCGTCAGCGCAACCCAGGCGGTGACCACGTCAGGCCTGTCGAGGCCCCAATAAGTCGAATCCTGGTGCCACGATACGAACGCGGGGTTTTGCGCTTCCTTGATGAAAAAATTCGTCGTCCAGCACAAAAGATTCGGACCGTAGAGGTCCTCGATCGCGTCGACGATATTGCTGTCGCGAACGAGATCGGCAAGCCAGGTGAAGAGCAGGTGCGACTTGTGGCGCAGCGCGCCCTTCAGCGGTCCGCCGCTCTCGGCCTCGAAAGCTTCGAGCTTGCGGCGAATGTCGAGCGCTTGCGAGGGTGACATGACGCGAATCGGAAACACGCATCCGTCGCGCCAGAACGCATCGACCTGGCGTTGGGTGAGGATCTTCATCGCTGTCTCCTAGGCCGATCCGCTGATGACCTTCGTGACCTCTGGCGGATAGGCGTCGCCCGGCTTGCCTTGGTAGATCACTTCGCCGCGCTCGAGAACGTAGAGCACGTCGGCGTCGTCGGGCACGTGATGAAGGTTGGATTCGGCCATGAGCACGCTGTGTCCCATGCGGCGGATCGAGGCAATGCCCTCGCCGATGATCGGGATGATCGCAGGCGACAGCCCCTCGAACGGCTCGTCGAGAAGAAGAAGCTGTGGATCGAGCGCGAGCGCGCGCGCGATCGACACCATTTTGCGCTCGCCGCCGGAAAGCTGGTTGCCGCCGCGAGCGGCGTACTCGCGCAGCTTGGGGAAGACGCGATAAGCCAAGTCGATGCGACTGGTCGCATGGTGTTCACTGCGACGCGTCCAGGTCGGCAGCTCGATGTTCTCGGCCACCGTGAGGTCGCCGAACACCTGGCTCTCCTCCGGCGCGTAGCCAATCCCGAGCTGGGCGATACGGTGCGTCGGCAAGCGCGCAATCGGTTGGCCGCGGAAGGAGATCGTGCCGGAAGCCGGTTTGACGTAGCCCATCAGCGTGCGAAACGTCGTTGTCTTACCGGCGCCGTTGCGGCCCACGAGGCAGGCGAGCTGGCCCGATCCCACCGCAAGCGACACGCCGCGCAGGATGCGGCTGTTCTGGATGTCGACGGTGAGCGAATCGATGGCGAGCATCTCGTCAAGCCTCGCGCGCCGTTTTGCCGGCGCGTTTGCCGACGATCGCGGCAATCAGCGCCGGATCGCTGAAGAACTCGCGCGGGGCGCGGTCGGCCAGCACCTTGCCCGCCTGCAACGCAACGATGCGGCTCGAGTACTCGGCGACGAGATCCATGTCGTGCTCGACCAGGATGATCGCTTTGACGTCGGCGCGCGCGGCCGCATCGATGAGCGTCTTCATGATGGTGTGCTTGTCGGCGCTGGACACGCCACTCGTGGGCTCGTCGAGCAGAATCACCTCGGGCATCAGCGCAAAGGCGCTCGCGATGTCGAGCAGCTTCTTGTCGCCCTGTGCTAAGAGCCGCGACTCGATCGCGAGCTTGTCGTCCAGGCCAAAGATCGTCGCAACTTCGCGCACACGCGCGGCGATCGCCGTGTCGGCGTCGACCGAGGCGAGCAATCGCAGGCTCTTTCCCGATTGCGAGATCACCGCAACCGCAATCGATTGCGCAACGGTCATCGCGGGGAACACGTGAACGAGTTGGAACGCCCGGGCCATGCCGCGCTTGGCGAGCAGCACGGGACCGATACCGGCAATGTCGTTGCCTTTGAACCTCACTACACCCGCAGTCGGCGCGACCAATCCAGTCAGAATGTTCACCAGCGTGGTCTTGCCGGCGCCATTGGGTCCCACGATGGAAACCAGCTCGCCCTGCGCAACGGACAGCGATACGTCGTCGAGCGCGACGAATTCGCCATACGTTTTGCGCACGCCGGCAGTCTCGATCAACGCGTTCACGGTCGCTTGAGCCGGCTCCACGCCGACTGGCCGATGCCAACGAGGCCGCGCGGAAACAGCACGACGATGACGACGAGGATGAAGCCCAGCAGAAACCGCCAATACTGCGTGATGCCCATCAGCTCGGATTTGAGAAAAATGAAGACGAACGAGCCGACCACCGGGCCGAAGAAGTTCGCGAATCCGCCGAGAACGGTCATGAACACGAGCTCGCCCGAGTGCGTCCAATAGGCGAGCTCGGGATCGGCCTGGCCGGTGTTGATCGCGAGAATCACGCCGCCGATCGCGCAATAAAAAGCCGAGATCACGAAGGCGATCAGGCGAAACAGCCGCACGCGTACGCCCAGGTATTCAGCCTTGCGCGCGTTCTCGCGCGTCGCGGCAAGTTGCAGCCCGAACGGGGAATGCACGATGCGCCACATCAGAAATCCGAGCGCCACGAGCAGCGCCAGGCAGTAGTAATAGAACGGTCCGATCAGAAAGCTCGTCTTGTCGAGCTCCTTGAAATCCATTCCGAATAGCGAAGGCCGCAGCACGCGCAGCCCCGTGTCGCCGCCGGTGATGTAATAGAACTTGAACAGGAACGAGTGAAACAGCATGCCGAACGCCAGCGTGAGGATGCCGAAAAAGATGCGCACGTAGCGCACCGAAAGCAGCGCCACCGGAATCGCGACGATCATCGCCGCTGCGCCCGATAGCACGATCAACAGTTCGAAGCTCTTGACGCCGAGCTTGGCCGTCAGCACCGCCGTGCTGTACGCGCCGATCGCCACGAACAGCGCGTGCCCGAACGAAAGCAGTCCCGCGTAGCCGAACAGCAGGTTGAAGCCGAGCAGGGCGATCGAGTAGGCCAGCGCGGGCAGCACGAGTGTCACGTAGTAGGCGCCGGCGATGCTCGGAAACGCCGCCAGCGCAACGATCGCAATGAGCACGAGCGCAAGCCTCATTCGACCGGCTTCCCAAAGAGTCCCGCGGGTCGTGCGACCAGTACCGTGATGACGACCAGGTAGATCGCGAGGATTTCGAGCTCGGCGTAGTAACGGATGGCGAGCGCGCGCATCAAGCCGACGATCAGTGCGCCCACCAGCGCACCGCGCATCGAACCGAGTCCGCCGATCACCACCACCGCGAATGCCTCGACCACCAGCTCGACGGGCATGTCGAGCGACGCGGCTGCCGTGGGAACCACGAGTGCGCCGCCCACCGTGCCGAGCACCGTTCCAAGCGTGAACACGCTGGCGTACACCCAGCGCACGTTGACGCCCATCGCCTGGCTCATCTCGCGGTTCTCGGCGGTGGCGCGCAGGATGCGGCCGAAGCGGGTGCGCGCAAGAAAGGTGCCGATCCCGGCCGCAATCACGATACTCGCCACGATCACCAGCACGTTGTAGGTCGGCACCTGCACCGCGCCAAGCGTGACCTTGCCGTATTCCATCGCCACGTTGCCAAGCTGCTGCGGATTGGCGCCCCAGAAAAAGCGCAGCACATCCTGGAACATGAGCACCAACGCGAACGTGAGCAGCAACTGAAACGCTTCGTCGCGGTGATAGATGGTGCGCAACAGCGCCTCGATCGGCGGTCCGATGAGGCCGAGCAAGAGTCCCGAGGCGAGCAGTACGGGCAAGAACAACGGAACCGGCACGCCGGCGGCAAGCGCCCAGTTCACTGCGCTCACCCCGAAATAGGCGCCGAGCGCATAGAACGAACCGCAAGCGAGATTGACGATCTTCTGCACGCCGAACACGAGTTGCAGTCCGGCGGCCACCAGAAAAAGAACGGCGGCGTGGAAAACGCCGCCGATCAAGACATCGAAGAAAGCGGTCAAAGCTTGATCTGCGCGGTTTCGATCCACTTCCAGAAATCCGCGGTCGGCGGTTTCTGCAGCTGGTCCGAATACATCGTGTCGATCTCGCCGAGCGTGGGAAAGTCGTAACGGTTCTTGTGCGTGGTGATGCCCTGATAGAAGGTTTGCTCGGCGATGTGATCCTTGCGCATATGGCCGGGACCGCCGAGCGATTCGACCTTGACCCCTTCGATCGAATTGATGATGTCATCCTGCGACGGCCACGCATTCTTCGCCTTCTGCGCGGCTTCGACACCGGCCTGATACACCTTCATCGCGAAGTAGGCGCGGTCGGCCTCCCAGTGCGGGTAGTCCTTGTACTTCGCTTCGTATTCCTGGACGAATTGGCGCTGCAGCGCGCTGGCTTTCGGATGGTCGAAGTAGAGCGTGTTGTGACCGAAGATCATGCCTTCGGGCGTGAACGATTTCTTCAACGCGGTGTGCTGGAAACCCGCCGCAGGGAAAACGAACTTGCACCCGCCATCCATGAGGCCGGCGCTGTGCGCGGTCCTCATGAAAATCGGCAGGTCGGCGAACAACAGCGACGAGAAAACGAGATCCGGCTGCGCAGCTTTGAGCGCTGCCACGTGCGAGGTGAGGTCGAGCGTGCCGACTTTCGGCCACTGGTCGGCGACCACCTGGTGCTCGATGCCGAACTTTTTCAGCAACGCCTGAAACGCCGCGAAGTTGTTGCGACCGTACGAGTAGTCCGGGTTGATGCCCGCGATCTTTTTGTACTTGCCCTTCCAGTGCTTGATCGCCAATAGCGACGCCATCACCGCTTCGCACTCGTTGTCGGTGCTGCGAAAGACGTAGCGCGGATTCGGCATCGTCTCTTTCACGCCATCCTGCGTGGTGCCGTCCCAGAACAGCATCAGCGCCTTCATCTCCTCGGCGACAGGGCCCATCGCGAGGCTGACCCCCGACGAGATCACGCCCTGGACGCAGTCGACCTTGTCCTGCAGCACGAGCTTGCGCAGACGCTCGATCGAATCCTTGGGGTTGGTCTCCTCCTCGACGATCAGCTCGACCTTGCGGCCGGCGATTCCGCCGCCGGCATTGATCCGCTCGACCGCGAACTGGCATCCGCGCAGCCCGCACTCGCCGATGGTGCCGGCGATTCCCGCCTTGGGCGTGATGATGCCGATGCGAAGCGGTCCGCTTTGAGCGAGCGCGGGGAAGCTCAATTGGGGCTGCGCAGCAAGCACTGCGCCGGCGCCACCCAATGCCTTCAGCACTTTTCTACGGCCGTTGTTCATCGTTCCTCCTCCTTTTGCGTGATTGCTGCGGAAGCTCTCCACTGCCGTTCACGGTGTCGCGCGTGAATTTCTCGATTTCGTCGATCAGCCGATCGCTCGCGTGCGCGGCGCGCTCGGCATCGCCATCCGCGATCGCGCGCGCAATGTTGGCATGCAGCGTCGCCGTGAGCGGCATGTCGGCGGCCTGCTTGTAATGCAGATACCAGAAACGACGCGACAGCGAATGCATGAGCGACATCGCGCCGGCCGCGAACTCGTTGTGCGCGGCCGCCGAGCACAATGCGTTGAACTCGCGATCGGTGCGCATGAAGGTGACGTCGTCGTTGGCCTTCGCGGACTTCTCGAACAGGCCGGCGAGCTCGCTCAGCCGGTCGCGTTCCTCGGTGGTTGCACGGCGCGCGGCGCTGCGCGCGATCAGGCGCTCGAGCTCGCGGCGCACTTCGAGCAAGCGCAACTGGCTGCCGACGTTGATTTCGGTGACCACGATGCCGCGTCGCGGCAGGATCGTGACCAGCCTCTCTCTCGCAAGACGCTGCAGCGCTTCACGAATCGGCGTGCGGCCGACGCCGGTCAACTCCGACAGCTCGGTTTCGGACACCGCGCGTCCAGGGGCGAGCTTCAGCGTAACGATCAGTTCTTCGATGTAGTAGTAGGCGAGATCGGTCAGCGACTGCGCCGGCGCCTGCGGAAGGGTCAGCCGCCGGTTCATCGTCAATATTGCTTCCGCTTTTCGACGAGCGACGCGAACTTTTCGTATTCGGAATCGTCGACGCCGTAGCTATGGTCGTCATCGGGAAAGCTGCCGTCCTTCACTTCCTTGATGTATTGCCCGATGCCGTTGACGGCGATCTCGGTCAGATTGGCGAAGCGCTTGGTGAACTTGGGCTTGAAGTCGGTGAAGACGCCCAGCAGATCGTGGCAGAGCAGGATTTGGCCGTCGCATCCCGGACCCGCGCCGATACCGATCGTGGGAATGTCGAGCTGCTTCGAAATCAGCGCGGCAATTTTCGCCGGCACCGCTTCGAACTCGAGCATGAAGCAACCGGCGTCCTGAATGGCGAGCGCGTCATCGAGGATCTTCATCGCAGTCTCTGCGGTACGCCCCTGGATCTTGAAGCCTCCGAACATCGCAACGGTGTGCGGTGTCATCCCGATATGCGATGCAGTGGGGATTCCCGCGTCGACCATCGCTTTCAGGATGCCGGCCTGCGAGCGGCCGCCCTGCGGCTTGACCGCATCGGTTCCCGCCTCCTGCATGAATCGCGTTGCATTGACGAGCGCGCGATCGACGGTGTTGTAGCTTTGGTAGGGCATGCATCCGAGGACGAACGTGTTCGGCGCGCCGCGGCGGATTGCCTGCGCATGCATGACCATCATGTCCATCGTCGCCGGGATCGTATTCGGATGCCCGTGCGCGATCATCGCCAGGCTGTCGCCGACGACCGCCACATCGACGCCGGCCATCTCGGCCCAGCGAGCGGCGGTGTACTCCGGCACCGACATGTAGACCATCCGCTCCCCGGTGCGCTTCGAGTCGCGGATCTCCTGGATCGTTCGCTTCTTGCGCTGTGGAGCAGGGGTCGCCAAGGGGGTCCCGTTGACAGGTTGGTGATCGACAACTAATATATCAGACCATCGCCAACCGTTGCAAGTGCCGCCATGATGACCGAACGCCAGCGTCGATTCCGCGAAAAGTATGTGTCAGAGATCAGCCCCTGGTATCACGGCTTCGTGCACATCGGCGTCATGTACGCCGCCGGCATCAGCGCGATTCTGTGGTGCGTGAGCCGGATGCAGAATCCAACCTGGGAATGGCTGTTGATCATCCCGGTGGCGATCGCCGGGAATTTCATGGAATGGGCGATGCACAAGTTCGTGATGCATCGGTTGCGTGATGTCTACGCAGTGCGCGCGATCTACGACCGCCACACCCGCCAGCACCACCAGTATTTCACCGACAACGATCCGACGATCAGCACGGTCAAGGAATTTCGCATCGTGTTCTTCCCTTGGCGGGTGCTGATCGTGCTTGCGGTGTTCGGCAGCGTTCTCGGCTGGATTGCGGCGCAGCTGATCAATCCGAACGCGGGTTACGTTGTGTTCGTGACGATGATCGGGCACTACATGGTTTACGAGACTTTCCACTTCTGCTGCCACGTTCCCGACAACGCGTTCGTGCGCAACATGCCGTTCATCAACACCATCCGCCGCCACCACGCCGCGCACCACAACATGGGGATCATGATGCACGTGAACATGAACCTCACGTTTCCGATCGCGGACTGGGCAATGGGCACGAGCGACCTTCGGCGCGGCCTTCTCGGCCACCTGTTCAACGGCTACGACGAGCGCTACATCAAGCAGGAGCTGAAGCCGGTCATCGCGCGCTTCCGGACTTCCGAAACGCAGAATGCGCGCTGCACACTCGATGGTCCGCGGCTCGAGGACGAGGAAGTACGAACCATCGAGCGCGCGGTGAGCCACGCGTAGGGCACGGCACTGGGTGGCAGTTCGCGTCCCCCGGAGCGTACAAACAAAAACCCCGCCGCGGGGCGGGGCCGTAGACGCGCTGCACTGCTCAGCGCAGGGCGCGGAGGCGGGCGAAGCCGAGGCCCGCAAGGATAAGGCTTACAAGTGCGAAGGTGCCAGGCTCTGGGACCCGTCTAGGTTCCCCATATAGAAAGTCATCCATCACCACGAGATCGACGGTTGCGCTCTCCGAAGGTCCGAGCGCAGTGGTGCCGGTGACGATTCTCACGCTCGTGATCAGGCCTTCAGTTGGGGCTAGTAAGAGGCCCAGGAAGGAGAACGTCTGGTTGCCCAGGAAGGTCGCAACGGGTATGGGGCCGATTGCCCCCGCTGTCGTGCCGAAGCTGATCGAAGTGCCCGGCAAATCCACGTCGGAGAACACCACGCCAAATCCGCTCACGCCCGCCGGCACGGTGCCACCCGTGCCCGGGACCGAGAAGAACCCATCGGTGATGTTGCTGCCGATAGGGGCAAACAGACGGAGCGGGCTGAAGGGAGCGAAGAGCGCGGCGTATTGCGCATTGATTAAATCGAGACTGAGGAGGCCGCCCGTGTCCGCCGCCTGGGTCAGCCCAGTTCCCGGCGTAGTGAACGTAGCTCCGCGAGTGTTCTCGAAAACGGTGAAGGGTGTGACTGGGGCCGTTCCGTTGAGGACGCCACCACCGCCGTCCCAGTTGATCTCGCGGCGTCCGGCGAGGAGCGGACCCGGACTGTTACCGTTATTCGGATCACCCAGTGCGGCCCGGAAAGCATTCACAGTGTCGGTGATCGAAGCTACATCGGCACCCGAGTCCGAGAAGATTGTGATGGCGCTGGCCGCTGTTGGGAGGAACAGGGAGACAGCGACGACCGCACCCAGATTCCGCATCGTCGATTTCATTCCTTACCTCTATTCGGTTGTCAGCGTGTAGCGCACAACCAAGCATCAACTGTTCCAGTTTCGATAAATCAAAGCGTTGGTATTTTGGCCGCCTGTCGATGTCAATATTCCCGACACTTAAGGAGGTCGCATGGCATTGACAGGCACAGGTGCAGTCGCGATCTGGCACGACATCCAGCCGGAAGGTCGTGATGACTTCTACGCGTGGCACGGCATCGAGCACATGCCCGAGCGCGCGGCAATTCCCGGATTCGTTCGCGGCCGTCGTTATGTCGCGATCGAAGGGCGGCCGGAGTTCTTCAATCTCTACGAGACGCGCTCGACCGAAGTGCTGGCGGGCGCGGATTATTTGAAACGCCTCAATGCGCCCACGCCGTGGACCATTGCAACCGTGAAGCACTTTCGCGACGTTGCGCGCTCGCTGTGCGAAGTCGAAGCGAGCTTTGGCTCAGGTGACGGCGGGCTGATCGCAACGTTTCGCTACGACATTGCAAGCGTGAACGCACAAGCGCATCGGGCAAACATGCGTACCCGACTCGAAGCATTGACGCGCGAACCCGGCATTGCAGGCGCGCATCTGCTCGTTGCGAACGACGCTGCAAGCTCTATCGAAACCGCGGAGCGACGCGCACGACAAGGCACGACCGATGTGCCGCGCTGGATCGTGCTCGTCGAAAGCTGGGGCGACTGCGAGCCGTTCGTCATGTTCGTGCGCGAGTTGCAACGCGATGCGATGTTCGACGAGGCTTCGATCGCGCCGGACTGGGCGGTGTACCGGTTGCAGAACGCTTGCGCGTCCGACGACTGAACTACGAGCGCAGCGTTAAAGCGACTCGCCCGACATTTTCCAGATTCGCTTCTACGCGCGCCGCGCGATCGATCACGTAGGGCTTCGTCAAGCTCCCGGTCGTAATGACCTGGCCCGCTTTCAATCCGCCGATCGCATCGCTCTGGCGATTCGCGTACGCGTGCAACGGTGCGAGCGGATCGCCTTGCGGATGCCCACCGACATCGTTTTGAACGATCTTGCCATCGACTTCGAACGTGCAACGTAGCGCTTTTAAATCGAATTGACGAAACTCCCGCGTCGAAGCGCCCGTCACGTACCCCGCGTTGCCGAGGTTATCCGCAAGGAAAGCATGATAGGCACACGTCGGTGGCTCGCCAAAGCGCCCCCTGATCAGTTCGATGCCTACCAGCGCTTCCTCGATCGCGTCGACGACATCGTCGCGCGTGTGAACACCCGGCGACAAATCGCGCGCGAGCCGAAATGCGAGCTCGATCTCGACGATGAATCCACGCGCAGGCAACGAGCGCACACCCGGCGAGGCTTGCACGACATCTTCGTAGAGCGGACCTGCCACCGGCGTGCCGTCCGCGGAGAAACCGAGTTTCCATCCGGCGATGCGAGCACCCAACGCAACGGCGACCTCGCGTTGCGTACGCATCGCGGAGGCGAGATCGCGGGGTAGCGACTCAGGATCCGGCGTTGCGGCTTGCCCGCGATGCGCAGCGACGAGTGCCGATACGAGGTTGTTCATCTCTATCCCGCCTTGAATTGCCATCGATCGCCCATCAAAGAATCAGCGCTCGTCTTCGTATTCTCGCAGCCGCTGCAAATCGAGCACGGTGACGCCGCCATAATCGGCGCGCAACAAGCCTTTGCGCTCGAGCACTTTGAGCGACTGATTGACGCGCTGTCGCGAGAGTCCGACAAGCTGTCCGAGCTCTTCCTGTGAGATCGGCAACGTCGAGCGGCTCCCCGGATACAGAAGCGGATTGAAAAGCGCCGCGAGGCCCCGCGCGAGCCGCGCATCGGGACCGAGCAGCCGATCGTGCTCGACAAGCCCTATGAATTGCCCGAGACGCTCGTTCAACTGAACCAGCAGGAACCGGTTGAACACCACGCTTTGGTCGAGCAGCGTCATAAACAAGGAACGCGGCATGTACGCAATCACCGAATCGCGCAACGCAACGATGTCGTAGCGGCGCAGCTCGTTCTTGAGAAGCGAGCCTTCGCCGAACCACCCGCCGGTGCCGATGCCGGTGTAGCTCATCGGCTTGCCATCGCTCGACACACTCGCCATCTTGACCAGCCCGTCGACGACGCCGATCCAATGCTCGACCGGCTCGCCCTTGCGGCAGACGAGCGCCCCGGCCGGGCATTGGCGAACGATCGTATCCCCCTCGACACGCGCAACTAGCGCCGACGGCAGCGATTCAACCCACGGCGCGGCGTGAAGCATGTCGGAAAACGTCGGCATGGGACGAGACAATGTCAGCAGGATGACAAACGCTCGCCGCTCGAGCGATTAGAGTCCGGCGGAGATTGTACGCAACGGGGCACCGCGTCCGTCCCGGGCGGTCTCACGTACAAGCATTCGCGCTACCATGCTCGGCTCACGGCGGATGTCGAGGGCCGGCCGCCCACCAACGCCCGTCAGAGGCGCCGTGGCGAAGTCTAGGAACGGAGGATCGATGCCAGGTCAGCTGGACACGTACCCGCGCCTCATGCTCGAGCATGCGCGCGTGCGTCCGTTGCATCCGGCGACGCGCGAGAAGAACCTCGGCATCTGGCAGACCTGGACGTGGAGCGAGGTTGCCGCCGAAGTGCGCGCACTTGCCTGCGGGCTCGCCGCGCAGGGCTTTCGTCGCGGCATGCATCTTTCGATCATCGGCGACAACCGGCCGCGGCTTTACTGGTCGATGCTCGCCGCCCAATGCCTGGGCGGTGTGCCGGTGCCGATTTACCAGGACGCACCCGCCACCGATTTCGTCTACGTGCTGAACGACGCGGAGATCGCGTACGTGATCGCCGAGGATCAGGAGCAGGTCGACAAGCTCGTCGAAGCGAAGCCGCAAGTGCCTACGCTGACGCATATCTATTACGTCGACCCGCGCGGCATGCGTCATTACGAAGGCGTGACGAGCTTCGCGGCGTTGCAGGCGCTCGGTCGTGACTACGATCGCGAGCATCCTGGCTTTTTCGACAGTGAAGTGGAGAAAGGCAAAACCGACGACGTCTCGGTCATGCTTTACACCTCGGGCACGACGGGCAAGCCCAAAGGTGTCCGGCAAACGCATGCGGCCTTCATTGCAGCGGCCTCGGGCGGTGTCGCGTTCGACAAGCTCGGCCCGAACGACAGCGTGCTCTCGTATTTGCCGATGGCATGGGTCGGCGATCATTTGTTCTCGATCGCGCAGTGGGTCTACGCCGGCTTCACGACCAATTGCCCCGAGTCGGCCGATACGGTGATGACCGACTTGCGTGAGATCGGGCCGACTTATTACTTCGCGCCGCCGGCGGTTTTCGAGCGCTTGCTGACGCAAGTGCGAATTCGCATGGAGGATGCAAGCGCGATCAAGCAGTGGCTGTTCGCGAAGTTCACCGACCTTGCGAGTCGCGTCGGGCCGGACATTCTCGATGGGCGCGAGGTGTCGCTTATCGACCGTGCGCTTTACGCGATCGGCAATGTGATCGTCTACGGGCCGCTGCGCAACGTCCTCGGCATGAGCCGCATTCGCGTGGCGCTGACCGCGGGTGCTGCGATCGGTCCCGAGCTCTTCCGCTTCTATCGCAGCATCGGCATCAATCTGAAGCAGCTTTACGGCATGACCGAGACGTGCGCCTACGCGTGCCTGCAGCCCGACGGCGCCGTGAAGTTCGACAGTGTCGGGAAACCGGCGCCGAATGTCGAAGTGAAAATCGCCGAATCGGGCGAAGTGCTGGTGCGCGGCCCGATGCTGATGAAGGAGTACTACAAGCGCCCCGACGCGACTGCGGAATCGATCGACGCGACCGGCTACATTCACACCGGCGACGCCGGCTACTTCGACAGCGACGGGCATTTGAAGATCATCGACCGCGCGAAGGATGTCGGGCGGCTTGCGAATGGCGCGATGTTCGCGCCGAACTACGTCGAGAACAAGCTCAAGTTTTTCCCGCATATCAAGGAAGCCGTTGCCTTCGGTCACGATCGTGACGAGGTATGCGTGTTCGTCAACATCGATGCCGGATCGGTCGGGAACTGGGCCGAGCGGCGCGGCATTGCCTATTCCGGCTACACCGACCTTGCGGCGAAGTCCGAGGTCTATGAGCTCGTCAGAGAGTGCGTCGTGCAGGTCAACGAGGACCTCTCGCGCGACTCCGCACTGAAGGATTCGCAGATCCATCGCTTCCTGATCCTGCACAAGGAGCTCGATCCCGACGATGACGAGTTGACGCGCACGCGCAAAGTGCGCCGCGGCTTCATCGGCGAGAAGTACGCAACGCTGATCGATGCGCTGTATTCCGGTAAGACGGTTCAGCACATCGAGACGCTGGTCAAGTTCGAGGACGGACGCAGCGGCGTCGTCGCGGCGGACTTGCGAATCGAGTCGGCGAAGACCGTCGCCGAGCGCGAGCGGGCAGCGGCCTGAGGGCACGATGGCAAACGGTGCAACGCTCGCACTGCGGCGCGATCAGGCAATCGGGGAAACGGTTACCAGCGTCGAGCGTCGCGTCGGCGACGTCATCCTGCGTCTCGAAAAGATTTCACTCGCATTCGGCGGCGTCAAAGCGCTCTCCGAGGTGAGCTTCGACGTTCGCGAGCACGAGATCCGCGCGATCATCGGCCCGAACGGCGCCGGCAAGAGCTCGATGCTGAACGTGATCAACGGCGTGTATCGACCGCAACAGGGGACGATCACGTTTCGCAACGTCGAGCGGCGCGACATGGTGACGCACCAAGCCGCGGCGATGGGAATGGCACGCACGTTTCAGAACATCGCGCTGTTCAAAGGCATGAGTGTTCTCGACAACATCATGACCGGACGCAATTTGAAGATGAAAGCCACGATCGTCGAGCAGGCGCTGTTTCTGGGACGCGCGAGGCGCGAGGAGCTCGCCAATCGCGCGAAGGTCGAGGAGATCATCGACTTCCTAGAGATTCAGCACATTCGTAAAACGCCCGTCGGACGCTTGCCGTACGGTTTGCAAAAGCGTGTCGAGCTGGCGCGGGCACTGGCCGCAGAACCATCGATGCTGCTCCTCGACGAGCCGATGGCGGGCATGAACGTCGAGGAAAAGCAGGACATGTGCCGCTTCGTGCTCGATGTCAACGAGCAATACGGCACGACGATCGTCCTGATCGAGCACGACATGGGCGTGGTGATGGACATCAGCGATCGCGTCGTCGTGCTCGACTACGGCCGCAAGATCGGCGACGGGACGCCGGACGAAGTGCGCAGCAACCAGAAGGTCATCGACGCTTATTTGGGCGTGGCGCGATGAGCTTCTTCGCCGAGGTGCTGATTGGCGGCCTGCTTTCGGGCGTCATGTATTCGCTGGTCGCACTCGGCTTCGTGCTGATCTACAAGGCGTCGGGCGTGTTCAACTTCGCGCAGGGCGCGATGGTGTTCTTCGCTGCGCTGACCTGCGTGTCGCTTACAAAGCTCGGTGTCAATTTCTGGCTCGCGCTCCTGATTACGCTTGCCGTGATGATCGTGCTCGGACTCGCGATCGAGCGCATCGTGCTCCGGCCGCTGGTCAACCAGCCGCAGATCACGCTGTTCATGGCCACGATCGGTCTCACGTTCTTCATCGAAGGCCTCGCACAGCTGCTGTGGGGCGCGCAGCCGCACAACCTGGACCTTGGCATCCAGGACGAGCCTATCGCGTGGATCTCGGAGGCGACCGGAATGGGAGTCTCGAAGTTCGACATCGTCGCCGCGGGCATCGCCGCCGGCCTCGTGACTGTGCTGGCGCTGTTCTTCAACCGGACGCGCATCGGGCGCGCGTTGCGTGCGGTCGCCGACGATCACCAGGCGGCGCTCGCCGTCGGCATTCCGCTGCGTCAGATCTGGGGAATCGTCTGGGCGGTTGCCGGCTTCGTTGCGCTCGTCGCCGGATTGCTCTGGGGTGCGCGCAATGGCGTGCAGTTCGCGTTGACGTTCCTCGCGCTGAAGGCGCTTCCGGTGCTGATCCTCGGCGGCTTCGAATCGATCCCCGGGGCGATCGTTGGCGGGCTGATCGTCGGCGCCGCGGAAAAGCTCGCCGAGGTGTACATCGGACCGCTCGTGGGCGGCGGCATCGAGGGCTGGTTCCCGTACGTGCTCGCACTGCTGTTCCTGCTCGTGCGGCCCGAGGGGCTGTTCGGCGAAAAGCACATCGACCGCGTTTGATACCTGATCCCTGACATCTGATACCTGACAATGCTGTATCGCGAAGCCGGACAGTTCAAGACGTCGTACGCGACGGACCAGCAGATCTTCCCGATCGCGCAGGATCGCGTGGTCGTGATCGCGATCCTGCTATTCGCCTACATCGGCGTGCCGCTGCTCGCGAATCAATACTGGCTGTCGGCGATCCTCACGCCGTTTCTGATCTTCGCGCTGGCGGCGATCGGCCTGAATCTGCTTACGGGATACGCGGGACAGCTCTCGCTGGGTACCGCCGCGTTCATGGCGGTCGGCGCGTTCGCAGCGTACAACTTCATTCTGCGCGTCCCGGGCATTCCGATCCTCGTCGCATTCGTTCTCGCCGGGGTCACGGCGGCGCTCGTCGGCATCCTGTTCGGGCTCCCGAGCCTTCGCATCAAGGGCTTCTATCTCGCGGTCGCGACGCTGGCAGCGCAGTTCTTCATCGTGTGGGCGCTCACCAAGTTCGGCTGGTTCTCCAATTATTCGAGCTCGGGTGTGATCAACGCGCAGCAGATGACGATCTTCGGCATCCCGTTCAATACGCCGGTCGAGAAGTACCTGCTCACGCTGTCGATCGTGGCGTTGCTCGCGCTTGCGGCCAAGAACCTCGTCCGGAGCGCGATCGGCCGCTCGTGGATGGCGATTCGCGACATGGATGTCGCCGCCGAGGTGGTCGGGATTCCGATGCTGCGCACGAAGCTCGCCGCATTCGCCGTCAGCTCGTTTTACTGCGGCGTCGCCGGCGCGCTGTACGCGTTCTGCTATCTCGGAACCGTCGAGCCGGAAGGCTTCAACCTCGACCTGTCGTTTCGGATTCTGTTCATGATCATCCTGGGCGGAATGGGCAGCATCCTCGGATCGTTCCTCGGCGCCGCGTTCATCGTGCTGTTCCCGATCTTTCTCAACGCGATGGCCTCGCCGATCGAGCACGCGCTCGGCGTGCAGCTTCCGGCCGGACTCACGTCCAACCTCGAGCTGATGATATTCGGCGCGCTCATCATTTTCTTCCTGATCGTCGAGCCGCACGGCCTTGCGCGGCTCTGGCAGATCGCGAAGGAAAAGCTGCGGCTCTGGCCGTTCCCTCATTGATGGCGTGCTCCGCAAAGCAGCTCCCCCTTGTCGCAGCCGACGGTCCGTTGACATTCGGGCCGGCGACGCGAATGCTCTACCGGGTCGACTACGATCGACAGATGTTGTATCTCCTGAGGAGGAAATGATGAAGGCATTGAAATCGGTGTTGGTCGCTGCCGCACTCGCTTGCGTGCCGTTCGCGGCAACCGCGCAGAACGAGCAATTCATCCCGATGAATGGCTACTGGGTCGGTCCGTACGCGCCGGGCGGCTCGGGCATCTTCGGCGGGTTCATCGACTACGTGAACATGATCAACGCGCGTGACGGCGGCGTGAACGGCACCAAGCTCACCTACGAGAAGTGCGAGACCGAGTACAACAACGCGCGCGGCGTCGAGTGCTACGAACGGCAGAAGAAGAAGGGACCGACGGGCGCGACGATGGTGCACCCGCTCTCCACCGGCATCACGTACTCGCTGATCGACAAGGCGCTGGTCGACAAGATCCCGATCGTCTCGGTCGGCTACGGCCGCACCGATGCGAGCGACGGTCGCGTGTTCCCGTACATCTTCCCGCTGATCACGAACTACTGGTCGCAGAACACCGCGAAGATCAAGTTCAGCGGCAGCAAGGAAGGGGGGATGGACAAGCTCAACGGCAAGAAGATCGTGAACATCTATCACGACTCGGCCTACGGCAAGGAAACCATCCCGGTCCTCGACGCGCAGGCCAAGAAGTACGGCTTCGCGGTCACGCACATCGCCGTTCCCCATCCTGGCAACGAGCAGGGCGCACAGTGGCTGCAGATCCGGCAGATCAAACCCGACTGGGTGATCCTGCGAGGCTGGGGCGTGATGAATCCGGTGGCGTTAAAGGCGGCGGCGAAGACCGGCTTCCCGCGCGAGAAGATCATCGGCGTGTGGTGGTCGGGTGCGGAGGAAGACACGATTCCGGCCGGTGACGCGGCGAAGGGTTACATCGCGGCAGGCTTCAACGTCGCGGGCTCGAACTTCCCTGTCGTGCAGGAGATCCGCAAGCACGTGTACGCAAAGGGTAAGGGGGAGATGGATGACGAAACGCGGATCGGCAGCATCTATTACAACCGCGGCGTCGTGCACGGCATCCTGAGCGTCGAGGCGATCCGCAAGGCGCAGGAGAAGTACGGCAAGGGCAAGCCGATGACCGGCGAGCAGATCCGCTGGGGCCTCGAGAACCTCGTGATCGACGAGGCGAAGCTGAAGCAGCTCGGCGCGAGCGGCTTCATGCAGCCACTCAAGGTGACTTGCCTGGACCACGAGGGCGGCGGCGCGGTCAAGTTCCAGCAATGGGACGGCAAGCAGTGGAAGGTGATCACCGACTGGATCCAGCCCGACAAGGATCTGGTGCGGCCGATGATCGAGCAGTCGGCGGCGGCGTACGCGAAGGAGAAAGGCATCACTCCGCGGGATTGCAGCAAGGAATCCGCGGGTTAGACAAAACCTACAAAGGTGAAACAGGCTATCGACCCGCCGCAACGGCGGCGGGTCGAAACGTCTGGGTGACGATTATGACTGCTCAGCCTGCACCGGCGACCGCGCCGGTCCTCGTCATCAACAACATCGAGGTCATCTACGATCACGTGATCCTCGTGCTGAAGGGCGTCTCACTGCAAGTTCCCGACGGGGGCATTGTTGCGTTGTTGGGTGCCAATGGGGCCGGTAAGACGACGACCCTGAAAGCAATCTCGAATCTATTGCGCGCCGAGCGCGGCGATGTGACCAAGGGAACGATCGAGTTCCGCGGCCGTCGCGTCGACAAGCTCACGCCGAATGAGCTCGTTCGGCTCGGTGTGTGTCAGGTCATGGAAGGCCGTCACTGCTTCCAGCATTTGACGGTCGAAGAGAATCTTTTGACCGGCGCGTTCACGCGCAAGATTTCGCGCGGCGAGCTTCGCAACGAGCTCGAGCGCGTCTATCACTATTTTCCGCGCTTGAAGCAAAGGCGAACGAGCCAGTCCGGCTATACGTCGGGTGGCGAGCAGCAAATGACTGCGATCGGCCGTGCGCTCATGGCGCATCCATCGATGATCCTGCTGGACGAGCCGTCGATGGGACTGGCGCCGCAGATCGTCGAGGAAATCTTCGCGATCGTCGGCGATCTCAACAGCAAGGAGCGTGTGTCGTTCCTGCTCGCTGAGCAGAACACGATGGTCGCGCTGCGGTTTGCAAGCTACGGCTACATTCTGGAAAACGGCCGCGTCGTCATGGACGGCGTCGCGTCCGATCTAGCCAAGAATGAGGACGTCAAGGAGTTCTATCTCGGCCTGTCGACCCTGGGTCGCAAGAGCTTCAGGGACGTCAAACACTACCGTCGCCGTAAACGCTGGCTCGCGTGAGCGCGCGCGTGAGTCACGCGGCGAGGGGCCCCATCGACGATGGGGATCGACGCCAAGACGAATCCTGCGCCAAGGCCGACTGAACGCTATGCGTTTTGACAAAGTGGACCGCGGAGGCTTCGACACGTTGCGCAAGCACTGCGCGTCGCTTCCAGGCGCTACTCGTGACATTAAATGGGGCGCGGACGAGTGCTACAGCGTCGGCGGCCGCATGTTCGCGGTGTTCGGCATCGAAGGCGGCAAGGCGCGCGGCGTCTCCTTCAAAGTCGATGACGAGCGCTTTCTCGAACTGACCGATCGTGACGGCGTCATTCCAGCGCCGTATCTCGCGCGTGCCCATTGGGTGCTGCTCGAGCGCGGCAATGCGCTGCCCGTGAAGGAAGCGAAAGCGTTGCTTGCGCGATCGCATGCGCTGGTGGCTGCGAGGCTTACGAAAAAAGCACGTGAAGCCGCGCTCGGAGCTCATCGATGATCGCGACCAGCGAGCACTATGACGCGCTCGAAACGCGACCCCCCGAGGTTCGCGAGCGCGAGATCATGGCGGCATTGTCGCGACAGATTGCGCATGCAAAGGCCGGTGCGCCGGCATTCGCGCGCCTCTTTGCCGACGTCGACCCGCAAGCGATCACGACTCGCGCAGCGCTTGCGAAATTGCCGGTCACGCGCAAATCGCAGCTTCTCGATCTGCAAAAGAGTTCACGACCCTTCGGCGGATTGGCTGCAACGCAATGGGGCGAGATCGCGCGCGTGTTTTCGTCTCCTGGACCGATCTACGAGCCCGAAGGTCGCGCGAGCGACTGGTGGCGGATCGCCCGTGCGCTTTTCGCGGCGGGATTTCGCCGCGGCGATCTTCTGCACAACTGTTTCGCCTATCACTTGACGCCAGCCGGATCGATGATCGAGACCGGCGCGCATGCGCTCGGTTGCACCGTGTGTCCGGGCGGCGTCGGTCAAACCGAGATGCAGGTGCAGGCGATTGCGGAGCTTGGTGCAGCCGGTTACGCAGGCACACCGTCGTTTCTCAAGATCATTCTCGAAAAGGCCGATGAGCTCGGCGTCAAGCTGCCGACGTTGAAAAAAGCACTCGTGTCGGCCGAGCCGTTTCCGCCTTCGCTTCGCGATTGGCTCGCTGCACGCGGCATCGCCGGCTATCAAGCGTATGCGACGGCGGATCTCGGCAACATTGCTTACGAAAGCCCTGCGCGCGAAGGATTGATCGTCGACGAGGGCGTGCTCGTCGAAATCGTACGACCCGGAACCAATGAGCCGGTTCCGGAAGGCGAAGTTGGCGAGGTCGTCGTCACCACATTGTTCAATCACGACTATCCGTTGATTCGCTTTGGCACCGGTGATCTATCCGCCGTGCTCGCGGGTCATTCGTCATGCGGACGCACCAATGTGCGCATCAAAGGCTGGATGGGGCGCGCCGATCAGACGACCAAGGTCAAGGGAATGTTCGTGCATCCCGGACAGGTTGCCGCGGTCGCTGCGCGCCATCCCGAGATCGCTCGCGCGCGTCTGGTCGTCGACAATCCGGGTGGACAGGATCGCATGACGCTGCACGTGGAAACACGCGACGCGCGCTTCGCCGCGGACGCGATCATCGCGTCGATCCGCGACGTCACGAAGTTGCGCGGCGAAGTCCTCGCGTGCGAGCCGGGTTCGCTCGCCAACGACGGCAAGGTGATCGACGACCGCCGGCGCTATGACTGAAGCAACGCGCAATCAGGACGGCCGCACGACCCACAAGTAAAGCGTCCGCTCTCGCCCTTCGCTATCGATGCGAACGCGAATCGTTCGATCCGCCGCCCAATCGCCGAGATCGTGAACGTGCGACACGATGCGCGTGCCCGGCCTCAGCTTCAATAGCTGCGGGCGCAACTTCATGTTGATGTGCGGCCACAAAAACAGCGTAATCACGGTCGCCTCGCTAAAGTCGGCGGCGAAGAGATCTCCCTGAATGAAGCGCACGCGATCGGCCACGCCGGCTACGCGCGCATTTGCATTCGACTCGGCGATTCGCACGGGATCAATATCGATGCCAACCGCCCTTGCTCCGAAATCGCGTGCTGCGGCAATGACGATGCGTCCGTCGCCAGACCCCAGGTCGTACACGATGTCGGTCGCACCGACGTTCGCGAGATCCAGCATCGCGCGAACGATGTTCGGCGGGGACGGCTCGTAAGGAACGTCTGGCGCACGAGAGGGCGCCGGCGCGACGGTCTGCGAGCAGCCTGGCGCCGCGAACAACAACGCAGCCGCTGCGACGGCTGCGTTGAATTGCCTGCGTTTCACTGCGTCGTCTTCGTGTACTTGCCGCCGACCGGAACGGTCCAGAAATACACATTGCGGTTGCCCACCTTGAGCTGCTTGTCCGGCTTCCAATCACCCATGTCGAAGTCGTGGGACACGATGCGAGTGCCCGGCTTCAGCTTGAACAGCGTCGGTCGAAGCTTGAGGTTGAGAGCAGGCAACAAATACAGCGTGATCACCGTGGCCGGTGATAGGTCCAGCTCGAAAAGATCCCCCTGGATGAACTTGACCTTGTCGCCGACGCCCGACTTCGCGAGGTTCTCGTTGGCTTCCTTGACGCGCTGCGGGTCGATATCGATGCCCAAACCTCGCGTGCCGAACTTTTTCGCCGCGGTGATCGGGATGCGCCCGTCACCCGAGCCGAGATCGTAAAGTACGTCCTTGCCCGTGACGTTCGCGACTTTCAGCATTTCTTCGACGACTTCCTCGGGAGTCGGGACGAAAATGACGTCCGGACGCCGCGGCTCGCTCTTCGCCGGCGCCGGCGCCGGCTGCGCTTGCGCGTTTAGCGCGATCAACAGCATGAACGCGCCGGCCAAAGCGGCTGCCTGCCGGTACGTTGAATGACATTTCACGATGGTGCTCCTCTACTGAAGTAAGCGCGATGATCTCGCGAATGCGCGCGCGCCTTGACCGGCCGCGCTTCGTTTTCGTCATGCCCGCAGGATTCATGACGAGTCGCCGAGAGTAGTGAACGTTGCGCCGCGATGCAAGGCTGAAAATGTTTCCGAAAGTTAGGGCGCCCGCGGCTCACCCCAGGGGCTCCGGGGTGAGGTATTGATATTTGATCAAAAATCAATAAACTGAACGCTGGATCAACGCTGCGATGGGACGCCGGATGGATCAGTCAGCCGGTCATCGGATGGATCAGTCACCAAGGCATCGGATGGAACGGGCCGGGACCGATTCGCCCGACCTTCGCATCGATGCGATTGACCGCTGGCTTTTGCGCATTCCGCTGCGAGACGAGATGACGTGGGCGTCCGGCGTGCGAAGCAGCGTCACGCGACTCGTCGTCCGGCTGCGAACGCAAGGGGGCCTCGTCGGCTGGGGCGAAACGATCGCGCTTCTCGATGCGATTCCCGGCGTGCTCGATCGCGTCGTCATCCCGCATGCGATCGGCCATGGCGTCGACGAGGTCGAGCGCTTTCATCGCCATGTGCTCGGCGCAGGTTATTACCATCACAAGCGCGCGGCGGTGATGGCAATGTGCGCCGTCGAGATGGCAATGTGGGACGCGTTCGGCAAAGCCTGCGGACAGCCGCTGTTTCGATTGTGGGGTGGCCGGTGGCGCACTCGCATTCCCTTGGCCGCGTACCTTCTGGAAAGTGATCGTGCCCGTCTCGCCGAGAAGACGCAACGGTATCTCGATAGCGGCTACGAGACTTTCAAGTTGAAGATCGGCTACGACGAGCGCTCGGACATCGCGCTTACGCGCCTCGTTCGCGAGGCAATCGGTCCCGACGCGCCGCTGCGCCTCGATGTGAATGGTGCGTGGACGCCGGGAACCGCGAAGCGCCAATGCCGACGACTCGCGGAATTCGATCCGACCTATATCGAGCAGCCGCTCGAGCTCGACGATCTTGCCGGGCATGCCGCGTTGCGGGCATCGCAAAGCGTTCCGATCGCGCTCGATGAAAGTGCGTACACGTTGCAGGACGTCGGCAACATCGTCCGCGCACAAGCGGCCGACGTCATCCTTCTCGATCCGCACGAAGCCGGCGGGTTATGGCCCGTGATCAAGGGAGCCGCGATCTGCGAGTCGGTCGGCATCCCGGTAACGCTGCACAGCGGCGGCGAGCTGGGCTTGTCGCAATCGGCGTACTTGCACCTTGCGGCGAGTATTCCGAATCTTTCGATTGCGATCGATTGCGAGCATCAGCATCTTGCCGCGGACATCATCAACGAGCCGTTCGTCATCGATCGCGGCACGCTCGACGTTCGCGAGCGGCCTGGTCTTGGCGTCGACGTCGACGAAGACGCGCTCACACGCTTTCGCGTCGACACGATCGAGGGCGCCTACCTCGATCCACGCCGACCGGGGTGGTTCCCAATGAAGCCTGCCTATTAACGTGGTGTCTCGGAACTAACCTAGGAGAATTTTCGATGCTTCGCACACGCATTCGTTCGCTATTGCCGCTCGCACTTGCGTTGGCGGTCTCCGCCAGCGCATTCGCACAGGACTATCCCTCGCGACCGGTCCGCATCATCGTCCCGTATCCCGTCGGCGGCGCGTCCGACATCACCGCACGCCTGATCGCCGACAAGCTTGCGAAGAAATGGGGACAGGGGGTCGTCGTCGAGAACAAGGCAGGCGCCAACGGCATCATCGGCACCGAAATGATCGCCAAGGCGCCACCCGACGGCTATACGCTCGGTCTCGTCGCCAGCTCGCACGTCGGCAATCCGTATTCGTACAAAGTGATTCCGTTCGACACGTTGAACGACTTGCAGCCGATCACGCACACGGCGAACGTGCAGCTCGGGCTCGTCGTCAATCCTGCGCTCGGCGTCAACAGCGTTGCCGAGCTTGTGGCGCTTTTGAAATCGAAACCGGGCAAGATCGATTACGCATCGACGGGTCCGGGCGGAAATCCGCATTTGTTCGCCGAAGTGTTCATGCAACTCACCGGTACGAAGATGACGCAGATTCCGTACAAGGGGAGCTCGTCCGCGCATCCCGATCTTCTCGCCAACAATGTTCAGGTGATGTTCGATGCAGTGGCCGCGGTCACGCCACACGTCAAGGCGGGCCGTATGAAACTTCTCGCTGTCTGCGGTGCGAATCGCGCCACGTTGTGGCCCGACGTGCCCACGCTCGACGAGGCCGGCGTCAAAGGTTACGCGATGACCTCCTGGGGCGGCGTGATCGCACCCGCGAAAGTGCCGAAGCCGATCATCGACAAGCTCAACCGTGATATCGCCGAGGCGCTCAAGGAGCCGGATGTGCGCGAAAAGCTCGTCTCGATGGGCGCCGATGTCGTCGCGAGCACGCCCGAAGCGTTCGACGCGTTGTTGCGCGCCGAGTCGAAGCGTTACGCGAAGATCATCAAGGACGTCGGGCTGGAGCCGCAGTGAGCGCTGCCGCTTCACGCACCCTCGTCGAGCTGTCGGCGACGACGGCCACGCGTGTTGCCGACGAGTTGAGACGGCGCATCCTGGCCGGCGACTTGTCTCCGGGTCAACGGCTCAAGATCGACGACCTCGCCGAGCTTTGCGGAGTGAGCCACATGCCGGTTCGCGAAGCGCTGCGTGAGCTCGAAGGCGAGGGCGTACTGGACGTGCATCCGCACCGGGGCGCCGTCATTCGCGGCGTCGATCGGCGCTTCATTCGCAATTTCTACGATGTGCGCGGCGCGATCGAGGCGTTGCTGAGCGAGCGCTGCGCCGAGCGGATCAATGGCGAGACGTTGCGATCGCTGAAGCGTGCTGCAGAGGAATTCGAAGCCGCGGGCTCAAACGATGTCACGAGCCTCGTCGGCGCAAACCGTCGCTTTCACGAGATCATCAACGCGACGGCGGACAACCCCGAGGCAGTACGTATTCTCGCTCACGGACGCGTTCTCGCCGACGCGCTGCGGGTGCGCTTCGGCTATGGTCGCGGGCGTGTCGACGGCATCGTCAGCGAGCATCGCGCGCTGCTGCGTCACCTCGAGCGTCGTGATGTCGCGAAAGCGGGAGAAGTGGCGCGGCGGCATTGCCTGCGCGCGCGCGACGATCTGCTGAAACAATGGGTCGATCGCGCCGCAAGCGACTGATCGCGCGTGCTACGATTGTTCGACGCTTGGGGCCATCGAAGTGACAACGACTTCTGCCGTGTCATCACTCAACGACGCGACGCTCGCGCAGATAGCGGCGAGCGGTGTCACGCGTTCCTTCCCCAAGAATTCGGTGCTGATCAACGAGGGCGAGGTCGGCGACGCGCTCTATGTGATCCTGTCAGGTCGCGTGAAGGTGTACGCGAGCAACGCTGAAGGCAAGGAGGTCGTCATCGACTTCCACGGTGCCGGCGAATACGTGGGCGAGATGAGTCTCGACGGGGAGCCGCGCTCTGCGTCGGTGATGACCGTCGAGGCGACCACCTGCGCGGTCGTCAATCGCGCGCAGTTTCGCGAGTTTCTGCTCGCGCATCCCGACTTCGCCTGGCACCTGATCGAAAAGCTGATCCATCGCGTGCGCGTCGCCACCGAGAACGAGAAAAGCCTCGCCCTGTCGGATGTGTACGGCAGGCTCGTGCGGCTCTTGACCACGCTCGCCCAGCCGGTCGATTCGAAATGGGTGATTCCCGAGCGGCTGACGCAACAGGAGATCGCCGCGCGCGTCGGCGCCTCGCGCGACATGATCGGCAAGCTGATGAAGGATCTGATCGGCGGTGGCTATCTGTCGGTCGAGGATCGGACGATCACGATTCACCGCAAGTTGCCCCTGGGCTGGTAGTTGGCGGCGGTTACGCGCCACTATTTCACCCCCGACGTGCGAATTTTCCGCGTTTCCCCACCCGAATAGGCGATTCCCTCAGGCGCGCTCGCCTCCCTAAAGTGACTCCATCGATCGCCTGACCCGCATCTAGGGCGAGCGACCCGGACCGGATCACCGGCACCGGAATGTCTTTATTGGAGATCACATGGAACCGCTCGAAAACCGCGACCGCGAATCACGCTTTCAGGACGCATGCGCATCCGCGGCCGCGATCGTCCTCGTCGGCGTGATCATCGTTCTCGGCGAAGCAACGATGAATCGCGTTCATTCGCAGATGCAGGCCGAAGTCAAAGCAGCGAACGTTGCCCCAAGCGAATACGTTCCGCGCGAGCTCGTGCTTGAAGCAGTCGGGTCCGGCCCGCATATGAAGACGAACGAGGAGTAATCGTGAAAACGCAACGCTATCTTGCCGCCGCTGCGCTCGCATTGCTTGCAAGCGCGGTATCGCTGCACGGATTCGACGGGTGGCGCAGCACGCTGCGCTGGGTGGCACAGGCCGCTTCGGAAGGCACCGAAACCGGCGCGCGCTACGTGGCGATGGCCAGCGAGTTGCCTACCGCGCGCGAGCAAACTCGCGCGCGCAAGCTCGGCAGCTGACGTCAGCCGCCGATTCCGCCGAAACAAACGTATTTCACTTCGACGTACTCCTCGATTCCGTATTTCGAGCCTTCGCGACCGATTCCCGACTGTTTGACGCCGCCGAACGGCGCGACTTCGGTTGTAATGAGGCCGGTGTTGACGCCGACCATCCCGTATTCGAGCGCTTCGGCGACGCGCCACGCGCGCGCAAGGTCGCGTGAGTAGAAATAGGAAGCAAGCCCGAACTCGGTACGATTGGCGAGCTCGATGACTTCGTCGTCCGTCGAGAACGGAATCAGCGGCGCAACCGGCCCGAACGTCTCTTCGCGGAACACCTTCATCTTGGGCGTGACGCCGGTGATCAGCGTGGGCTCGTAGAATGTTCCGCCGAGCGCATGTCGCTTGCCACCCACTGCGATGCGCGCGCCTTGTTGCGTGGCATCGGCGACGTGCTCCTCCACTTTCGCAAGCGCGGCCTTGTCGATCAGCGGTCCTTGCGTCACGCCGGATTCGGTGCCAGGGCCGACTTTCAAGCCGCGGATTTTCGCGGCGAACTTTTCGGAGAAGGCGTCGTGCACGTCGCGATGCACGAAAAATCGATTCGTGCACACGCATGTTTGCCCGGCATTGCGATATTTGGAAATGATCGCGCCCTCGGCCGCCGCGTCGAGGTCCGCGTCGTCGAACACGATGAACGGCGCGTTGCCGCCAAGCTCGAGCGAGATCTTCTTGATCGTGGGCGCCGCTTGTTGCATCAACAGGCGCCCGATCTCGGTCGAGCCGGTGAACGAAATCTTGCGCACGAGCGGGTTGCTCGTCATCTCCCCGCCGATTTCCCTGGCAACGCCGGTGAGCACGTTCAAAACACCCGGCGGAAATCCTGCACGATGCGCGAGCTCGGCCAGCGCAAGTGCCGAGAACGGCGTTGCCTCCGCGGGCTTGATCACGACCGTGCATCCCGCGGCGAGTGCCGGCGCGACTTTGCGCGTGATCATCGAATGCGGAAAGTTCCACGGTGTGATGGCAGCACAGACGCCGACCGGCTCCTTCACGACCACGAGTCGGCGATCGTTGGCGATCGTCGGAATGACATCGCCGTACACGCGCCGCGCCTCTTCGGCGAACCATTCGACGTAGGCAGCGCCGATGACGATCTCGCCCTTCGATTCGGTCAGCGGCTTGCCTTGCTCGGTAGTGAGAATAAGCGCGAGATCGTCCTGATTCGCGACGATCAGCTCGTACCATTTGCGCAGGATCGTGCTGCGCTCTTTCGCAGTCTTCTTGCGCCATGAGGGAAACGCGGCATGCGCTGCTTCGATCGCACGCTTGGTTTCGGCGGCCTTCATCACCGGACGCGCGCCGATCGTGCGTCCGGTGGCGGGATCGTGCACGGGCATCGTCGCGCCGCCGTCGGCATCGATCCATTGGCCGTTCAAATAGCACTGCTGGCGAAGCAGCGTTGGATCCTTCAGCGCGGGCGCTGCGCTTTCACGCGTATCGGGGGCCATGCGATCGTCTCCAATGCGAAACGACAAATTTTACTCCGTCGCATTGCGAGGTCACGGGCTTGCAGTCGTCTGCGCTTCGCGCGCAGTCGAGGGCTTTTGCGTGACCTGCCAGACGCCCGCGAGCACCAGTGCGGCGCCGGCGAGCTGGATTGCGTGCATGGGCTCGTCCAATAGCATCGCGCCGAACCCGATCGTGAAGACCGGCCCCAGTGATCCGACGATGGAGGCGCGACTGGCGCCGATTCGCTTCAGCGCTTCGGCCATCAGCCACGTTGGCAGCACCGTCGAAAAGACCGCCATCGTGAGCGAGAGCCAGTGAACGGCGGGCGGAATCGCGAGCGATGTGATCGGGTGAATCAACGCGAACTGCCCGAACACGAACACCGATGACGTGAGCATCGCCCATGCGATGAAACGCTGGCTGCCAAGCCGCGCGATGGCCGGTCCTGCGAATACCAGATAGATGGCATAAAGAATCGCGCTCATAAACACCAGAAACCCACCGAGTGCGACATCGCGGCCACTGTCGGCAACGCGCAAGTCGTGCAGGAAAACCAGCACGACGCCGATGTAGCAAAGCACCAGCGCGATCAACGTGCGACGCGTCACGGGCTTTCGATAAATGAATGCCGACAGCAGCACGACGATTGCCGGGTAGGTGAACACTATCAGCCGCTCGAGGGATGCCGTGATGTAATGAAGGCCGGCGAAGTCGAGATAGCTCGACAGGTAGTACCCGATAAAGCCGAGGCCAATCACCGTGAGCACGTCCCGTCGCTGCATTCGAATTGCCCCGGGCTGTCGCTCGGCGAACCAGGCCATCAGCGTGAACAGCGGCGCCGCATAAATCATTCGCCAGGTGAGAAGCGTGGCAGCGTCGAGGACCGGGTGCGCCGCGTAGGCGAGCTTGACCAGAATCGCCTTGAACGAGAAGCCGAGAACGCCGATGACTGCGAACAACGGTCCGATCGCGGCATGCGATCGTAGCGTCATTCCCAGCGAACGACGCCGCCCCACGCGGTCGCGAGAATCACGAGCCCGAACGCGATGCGATACCAGGCGAACGGCGCGAAATCGTGACGACTCACGTAGCGGATCAGCCAGCGTATGCACAAAAGCGCGGCGATGAACGATACGACGAAGCCGACGCCAAACGACGGCAAGTCGGTCGACGAAAGAAGCGCGCGATCCTTCCACAGCGAATAAACGCCCGCTGCGATCAGCGTCGGAACAGCGAGAAAAAACGAGAACTCGGTCGCAGTCTTGCGCGACAGGCCGAACAACATTCCGCCGATGATCGTCGCGCCAGAGCGGGACGTCCCGGGAATCAGGGCGAACGTCTGCGCGATGCCCACTTTCAACGCATCGCTCCAGCGCATGTCATCGACGGATTCGACACGCACAGTCGCGACGTTCATCCGGTGCCTTCGCTCGGCCCACAAAATCACGAATGCACCCACGATGAAGGCGATTGCAACGGCGATCGGGTTGAAAAGCACGCTCTTGATACGACTGCCCAGCAAGAGACCGAGCACCGCCGCTGGAATGAATGCGATGATCAGATTGACGATGAAGCGTCGCGCACGCGCGTCACGAAACGCATTCACGATCGCGCTCGAAAACCGCGCGCGGTATTCCCACAGCACGGCGAGCATCGCGCCCGACTGGATCGCGATCTCGAACACCTTAGCCTTCGCTCCGACGAAACCCAACAGCGACCCGGCGACGATCAGATGACCGGTCGACGAGATCGGCAGGAATTCAGTGAGCCCTTCGACGATCCCGAGGACAACGGCCGTGACAAACGACGGCTGCTCCACGCGCGAGGCTAGCTATGGCCGCGCTGCTGCAGCTCCTCGAGGGCCCGTGCAACGAGATCGTCGCTGCCGCTTTCGACACGACCCTGCGGGGTCATCTGATTGACGACTTCGGGAAATACGTCGGCGAGGCCACCCATCGCCGCGTCCGGATCGACGCCCATTTGCTGCGCGGCGCTCGCGACCTGATCGCGACCGAAAATTTGCGACAGCACATCGGGCGACACGGGCATGTTCTGTCCCGTGCCCACCCACGAATCGGCTTCTTTCGCGTGTCCTTGCTGACGCAGCTTGCCTAGCACGCCTTCGATGCCTCCATTGCGTTGAAGCAGCTGCAGCGCAAGCCCGATGATCGCAGCCGTGGCGACACCGCCGAGCCCTCCGCCGCTCGAGCGCCCCAAACCGCCGCGTCCGAGCCCGCCCCGCGCGACGCCGCCGAGCACGCTGCCCAGAATTCCGTCCAGAAGTCCCATGTCAGTTCTCCTATCGAGTCAGTGCGACAGCATACCAATCATCGCGAAAGTCCGAGCTCGTTCATCACGCGACCAAGCGATGCACGAAGATCCGCGACTTCGCGTTGCAGCGCATCGACGTCTTGCCTCAGCGTGACGAGGTCGCTGCTTTTCGGCGCATCGCCGGACGTTGTTGCATAATTTACGGGTTGTTGAGCAGGCGGGCCCGACAACAGATGCATCCAGCGCGTCTCGCGCGTTCCGGGACTTCGCGTAAGCTCGATGACCAACGCACCCGCCGCTCGCCGCGAGAGCTCGTCGAGATACGCCTCGACCGACGAGATATCGGCGAAGCGATGCAGTCGCTCGGCGCTCTGCCGGATTTCACCGGACGTTTGCGGCCCGCGCAACATCAAGGTCGCAAGGAGCGCAACCACTTCGGTCGGAACGCCCAGCACGCGGCCGATGTTGTGTGCATAGCGCATGACGCGTCCGCCACTCGTCTCGACGACGAGCGAAAGCTGACGCAAGTGATCGATGGCTGCCTGCACATCGGCCGTGCCGACGTCGAGGATCGGATCGCGGCTCGTCTTTTGCGTGCATCCTGCGACAAGCGCGTTCAATGTCAGGGGATACGTATCCGGCACCGTATGTTGCTTTTCGACCAGCACGCCGAGTACACGCGTCTCTATAAGCGATAGGTGTGGTAGCGGCTCGGACACGGACGCGAGTGTAGCGCCCGGGTGCGGGTGCCCCGCATGGTTTGCTATCGTGCGCTCCGATATGCCCAATTCACCCGACCTCACCAGCATGGCGCTGTTCTGCGACTTCGAGAACATCGCCTTGGGCGTTCGCGACGCCGAATACGACAAGTTCGACATCAAGCGTGTGCTCGAGCGGTTGCTCCTGAAAGGCAGCATCGTCGTCAAGAAGGCGTATTGCGACTGGGAGCGCTACAAGGCGTTCAAGGCGCCGATGCACGAGGCGAACTTCGAGCTGATCGAGATTCCACACGTGCGCCAGTCGGGAAAGAATTCCGCGGACATTCGCATGGTCGTCGACGCGCTCGATCTTTGCTACACCAAGGCGCACGTCGACACGTTCGTCATCATCAGCGGCGACTCCGATTTCTCGCCGCTCGTCAGCAAATTGCGTGAGAACGCGAAGACCGTCGTCGGCGTCGGCGTGAAGAATTCAACGTCGGACCTTTTGATCGCGAACTGCGACGAGTTCATCTACTACGACGATCTCGTGCGCGAGCAGAAGAAGCGCGGCGTCAGGAAAACGGCGAAGGTCGCCGCGAAAACGAACGGCGACAAGAAACCGCCGCGCAAGCGCGCGACGAAGTCGTCGTCCGCTTCAGCCGAAGCGATCACGGAAACATCTGTGACGGAGGCGTCCGACCAAGTCGGCACGCCCCGCAATGAAGAGGATCGCGTGCAGGAGGGACTCGAGCTCATCACCGAAACCGTCGAAGCGCTCGCCGGCATGCGAACGGGCGACGACAAGGTGTGGGGCTCGATGGTGAAGCAGGCGCTAAAGCGCGTGAAGCCCGGGTTCAACGAGTCGTACTACGGCTTTCGCTCGTTCAACCAGATGCTGGAAGAGGCGCAATCGCGCGGACTTGTCACGCTCGAGCGGGACGAGAAGTCGGGCGGCTATACGGTGCGGCTCGTCGCCGATCAGCTCGCCTGACGCTCCGGTGCGCCGTCACACCGCCCCGTGCGCCTCCACGTAGTAGGCGTACAGCGAATGACAACTTGCCATGTAGAGGCGGTTGTTCTTCGGACCGCCGAAGCATAGATTCGCACAGCGCTCGGGAAGCCGGATGTGCGCGAGCGCCTTGCCCTGCGCGCTGAACACCATGACGCCATCGAGATCTTCCGATTTGCCGCGCAGCGTATAGACCTTGCGACCGCCCACGTCGGTAGGCTCGGCGTTCAATGCACCGTTGCTGCCCCAGCCGCACCATAGGTTGCCGTCGCGATCCACCCTGAAGCCGTCGAGCGCGCCCTGATCGGCGGCATCGATCAGCTTCACTTTGTTGGTGAGCGTGCTGTCGGCATTCACCTCGTAGGCCCAGATGCTGCGGTTGGGCGTCCCGCGCCATTCGACGACATAGAGCTTCTTTTCGTCGGGAGAGAACGCGAGTCCGTTGGGATTCAAGAGGTCGGTGATCACCGCGGTGAGCTTGCCGTCGGTGCCGAGACGATAGACGTTGGTCGTCGCCTGCTCGGGCTTGGCGCGCGCGCCTTCCCATTCGCCGCTGATGCCGAACAACGGATCGGTGAACCAGATGCTGTCGTCGGACCTGACGACGATATCGTTCGGCGCATTCAGGCGCTTCCCTTCGAACTTGTCGGCGAGCACGGTGATCTTGCCATCGGGTTCGGTACGAGTGATGCGGCGGGTCACCGAATGCTCGCAAGTGATCAGGCGTCCCTGACGGTCGCGCGTATTGCCGTTCGCGTAGTTGGCATTCGCGCGAAACAGCGTGAATGCCCCGGTCCTTTCATCGAACTTCATGATGCGGTTGTTGGGAATGTCGCTGACCAGCACGTAGCCCCGCTCGCCATTCGCGCCAGGAAAGTAGACGGGTCCCTCGGCCCAGCGCATGCCGGTGGCCACCTGCTCGACCGTGCTGCTGTAGATCCGGTACCTGGTGAAGCTCGGGTCGAGAATCTGCAGCGCAGGATCGGGGTAGCGCTGGTTCGGTGTGAAGGTCGACAACGCTCAGTAGCTCCCTGCGCTCTTCGGAGATTCGCGGGTGCGCATCCGGGCGATCACTTGTTGTGCGCCCGCCGCCATCAGTCGTGCATCCGAGCTCACCGTGACGAATTGAAAGCCTTTGGCGATGCGGGCGAGCGCGGCGTCGGGACCGAGATTGTGGATAGCGGGAACGACACGATGCGCTTTGGCACGCGCCAGGATGTGATCCACCGCTTGCGATACCTTGGGCTCCAACTCGTCCATGGCAGGCTTGCATCCCAGCGAAATCGACAAATCCGAGGGGCCGATGTAGATCCCATCGAGACCCTCGACCGACAGGATGTCGTCCAGATTGTCGAGCGCGGCGGCAGTCTCGATCATCGCGAAGGCAACGATGGTGTCGTTTGCGTGCTGCGGATAATCGGCGCCGCCGTAGAGAAACGCCCGAATCGGCCCGAAGCTGCGCACTCCGCGTGGCGCGTAATGCGTGTAAGCGACGAGTTTTTGCGCCTCTTCACGGGTGTTGACCATCGGACAGATCACGCCATACGCGCCCGCATCGAGCGTCTTCATGATGATTCCCGGCTCGAGCCACGGCACGCGCACGATCGGAACCGTGGGCGTGGTCGACACCGCCTGCAACATCGTCACCATCGCCTGGTAGTCGACGACGCCATGTTGGAGGTCGATCGTTAGCGAGTCGAAGCCCTGATTCGCCATCGTCTCGGCGGAGAAGCTGTTCGCAATGGCGAGCCAGCCATTCACGGCGGCTCCGCCGGATTGCCAGATCGAACGCAGCGGGTTGGGGCGCATCCCTTTGTCTCCTCGAATACTGAATCAAGCGAAGCGCGCGATCAGTCGGCGCTGATCTTGCGCGTCTCGATCAACTGCTTCCAGCGCGCGAATTCGGCGGCCTGGAAAGCGGTGAACTCCGCGGGCGTATTGCCGACGATCTCGAAACCGAGCTCGAGAAGCTTGGGCTTAACGTCGGGCGCATTGAGCGCGGCGACGATTGCGCCATGCAGCTTCTGCTTGATGTCGTCGGACACTCCTTTCGGGGCGGCGAATGCCTGCCACGAATAGACGGTGACGCCCTTGACGCCGGCCTCGTCGAGCGTGGGCACGTCGGGAAGGAGTGGAGAGCGTTTGGCGCTCGTGATGGCCAGCGCGCGAAGCTTCCCGGCTTTGACGTGCGGGATCACGGCGTTGATGTTCTGGAACGACCCGTCCACCTGCGCGCCGAGAATGTCCGTCATCGCCGGGCCGCCGCCTTTGTAAGCCACGTGCAGTCCGGATGTGTTCGTCTGCGACCAGAAGAGCTCGGCGGTGAGGTGATCGCTCGACCCGTTGCCCGAGGACGCGAAACTCATCTTGCCGGGATTCGCCTTGTGAAAGGCCAGCACGTCGGCGACCGACTTGTGCGGCGAGCTCGCGGGAACGACGAGAACGTTGGGCGCCTGCACCGCCACCGAGATGTAGTCGAAGTCTTTGAGCGCGTCGTATTGAATTCCCTTGATGAGATGCGGGCCGATCACCAAAGGCCCCAGCGACGACACGAATATCGTGTAACCGTCGGGTGTCGCGCGCTTCGCCAACGCAGCGCCCACGGTGCCGCCGGCGCCACCCTTGTTTTCGATGATGAACGTGCCGCCGAGTTTTTCCTGCAGCTTGGGTCCCAGCGTGCGCGCGATCGTGTCGGTCGAGCCGCCCGGAGGAAACGGCACGAGAAGGACTACCGGCTTCGCCGCCGGCCAGGCTTGCGCATGAACGCCGGCCGCGATCCACAATCCGAGCGAGAACGCTGCGAGCGTAACGACGAGTTTTTTCAGCATCGTGTTCCCTCCGATCAGTGTGCAAAGGAGTGAGATTAGCGCGTTCACACCGGGTGTGCGATCCGGACCGGTTCCGGACCTTGCACAATCAGCGCGATCAGTCGTTTCGCATCCCGCGGCGCCTTCACTTTTGCGTCGTTGTCGAAGTAAGCGTACGTGTCGCGCGGCCCGGGTGCAGGGTGCGAAAGCGGGTCGATCAGCCGCGAATCGGGCGCGGGCTTGCCCTGCCTCCAACAACGAATCCGATATGCCCAACGCTGCAACGACGACGGCGCATAACCGCTGACATAGAGCTCCTTGTCGCCGTGCAGCCGGATGTAGATGAAATCCGACGTGATGTCCTCCGCGTACGGCCACTTGCCCGCGGTATCGGCCACGACCAATGCGACGCCGTACCGTCGCAAGACATCGACAAACGCGGGCGTCACGAAGCTCCGATGGCGCACTTCCAGCGCGTGGCGAAGCAACTGCGGCGAATCGTACTTGAGCCGCGCGCGCCCTTTTACCTTGTCGTTGCGGCGACGCGCAAGTCTTTGCGCAGCATCGGTGTCGCGAGGCAACAACGCGAAAAACGCAGCAAGTCGCTCGGCATCGAATCCGAGATTCGGCGGCAGTTGCCACAGGAAAGGCCCGAGCTTCGCGTGAAGATTCCCGACGCCGGATGCGAAAAAATTTGCCATCGCCGCCTCGACACCGCGCAACTTGAGCATGTGCGTGACGAAGCGCGGTCCTTTCACGGAAAACACGAAATCGTCCGGCGTCTCGTCGTGCCAGCGTTGGTAATACTCGGGACGCTGCAGCGAGTAGAACGATCCGTTGATCTCGATCGTCGGAAATCTGCGCGACGCGAATGCGAGCTCGTCCTTGTGAGGCAGCGCGTCAGGATAGAAGACGCCCCGCCACGGCTCGTAGCGCCAGCCGGAGATGCCGATCCTTACAACCCCGCTCACGCGCGGCGATAGATCTCGGCGCCCGCCTTTACGAACTCGATCGCCTTCGTTTCGAGACCTTTCGCGATCGCCTCGTCTTCGGCGACACCTTGCTTCGCCGCGAACTCCCGCACGTCCTGCGTGATCTTCATCGAACAGAAATGCGGCCCGCACATCGAGCAGAAGTGTGCGAGCTTCGCGCCATGCTGCGGCAGCGTCTCGTCGTGAAACTCGCGGGCCTTGTCAGGATCGAGGCCGAGATTGAACTGATCGTCCCAGCGAAATTCGAAGCGCGCCTTTGACAATGCATTGTCGCGAATCTGTGCGCCCGGATGTCCTTTTGCCAAGTCAGCCGCGTGCGCAGCGATTTTGTACGTAATGATGCCGTCCTTGACATCGTTCTTGTTCGGCAGCCCGAGATGCTCCTTCGGCGTGACATAGCAGAGCATCGCCGTTCCATACCAGCCGATCATCGCAGCGCCGATGCCGCTGGTGATGTGATCGTAGCCGGGTGCGATATCGGTCGTCAGCGGCCCCAGCGTATAAAAAGGCGCTTCACCGCACAGACGAAGCTGCTCGTCCATGTTGTGCTTGATCAAATGCATCGGCACGTGGCCGGGACCTTCGATCATCACCTGCACGTCGTGCTTCCAGGCGATCTGCGTCAGCTCGCCGAGGGTTGCGAGCTCCGACATCTGCGCCTCGTCGTTCGCATCTGCGCCCGACCCCGGCCGCAACCCATCGCCAAGCGAGAATGCGATGTCGTAAGCCTTCATGATTTCGCAAATCTCTTCGAAGCGCGTGTATAGAAAGCTTTCCTTGTGATGCGCGAGGCACCACTTCGCCATGATCGAGCCGCCGCGCGAGACTATTCCCGTCATGCGCTTCGCCGTCAGCGGGATGTAGCGCAAAAGCACTCCTGCATGGATCGTGAAATAGTCGACACCTTGCTCGGCCTGCTCGATCAGCGTGTCGCGATAGATCTCCCAGGTAAGCGCTTCCGCCTTGCCGTCGACTTTCTCGAGCGCCTGATACATCGGAACGGTGCCAATCGGCACCGGTGAGTTACGCACGATCCACTCGCGCGTCTCGTGAATGTTCTTGCCGGTCGACAAATCCATGACCGTGTCGGCGCCCCAGCGCGTTGCCCACGTCATTTTCTCGACTTCCTCGCCGATTGACGAGGACACTGCCGAATTGCCGATGTTCGCGTTGACCTTCACCAGGAAATTGCGGCCGATGATCATCGGCTCGCTTTCCGGGTGATTGATATTGCTCGGAATGATCGCGCGGCCGCGCGCCACTTCATCGCGCACGAATTCCGGCGTGATGCGATCGGGGATCGCAGCACCGAAGCTTTGACCCGCGTGCTGACGCATTACGGCAGCGGGAAGCGCGGCTTGCATCATCTCGCGCAACTGATTCTCGCGAATCGCGATGAATTCCATTTCGGGCGTGATGATTCGGCGCCGCGCATAGTGCATCTGGGTCACGTTCGCGCCCGGCTTGGCGCGGCGCGGCTTGCGCGTCAATTCGAAGCGCAGCCCCGACAGACGCGAGTCGTGCAGCCGGTCGCGACCGTACATCGACGTCGGCCCGTCGAGCTCCACCGTGTCATTGCGCTCGTCGATCCAGCGCTCGCGAAGCGCGGGCAACCCTTTGCGAATATCGATCGTCGCCGAAGGATCGGTGTAAGGCCCCGAGGTATCGTAAACGACGATCGGCGGATTGACTTCAGCGCCGAGCGACGCAGGCGTGTCGCTTTGCGAGATCTCGCGCATCGGCACCGCAATGTCGGGCTGCGACCCGTTAACGTAAATCTTGCGTGACTTCGGCAGCGGCGCGACGGCCTGCGCATCGACGATCGCATCGCGCGCGAAGAATTCGTCCTTGGCGTTCATGGCGCTCCTTTTACTGGCCGGTAACTTCGAAGGGGAGCGCGCTACGCTTCCCTTCGCCGGCATTATCCGGATCAGGTTCCAAGGGTTTGTCTCACCCGGCGGCAGTGATGCCGCCAGGACCCCTAGCGTTGTGAGGACGAACGTTAGCGCGGCACGCGTCTTCGTGCAATACGCGCTTTACTCCGGCCGTGAACGAGTCGCGCGGTCCAGCACGTGAAAGTGATGCACCGGCCCGTTGCCTTTGCCGACGTCGAGCCGTCCGGACTGCTCGATGGCGCGCGTCAGATAGTCCTTCGCTTTGCGGGCCGCGGTAGGAACATCCGGCGCTTGCGGCACCAGGGCGGCGAGCGCGGCCGACAAAGTGCAACCGGTTCCGTGCGTGTTGGACGTATCGATGCGTCGCGCAACAAGCTCGATCATGCGATCGCCATCGTGCAGAATGTCGACTGCCTCGCTGCCCGGCAAGTGACCTCCTTTGAGATACACCCAGCGCTCGCCTTGATGCGTCATCTTGTTGCGCAGGCGCTCCGCGCAGCGACGCATGCCGCGCACGTTTTCGGGTGCGGTAACGTCGAGCAGCACAGCGGCTTCGGGAAGATTGGGTGTGATGATCGTCGCGAGGGGAAGCAGCGCCTCGGTCAATGCCCCGACCGCCGCGCTTTCGAGTAGCGCGTGGCCACTCTTCGCGATCATCACCGGATCGAGCACGAGATGCGCAGGGCGCCACAAGGTCAATCGATCGGCGACGACGTTGATGACCTGCGCACGGCCAAGCATGCCGATCTTCGCGGCGTCGATGCGCACGTCGGCGAACAATGTATCGATCTGCTCGCGCACGAACTCGTGCGGCACCGGCGAAATCGACGTAACGCCGAGCGTGTTTTGCGCGGTTAGCGCGGCAACGACCGCGCATGCATACGCATTGTTCGCACTGATCGCCTTTACGTCGGCCAATATTCCGGCACCGCCCGACGGATCGACGCCGGCGATCGATACGATGTTGTGCAACGTCGACGCTGTCATGCCGATGGAAGTTGTGCGTAATGCGGCATGGTGCCACAGCTGAACGTGAACACGATTAAGATGCGACGCATGATTGCGTCCACGTCGACACTGCAATGAACGAGCTTCTTTGGCTGCTTGCGATCGTCATGATCGTCGTTGGCATCGCCGGCACGGTGCTGCCCGCGCTTCCCGGCGCGATTCTCGTATTCGCCGGTATCGCACTCGCGGCGTGGATCGACGATTTCACGCGTATTTCCGGATGGGTCGTTGGCGTGGCGGCAGTGCTGACGTTGCTCGCATTCGCGGCCGACTATGTCGCGGCAGTGCTCGGCGCAAAAAAAGCGGGCGCGAGCCGACTTGCGATCGCAGGCGCTGCGCTCGGCACGATCGCGGGCGTGTTCACCGGGTTCATCGGCCTTCTGTTTCTGCCGCTCGCCGGTGCGGCGATCGGTCAGTACATGTCCGAGCGCAATGTCACGCGCGCTGGCAAAGTCGGCATCGCGACGTGGCTCGGACTTTTGATCGGCACTGCGGTGAAGCTCGCGCTGGTGTTCGCGATGGTAGGACTCTTCGTCGCTGCGCTCTTGCTCTGAAGCGACCGTATAATCCCGGCCTTTGCGGGTGTAGCTCAATGGTAGAGCAGAGGCTTCCCAAGCCTACGACGAGGGTTCGATTCCCTTCACCCGCTCAGCGTGGCGGCCAAAAGTAAAAACCTACTTTTGGCCGGAAGAGCACGGCGCAAAGTGAAAACCTACTTTGCGCCGGATTGAAGTTTCCCGAAAATCGCTGGCAGAGCCAGACGATTTTCGGCGGAAAGGGCTCGAAAGAACGAGGCCCAGAATGGATCGAGCGTCAGTGCTGTTGTTGCAGGTCGAAAGCTGATATGAGAGACGCGGGCCTTCCCACCACGCTGATCGTCGTCGGCCTCGTGTGGCTCGCGTGGCATTTCAGGATTTTTCCAGATGTCGACTGGATCATCGCGATCGGGCTCATCATCGGGGGCGTCGCGGTGCTCGTGTTCGACGGGTTCACGAAGACGTCGATCGTTATCGGACCGTTCCTGATCGGCGTCGGCGTGGCGTGGGCGTTGCACGAGCGCTATCGCGCAAGCTGGACCGTGTTGATTCCCGCGTTGCTCGTGTGGCTCGGCGTGTTGATGCTCCTATCGCGCAATAGCCGTTTTCCCGACCGCCGCTTGCGGAACCACGACACCACACCTCCCGAACTGCCGAAATGACGGGCGTTATGTCGTTAGTGCGTTTGCCGATTGCGAACGCACCGGCGCCGCCACTGCCGCGTCCGCCAAGAATTCCAGCGCCGCCTGTACACCACTTTTGCGGTGCGGAACCTTCGCGCGCGCAAGCCCCATCTCGACGCCGCCGAGCGTTCCGATCAGCGTCAGATCGTTGAAGTCACCAAGGTGGCCGATGCGAAACACGCGTCCGGCGAGCTTGCTCAATCCACTGCCGAGCGACATGTCGAATGCGTCGAGCACGATTTTGCGAAACGCATCGGCATCGTGACCGGCCGGCATCATCACGGCGGTCAGCGAGCTCGAATACTCGGCAGGATTTGCGCAAAGAATCTCGAGGCCCCACCCGCGCACCGCACGCCGCGTCGCTTCGGCATGTCGATCATGGCGCGCGAACACGTTTGCCAGTCCTTCTTCGAGCAACTGATCGAGCGCCGCTTGCAGGCCGTACAAGAGATTCGTCGCCGGCGTATACGGAAAATATCCGTTCGCGTTCGACTCGAGCATTTCGTCCCATGCCCAGTAGCTACGCGGTAGCTTCGCCTGGATCGAAGCAGCGCGTGCCTTGTCGCTGATCGCGTTGAACGAGAGCCCCGGCGGCAGCATCAATCCCTTTTGCGATCCTGCGACCGTCACGTCCACATTCCATTCGTCGTGCCGGTAATCGATCGATCCAAGCGAGCTGATCGTGTCGACCA
>DATLOI010000048.1:0-9469 GCA_035536295.1 Casimicrobiaceae bacterium
GCCGTCGATTGCGGCATCGCCGTCAATCCGGACAACGTGCGCGCACAGATGGAGGGCGGGATCGGTTACGGGCTTTCGGCGGCGCTGTACGGCGCGATTACGCTGAAGGACGGCATCGTCGAGCAATCGAACTTCCACGACTATCCCGTGCTGCGCATCCACGAGATGCCGCGCATCGACGTGCACATCGTGCCGTCGACGGCGAAGCCGACCGGCGTCGGCGAGCCCGGCACGCCGGTAATCGCGCCTGCGCTCGCCAACGCGATCGCGGCCGCTACCGGCAAGCGCGTGCGGTCGCTGCCGATCAAGCTCGCCTAAGCCGGAAGCGATGCACACACCTGTCGGATTCACCCCGGCGCATGCGATGCCGGACGCGCTGCCATCGGCGACGCTCGTATTCGCCTTTCGCGGCGACAAGATCCTCGTTAAGGGCGACGACAAGTCTCCCAGCGTCCCGACGCGATCCGACTTCGAAGGGATCGGCCTTGCCGGACCCTCGCATTTTCTCGGCGATTACGAAGGCGTCCATTGCGTCGCCAGCACGCTCGCCGACGATGCGGCCGACGTCGAGGGGTTCCGCTACGCGGGCCTTCGCTCGCTGTTCTTCACGGTCCCCGAGCCGCTCGTTGCGATCGCCGGCCGTGCATTCCAGGTCGCGGAATGGGATCGCACGCACCGCTTCTGCGGCCGCTGCGGCACGCCAACGCGTGACAAGGCCGGCGAGCGCGCGAAGGAATGCCCGGCTTGCGACTACGTTGCGTACCCGCGCGTTTCGCCGGCAATGATGGCGCTGGTGACCCGTGGCAACGAGCTGCTGCTTGCGCGCGCCAATCGATTTCCGCCTGGCTTTTTCAGCGCGCTCGCCGGCTTCGTCGAGCCCGGCGAGACGATCGAGGATTGCATCGTGCGCGAAGTGCGCGAGGAAGTTGGATTGGACGTTGGTCGTCTCCACTACTTTGCCAGTCAGTCGTGGTCGTTTCCGCACTCGCTGATGATTGCATTCACGGCCGAATACGCAAGCGGTGAACTTCGTTGCGATGACAGCGAAATCGCCGAGGCGCGATGGTTTTCGGCCGATGCGTTGCCGCCGTTGCCACCGTCGCTGTCGATCGCGCGACGGTTGATCGATCAAACTGCGGCGCGGCTTCGCGGCGAGTAAGGCGCCGGCGGTCGGCTGCTAGAATCGTCCAATGTCGAGCTTGAAGTCGATTACCCGCATAGCAGCGCTCGTATGCGCCGTTGCGGGCCCGCACGCGGCATACGCGCAAGGCGCAGCGAACAAGGATCCGCCTGCACCGCCGCTACCCGCCGAATACACCGAAGAGGCGCGTCGCAGCTACTCGCAAGGGTTGACTGAAGCGAAAAAGCTCCTCGATGCCAAGCGCTACGACGAAGCGATCGCGCGACTGGATCGCCTGACCGAGGAGCGGCCGCGCGAAGCGCAGGCGCGCTTCATGAAAGCGGTTGCGCAAGCCGATTCTGGTCGCGCTCCCGATGCGGTTACGACGCTGCGAGCGCTTGCGGCCGACTTTCCGGAGTTGCCCGAGCCGCGCAACAATCTTGCGGTGCTTTACGCGGCACAGGGCAACTACGCGTCGGCTCGCGACGAATTGCAGCTCGCGATCGCGGCGGCGCCCGATTACGCGATCGCGCACGAGAATCTCGGCGACGTTTATGTTCGACTCGCCGCCGTCGAATACGAGCGCGCGGCAACACTCGACAAAACGAACAAAACCGCGACGCAAAAGTTGAAGCTCGCGCGTGATCTCATCACATCGTCCCGCTGACTTTTACAACTGGAGCTCACGTTGTCAATGATCCGAACTCTGATTGCCGCCGGCGCCATCGCGCTCGGCGTCTCGCTTCCCGCACTCGCCGCGAATCCCAAGGTCGAGCTCGACACCACTGCAGGCAAAATCGTCATCGAGCTCTATCCCGATGCAGCGCCCAAAACCGTCGCGAATTTTCTCGAGTACGTGAAAGCGAAGCACTACGACGGCACGCAATTTCATCGCATCATCGACGGCTTCATGATCCAGGCGGGCGGCTTCACGACCGACTTCCGGCAGAAGCCGACGCGGCCGCCGGTTGCCAACGAAGCCGAAGTCGCGAGCAAGGCGGGCATTCTGAACGCGCCCGGTACGATCGCAATGGCGCGCACGTCGGATCCGAATTCGGCGACCGCGCAGTTTTACATCAACGTCGCGGACAACAAGTCGCTGAATTTCCGCTCGCCCGATCCGGCCGGCATTGGCTACACGCCTTTCGGCAAAGTCGTCTCTGGAATGGACGTCGTGATGAAAATCGCGAAGTCGCCCAAAGGCGGCGGCAAGCCTATTCCGCCCGGCACGCCGATGTCGCCCGCCGATGTTCCGAGCGAGCCGATTGTCATCAATCGCGCGGCCGTAGTCGACAGCGCAAAGTGAAGACGCCATGACCAAAGTCCGCCTCGACACGACCAAGGGTGACATCGTCCTCGAGCTCGACGACGATAACGCGCCGGCGAGCGTGAAGAATTTCGTGGAATACGTGCGTGATGGTCATTACGACAACACGATCTTTCATCGCGTCATCGATGGATTCATGGTGCAAGGCGGCGGCATGTCGCCTGGCATGAAGCAGAAGTCGACGCGCTCGCCGATCGCGAACGAAGCGACCAACGGGCTCAAGAACCGCAAGTACACGGTGGCGATGGCGCGCACCGGAGAGCCGCATTCGGCGACGGCGCAATTTTTCATCAACGTCGCCGACAACGACTTTCTCGATTACAAGGGACCGAGCCCCCAAGGATGGGGCTATGCAGTCTTTGGCAAGGTGGTCGACGGCACCGATGTGGTCGATTCGATCAAAGGCGTCAAGACCGGGCGTAGCGGAATGCACGAGAACGTGCCGGTCGACGACGTGCTGATCAACAAAGCCGAGGTGCTGGACTGACGAGCGTCCCGGCGCCAGCCAGCTCGCCGCGATGAAGCCGCGGCTGTTTCTTTCGGACGTTCATCTCGCGCCCGAGCGTTTGGCCGCCACCGCGGCGTTTTATGCTTTCTGTGAAGGCCCGGCACGCGACGCGGCGGCGGTTTACATTCTCGGCGATTTGTTCGACTACTGGATTGGCGACGATCAGCTCGCCGATCGCTACTACGCAGACATCGCTGCCGCGATCCGCGGCGTCACTCGCGCAGGAATTCCGGTGTTCGTCGCGCATGGCAATCGCGATTTTCTCCTGGGCAACCGCTTCGCGCTCGAAACGGGTGCGCGAATGCTCGGCGAGCAGGAGCTGATCGAGAGCCCGACACGCACGCTGATTTCGCACGGCGACGAGCTTTGCACCGGTGACGTCGACTACCAGCGCTATCGAACGCGAATGCGAAATCCTGCGACGCAGCGAAGACTCCTTCGCCTGCCATTGTTCGTTCGCAAGTTCATTTCGCGAATGCTGCGAAAGAAGAGCCGCAACGCGACGTCGCTGAAACCGGAGTCGATCATGGATGTCGACGACCTCGCGGTGGCGAACGCGTTTCGCGCGCATGGTGTGACGCGCATGATTCACGGTCACACGCACCGCCCCGCAACGCATATCGTCGACGTCGACGGCTCGCCGCGCGAGCGCGTCGTGCTGTCGGACTGGCGCGATCGCGGCTTCTACGTCGAAATGGACGATGACGGAATCAGGCGTCGCGAGATCGTTGCGTGAGCATCATCCGAGCGCTTGCGCGAAATCGTCAATCAGATCGTCGCCGTCCTCGATACCGACTGAGATCCTGATCAGCCCCTCCGCGATCGCCATCTCCTCACGGCGCTCCGCACCCATCTCCCAGAAGATCGTCTGCGCGACCGGAATCGCGAGCGTGCGATTGTCACCGAGATTCGACGACAGCACGACGACTTTCAGGCGATCGAGAAAATCGAAGACGTCACGCGAGGGATCGAGCTCAAACGACAATAGCGCGCCGAAATCACGAAAATTCTCGCGCGCGATCGCGTGTTGCGGATGCGATCGCAGTCCCGGATAGTGCACGCGACGCGCCGCCGGATGACTTTCCAGAGACTCGGCGAGTCGGCGCGCGTTCTCGCATTGGCGGGACATGCGTAACGCAAGCGTCTCCGCACCAATCGCGACGTGATGCGCATCGACCGCGGACAGCGTTCCGCCCAGATCGCGCAATCCTTTCTTGCGTACCTGCGTGATTCCCCACATTTTCGCGTTCGGCACCTTGTACGGCGCCAGGATGTTCGGATAGCGCGTCCAGTCGAACAGTCCCGTGTCGGTGATGGCCCCGCCGAGCGCGTTGCCGTGCCCGCCGATGTACTTGGTGAGCGCATTGATGACGAGGCTCGCGCCGACCGCCTTCGGGCGAAACAGCCACGGGGAAGTCATCGTGTTGTCGACGAAATAGACGAGACCGCGCGCATTGCACAACGCCCCGATAAGTGCGACATCGGCGACCTGGGTGCGCGGATTGGCGATCGTCTCGACGAACACCACGCGCGTCTTCGGCGTGATCGCGCGCTCGACGTTGGTGGCGTCGGTCGCGTCGACGAACGTCACCTCCACACCGTGCGCCTGCAGCGTTTGAAAGAGGCTGTTCGTGTTGCCGAACAAAAAGCTCGAAGAAACGACATGATCGCCCGCGTTGACGAGCGCGGTGAACACTGCGGAAATCGCCGCCATGCCGGTTGCGAACGACACGGTCGCGACGCCTTCCTCCATCGCGTTGACTTTCGCTTCGAGCGCCGCGGAAGTGGGATTGCCTTGTCGGCCATAAACAAAACCCGACTCGCGTCCTTGAAACACGGCGGCGAGGTCGCGTGCTTTCGAATACCCGTAAGCAACCGACAGATGCAGCGGCTTGTGCAGTGCGCCGTGCTCGATTTTCGCGTCGCGATCGCCGTGCAGGATCGCCGTCGTGAAGCCGCGTTGGCGTGATGTCATGTCATGGCCCGTCGCAAAAAACAAAAAACCCGTCGCGCCAGAAGCGGGACGGGTTTCGTGTGCCCCGCCCGGAATCCCCGGGCTGGAGCGGTCCTCGCTTTAGCGGTATTTGTTATGCGCCCGCAAGCTGAAGCCTCAAATCGGCGCGAGAAGACTGTAGCACAGGTTGCACTCAGGTGTCGATCGTCGCCCCCCGGGTCAATGCCGCCGTTCAGCGGAATTGGTGCTCCTACCGATGGGCGGCGACGGGGATGCGGGCCGTTTCGAGGAGATCGGGATCGTCGTTGCCCCGCTCCTCGTGGCGGTGATCGGCGAGCTCGGTCAAGTAATTCGCCGTGATGTCTCCGGTCACATAGCGGCCATCGAAGCACGACGCATCGAATTCGCTGAGGCGCGGATTGGCGCCGCGCACGGCGCGCTTCAGCGCTTCGAGCTCCTGATAAATCAAAAGGTCGGCGCCGATTTCTTCAGCCACCTGCGCTTCGGTGCGGCCGTTCGCGACCAGCTCGCGCGGCGTCGGCATGTCGATCCCGTACACATTGGGAAAGCGGACCGGCGGCGCGGCGGAAGCGAAGTAAACCTTGCGCGAGCCGGCTTCCCGAGCCATCTGCACGATCTCGCGTGACGTTGTTCCGCGCACGATCGAATCGTCGACGAGCAGCACGACCTTGTCGTCGAACTCAGAGGGAATCGGATTGAGCTTTTGCCGCACGCTCCTCTTGCGAATCGCCTGCCCCGGCATTATGAACGTGCGGCCAATGTAACGATTCTTGATGAACCCTTCGCGATACGGTTTTGACAAGCGCGTCGCGATCTCCAGCGCCGACGAGCGACTCGAATCGGGAATCGGGATCACGACGTCGATGTCCTGCGCTTCGGGCATCGCAGCGATTTTCTTTGCGAGCTCGGCGCCCATGTTGACGCGTGCCTGGTATACCGACGTGCCGTCGATCACCGAGTCGGGCCGGGCGAGATAAACGTACTCGAAAATGCACGGCACGAGTCGCGGATTTTCGGCGCACTGCTTCGCGTGCAATTTTCCGGTGACATCGACGAATACCGCTTCGCCCGGCTCGACGTCGCGCAGAAGCTCGAAGCCGAGCGCTTGCACCGCCACCGATTCCGACGCGACGAGATGCTCGGTTCCGCCGAGCGCTTCGTTGCGACCGATGCAAAGCGGACGAATGCCGAACGGATCGCGAAACGCGACAAGACCGTAGCCTGCGATCATGGCGACGACCGCGTATGCGCCGCGACAGCGCTTGTGCACGCCGGCAACGGCGCGAAATATCGCGTTGGCATCGAGCTTGTGATGTTGAGCGGCGCGCTCGAGCTCGAGCGCCAACACGTTCAGCAACACTTCGCTGTCGCTCGCCGTGTTGACGTGTCGAAAATCCTGCTCCCAAAGCTCGCGGCGAAGCTCGGGCGCGTTGGTCAGATTGCCGTTGTGACCGAGCGTGATGCCGAACGGCGAATTCACGTAGAAAGGCTGCGATTCGAGATCCGAAAACGCCGAGCCCGCGGTGGGATAGCGGCAATGTCCGATGCCGGTGTTGCCGAGCAGGTCGCGCATGTTGCGCGTGCGAAACACGTTCTGCACGAGCCCCGGGCCCTTGAACATATGGAATACCGGACCTTCGCTCGTGACGATACCGGCAGCGTCCTGCCCTCGATGCTGCAAGAGGAGGAGACCGTCGTAGAGAAGCTGATTGACCGGCGTGTGAGCGACCACGCCGACGATTCCGCACATGACCTAAGCTTTCAGGACGCCGGACGCAGGACCATCACGAAATCGCAGCCGATCCGCCCATGCAGGAGGCAACCAGGGCTTGAGCGACACGGCCGTGCGTTCGAACGGAGCAACGAGCCACGAATTCTGCCACCAATCGCGTTCTGTCATTCCCGCGATGCTTCCTACGACGACGAGCGCCAGCACGACGACCAGGCCGCGCGCGAAACCGAACGTCAAGCCAAGCCCGCGATCGACAAAGCCGAGTCCCGCCTTGTGAATCAAGGTACGCAACGGCCATGCGATCAAAGCACCCGCGACGAGCACCAGAATGAAGATCACGACAAACGCGATCGCGTAGCCGATCACCGAATCCTGTGCGCCGGTGAAAAAGGCCAGCGCGGACGGCGCAAAAGCAATCGCTGCGACAAATCCGACGACCCAGGCAAGAAGACCGATCAGCGAGCGCACGATGCCGCGCGCGAACGCGAGGAATGCCGATACTACGACGATTACGACGATTGCAAGGTCGAGCAATGCGTCGCCTAGTTGGTTGCAATGATGCCGTTCTGTCCGTCAGCCTTGAGCTTCGCACGCGCCGCTTCCGCCGCATCACGCGTCGTATACGGACCGACGCGAACGCGCCACAACGTGCCGCGCGACGTCGTGTACGGCTCGGTGTACGCCGAATGCCCCGCCTTTTTCAAGCGGCCGGCAAGCGCGTTGGCGCCCTTGTCATCCGAGAACGCTGCGAGTTGGACACTGAACGTGTTGCCTCTTGCGCTAGTCGCCGATTCGGCTGCTTTCGTCGTTGCTGCATCTTTCGCCGCGGAAGTGACCGGCGCTTCCTGTGGAGCGGGTTTCGACGTTGCAGCGACCCGCTCGGGCTCGGTGAGGGACGGCTTTGCCTCTGGCAGCGAGGCTTCCTTCACCGACGCATCTTTCGATGCCGCATCCTTCGTGGTCGCAGGCGGATCGATCGTGAGCGGAGGTACAACTTTCGGCGCAGGTGCCGACTTGCCTTCCGCGGACGCTGATTTGCTTTCTGCTGGCGTAGGCGCTGATTTGGTGTCCGTTTTCGCGCGCTCACCGAGCTTGCTTACGAACTTGCCATCATCAACCGGCGGAATGCGCACCGCCACGTCTTCACCAAGCGGCTTCGGATCGGACTCGAGCAACATCGGAACGAGAACTGCAGCTGCGAGCGCGAGAACGATCGCGCCGATCAGGCGCCGCCGCGCGCGGCGACGCAATTCATCGAGCTGTGGGTCGACCTTCTCCGGCATGGGTCAATGTTTCGGCGGGGCGACGATTCGATGCGATGCGCGCGGACTTCCCACCGCGAGCGCTGCGGCGACGGTTAGAAACGAACCGAAGACGACGATTCTATCAGCCTCGTTTGCGCGTTCTGTCGCCGCGCGGTAAGCGCTGACGACGTCCGCGAAAGTGCGCACGTCACTCGCTGGAACGCCGGCACTGTGAAGCTTCGCTGCAAGCGTAGCGCTGTCGGCGCCTCGCGGACCGGGCAGCGGCGCGACGTACCATCGATCGACGCGCCCTCGCATTGCGGCGATGACTCCATCGATGTCCTTGTCCGCAAACATGCCTACGACCGCCATGGTCGTCGGATGAAAGCCCATCGCGCCGAGTGCATCGGCGAGTGCTCGCGCAGCGTGAGGATTATGCGCAACGTCGAGCACGATCGTCGGTCGACCCGGCAGCACCATGAAGCGGCCGGGCAGCGTCACAGTGACGAGGCCGTCACGCACTGCACCCGCGCTCACCACCAAGCGATCCTTGAGCGATCCAAGCGCGGCGAGCACCGTCGCTGCGTTACCGAGTTGATACGCGCCACGCAGCGCGGGATACGGCAATCCGGAACGTGCGCCACCAGGACCGCGATAGTTCCACTGCGAACTTTGCGCGCCATAGGCGTAATCGACTCCGAGTCGAAGCAAAAACGCGCCGATCGCACTCGCGTGATCGACCACGCTTTGCGGCGGATTCGGATCGCCGCAAATCGCAGGTCGCTGTGCGCGAAATATTCCAGCTTTCTCGTAGCCAATCGCTTCACGCGTGTCACCGAGATAATCCTGGTGATCGAGATCGACCGAAGTGAGCACAGCCACGTCCGCATCGATGATGTTGACGGCATCGAGGCGGCCTCCCAGTCCAACTTCCAGGATCACCGCGTCGAGCTTCGCACGTGCAAACAGCCATAGCGCTGCCAGTGTTCCGAATTCGAAGTAAGTAAGCGGCACTGGCGCATCGCTGGCCATGCGTGCATGTTCGACGTGTTCGAATGCTGCGACGATGTCGTCATCTCCCGTCTCACACCCGTTGATCACGATGCGCTCGTTGTAACGCAACAAATGCGGTGAGCTGTAAACGCCAACCCTGTATCCAGCCGCACGCAAAATCGCGTCGGCCATCGCGCAGGTCGATCCCTTCCCGTTAGTACCGCCGACCGTGATGACGGGACACGTAGGCGCAACGTCGAGCCGCTCGTAAACGGCGCGCACGCGCTCGAGGCCCATCGCGATCGACTTGGGGTGCAGCCTTTCGAGATAGCCAAGCCAGCCGGCGAGATCCGCCGGAGGCTTGTCCGCCGCCGCACTCACGACGGGTTCCGGGTCAACTGACCGGCGATGGCGCGCGCGTCAGCAACGCCAAAAGCCGCGCAAGCTCGTCGCGCAACTGCCGACGGTCGACGATCATGTCGATCGCGCCCTTGTCGAGCAAGAACTCCGCGCGCTGAAATCCTTCGGGCAGTTTCTCGCGCACCGTCTGCTCGATGACGCGCGGGCCGG
>DATLOI010000049.1:0-8656 GCA_035536295.1 Casimicrobiaceae bacterium
CTTGGCGTGCGCTCCCAAATGATCGGCTTCGGCTGGACGCCGGAAGGTTACGGTCCGCTCGGCGCGATTGCCTGCGTGCCGCTATGACGTTCGAGCTGCGTCAGCTACGCTGGCGCGGCGTCGCACGCGATACGGCGATTGCCGAGCGAGGCAGCCTTGCCGCTTCCTCGGTCAACGCGACCGGCGCTTCCGGCACGGCATGAGTCCGGGCCGCCGGGGCGTTCGGCGGGGTGCGCCCGCCCCACGTGAAAACTCCGGCGAGCGTGGCAATGATCACCAGCAGAACAGCCAGAGCAACGATACTCGCGAGTTTGCGGGGACGCCGGCGCGGACGACGCTCTGCATCCACGTGCGACCCGGGAATGCGACTTGGCATATGGAGCGGGGAATAGGGGGACGGCTCGACGCGCGGCGACACGCGTCCGAATCCGTAGGTTTTTCCCGTGGCCCCGCTCATGATCTGCACCCGCTTCGACGAGCGACCCGCTGGTCGCGACTCCTCAACGCTTTATCGCACCAAGCGGTGCACGCTGCAATGACACAACGACGAACCGACGCGCGCGGCGACCGGCGGTTGAGCTCGCCGCAACACTGGCACGCGATAGTTCGGTGACGTTAATCTACCTACGATGAAAGTTGAAGACGACAACTGGCTGACGCGCGAGCGCGTGCTCGTGTTGGTGCTCGCCGCGGCGAGCGCGCTCGTCGCGTGGCTGTGCTGGACGCTCGTCAAGCCGTTCGTGCCGGCGATTGCCTGGGCGTTGGTGCTCGCCGTCCTCGCTCACCCGCTGCACGAGCGCATGGCGCGTAGGATCCGCTTTCCCTCGCTCGCCGCCGCGCTTGCCGTCGTGATCGTCGTCGTCGCGATCGCGCTGCCGGCCTCGCTGGTCGTACGTCAGGTTGGCGTGCAGGCTATCGCAAGTGTCAACATTGCTCGCGAGTTCATCGACGCCAAACGCTGGAAAGTCGTCTTCGATCGCTATCCGCGGCTTGCACCACTACGGGAGTGGGTGGAAAGCGAAGTCGACATGCCGGAGAAAGTTCAGGAGGCGACCGGCGAAGTCGCCAAAGGTGTCCGCGGATTTCTGTCACGCGCCGTCGACATTTCGATTCAGGCGCTCGTCACCGTATTCCTGCTGTTCTATTTCCTGCGCGACAAGCGACGTATCCTGCGCGCGCTCGAGCATCTGGTGCCGCTTGCGCACAGCGAAGCGGAGGAAGTGCGCAACAACGTGAAAGACACAATCTCCGCGGTCGTGTTTGGAACCGTTGCGGTAGCGATCGTGCAAGGCGCGCTCGGCGGCATCATGTTCTGGTGGCTCGGCCTTCCTGCTCCACTATTCTGGGGCGTGGTGATGGGGATTCTGGCGATCCTGCCGATGTTCGGCGCAGCGCTGGTGTGGATTCCGGCGGCACTCTTTCTGGCGGTGAACGGCAGCGTCGACAAGGCGCTGCTTCTCACTGCGTGGGGGACGGTCATCGTCGGCCTGATCGACAACCTCCTCTACCCGCTGCTGATGCGAGGCCGGATGCGCATGCACACCGTGCCTGTGTTCATTGCAGTGCTCGGCGGACTGTTCGCGTTCGGCGCGACCGGCGTGGTGCTGGGTCCGCTGATCCTTGCGATCGCGATCGCGCTGATCGACATCTGGCGGCGCCGAATGGCGCGCGGCGAGATCGAGACCGCCGTCAACGATTCAACCGCCGCAGTCGCAAAGCGGAAGTCGCGCAAGTGAAAGTCAAACGCCGGCGACCAGGAACAAGTCGCCGTTCGACGCGCGTCGTCGCAAGTCTTTGAGCGGACGGTACTCGGGCGAGTCCCACCATTGCTGGGCTTGCTCGAGCGTCGGAAATTCGAGGATGACGACCCGCTTGGGTCGCCATTCGCCTTCGAGCGGCTCGACCGCACCTCCGCGCACCAGGAAGCGGCCGCCGTACTGCGTGATCGTGGCCAGCACGCCTTTGCGATAATCATCGTAGCCGGCGGGATCGGTGACGTCGATGTTGGCGACAAGATAGGCGGCCATGCGTAAATCTCCTCGAGTAAATCTCCTTGAGCAAGACGCGACTATAGCCAATCGGCGCTCTTGACGTCGCCCGGTTCAACCCGTCTATAATCCCGGTACTGCATATCCATACGGTATCGACAATGGGGCTTTCGCGGAATCTCCGTGCGCCAGCGGATCGATCGCAGCAAGCGGCGCTCACTGCGCGACAGCAACAAATCCTCGATTGGATGCGCGGCTATATCGAGGCGAACGGAATGCCGCCCACGCGCGCGGAAATCGCGCAAGGCCTCGGCTTTTCGACGCCCTCCTCGGCCGAAGATCATTTGCAGGCGCTGGCACGTAAAGGCGCGGTCGAGCTTGTTGCCGGCGCGTCGCGCGGCGTTCGGCTCAAGGATCTCCCCGGCGTTCCGCAACAAGGAACGCTGCCTTTGGTGGGACGCGTCGCGGCGGGTGCGCCATTGCTCGCCGCCGAGCACGTCGAAGCGCGTTATCGTATCGATCCGGCGCTGTTTGCGCCACGCGCCGATTATTTGTTGCGTGTGCGCGGTGCGAGCATGCGCGATGCCGGCATTCTCGACGGTGATTTGCTCGTCGTGCACAGCACCAGCGAAGCGCGCACCGGCCAGATCGTCGTTGCACGTATCGCTGCGCGCGGCGGCGACGAAGTAACGGTAAAGCGATTCAAGCGGCGCGGCCGTGAGATCCTGCTCGTCGCGGAGAATCAGGCCTTTGCGCCGATCGTCATCGATCCGGCGCAAACTACATTCGCGATCGAAGGCGTCGCGGTCGGACTCGTGCGAGCGAATCGAGCGTTGTAACGCGCGGGAACCATCGCTTCGCTGCGATCTCCAATTCGATGGTTTTGCTTTTCTGATCCCTGATACCTGACCTCTGATCCCTGATGAATCCCATCCCCCCCGGCTACGAAGGCGTCACCAGCTATCTCATCATTCGCGACGCCGACAAAGCGATCGATTTCTACAAAGAGGCATTCGAGGCCAAGGAAGTGATGCGCCTCGATTATCCTGATGGCAAGGTCGCGCACGCCGAGCTCAAGATCGGCGGAGGCTATTTGATGCTGTCCGAGGAGATGGCGTCGATGAACTTGAAGGGGCCGCTGTCGCTTGGCGGCACGCCGGTGAGCCTGCTCGTCTACGTGCGCGACGTCGATAAAGTGTTCGATCGCGCGATCGCCGCCGGCGCCGAGAACAAACGGCCGGTCGCCGATCAATTCTATGGCGATCGCAGCGGGACGCTGGTCGATCCTTTCGGACACGTCTGGACGATCGCGACGCACACCAAGGACATGTCGCCGCGCGATATGCAGAAGGCAATGGAAAGCGAAATGGAAAAACCCAAAGCCGATGACGCGTGATCCGCTACTTGCGCAAGCGTTGGTCCCACCATGAACGCCGCGCTCTCCGCGCTTTTGTCGAATCCGGCGATCTGGCGCGGCAACGATTGCGCGCCCGAGCCGGCTGCGTTGTCGACGGGCTTTGCCGAGCTCGACCAAGTTCTGCCTGGCGGTGGATGGCCGGGTAATGCATTGACCGAAATGCTGCTCGCGCGCGAAGGCATCGGCGAATTGCGGCTGACCTTGCCAACGCTCGCCAAGCTCACGCGCGAAGGACGCGACGTCGTCTGGATCGCCCCGCCGTATCGTCCCTATGCGCCAGCGCTTGCAGCGGGCGGCATCGTGTTGCCACGGCTTGCGCTCGTGCGCTGCCGCGATGCGCGCGAAGCGTTGTGGGCGTTCGAGCAGGCGCTGCGCGCACCCGAATGCGGCGCTGCATTCGCATGGCTCTCCGAACACGATGAACGCAAGCTGCACCGGCTCGCCCTCGCAGCGCGCGAAGGCCGCACCTGGGGGGTGATGTGGCGTCGACCCGGCAGTCGTGCGCGCGCGATGGCAGCTTCGTTGCGACTCGGCCTCGACAGCGATCAGGGTCAGCTGTCGGTGCGTGTTTTGAAAAGACGCGGCAGCGAAGTTGCGCAGCCGATTCGCATCGATTTGGCTTCCCGCTGGACGACGCTGCGCAACGATGCGCTGCCGCAATCGCCGAAGCGGATGGCGCATTCAAGTGTCGCTCCCGATCCTCGCACCAGCAAAGGTCGCGCCGAATATGAGCGACGCTTGGGCACGCGGCGCGCAAGCGTTTCCAACTGACATCGAACTTTATGGCAAGCCTCGCCCACCACCTCTACACGATGGCCTGCAACAACGCCTGGGCCAATCACCGATTGTTGGGTGCTTGCGCGAAGCTCTCGCCCGACGCGTTTGCCGCGCGACGGACGAGCTTCTTTCCGTCGCTCAAGGCGACGCTCAATCACATTCTCACCGTCGACTGGTATTACGTCGATTCGCTCGAGCGCGCGTATCGAAACGAATCGCCGAATCGCGAATACCAGAAGTTTTTCGATCCCGAGGAGCCGTTCGACACGATCGGCGCGTTGTCAGTCGAGCAGCACGCGGCGGATCGACGCCTGGTGACTTTGTGCGGAGGCTTGACCGATGCCGATGTCGATCGCCCGGTGCCGCTGGTGCGCAAGGACGGCGTTCACCTCGAAAGCGCGACGCGTCTTTTGGCCCACCTTTTCCAGCATCAGATCCATCATCGCGGGCAAGTGCATGCGATGCTCGCCGGCACCGACGTCGCCCCGCCGCAGCTCGACGAATTCTTTTGCGCGAACGAGGCGTCGCTTCGTGCCGATGAGCTTGCCGAGATCGGCTTGTCGGAGACGACGATCTGGGAGCCGCGCTAGCGTCGTTGCGCTTCGCCGTTAGCACCGTCGTAAAGCGTTGCATCATGTCCTTCTGGATTGCTCTTTTCTTTCCTGCGCTCCCGCTCGACGTCTTCGCGCGGGCATGGTCTCCCGAGCAGCATGCGCGTGTGTTCGTCATCGATACAGGTGGACATGTGCCGCGCATCGTTGCGGCCAATCAAGCCGCGCAAGATGCAGGCGTTCGCGACAACATGCTTCTCTCGGCCGCTTATGTACTTGCACCAAGTCTTGTTCAGCAAGCCTGCGACTTGGACGCCGAAGCGGCGGCGCTTGCGCAACTCGCAACGTTCGCACTGCGTTTCACTCCCGCTGTTTCACTCGCCCCACCGGCTGCGCTGGTCGCCGACATCGGCGGCAGCCTCAAATTGTTCGGCGGGCGCACGCAGCTGGTTTCACGTTTGATCGCCGGCACGAAAGAGCGCGGCTTCAGCGTGCAGGCCGCCGTCGCGCCCACACCGCTTGCAGCGCTCGCATTGGCGCGCGCGAATCGTCGTTGTGCGATCGAATCGACCAGCGCCCTTTTTGCAGCGCTCGCACCGTTGCCACTCTCCCATTTCGATGTGCCCGAAGCGACGTGGACGACATTGGCCGCCGCGGGAGTCACTACTTTCGGTGACGCCGATCGCCTGCCACGTGACGGACTCGCGCGCCGCTTCGGACCCGATCTCGTGCATGCGCTCGATCGCGCGCTCGGGCGCGCTCCCGATCCGCGCGTTGCATACACACCGCCACCGAAATTCGCGAGCAAGCTCGAGCTTCCCGCGCCAATCGACGACGTCGAGGCGCTCGGCTTCGCGGTGAATCGACTCGTGCAGGAGCTTTCCGGCTGGCTTCTCGCACACGGACTCGGTGTGGTTTCGATGTCGCTCACGCTTGCGCACGAGCATGCGTTGGTTCGTCACCGCGATTCGCCAACGACCGATGTACGTTTCGCGCTCGGCGCGCCGTCGCGAACGTCGAAGCATTTGATGCACGTGCTGCGCGAGCGCCTGGCTCGGCTTTCACTCGCAGCGCCGGTCGCAGCGATCTCGCTTGCCAGCGACGATGTCGCACCGCTGGCCGGTCGTAACCTGGGACTCCTGCCAGGTGATGAAGCGGTCGTTGCCGAAGTGCCGCTCGTCGATCGGCTGCGCGCACGCCTCGGCGACGACGCCGTGTGTCTTGTCGTAGCGCAAGAGGAGCATCGGCCCGAACGCGCGATGCAGATCTCGCGTTCCACGGTTACGCGCAAGACCAAAGCCGATTCGACTTTGCCTTCGGCGCGTCGTCCACTGTGGCTGTTGAGCGAGCCTCAACCGCTATCGGAAATTCTGGAAAGGCAACCGTGGGTATTGCGCGACGGTCCCGAGCGCATCGAGTCGGGATGGTGGGACGGGCATGATGTGCGTCGCGATTATTTCGTCGCGGAGAATCCGGCCGGCGAGATCGTCTGGGTTTATCGAGATCATCGCTATGGCGTCGACGACGGCGAATGGTTCCTGCACGGGGTGTTCGCCTGACAACCTCCCACCCGTATTCCGCATTGACGCCCGATGTCGTGCTCGACGCGCTCGAGACCGTCGGCATCCGCGGCGACGGTCGCCTGCTGTCGCTCAACAGCTACGAGAACCGCGTCTACCAGATCTGGTGCGAGGACGAAAGCGTCGTGGTCGCGAAATTCTATCGACCGGAGCGATGGAGCGACGCTGCCATCGGCGAAGAGCACGCGTTCGTGGCCGAGCTTGCCGAAAGTGAAATTCCAGTTGTCGCAGCGCTCGTGATCAACGATGCGACGTTGCATTCGCATGGCGGATTTCGCTTCACCGTCTATCCGCGCCGCGGCGGCCGCGCGCCCGAGCTCGAAGATCGCAAGACACTCGAGTGGATCGGGCGATTCCTTGGTCGCATTCACGCGATCGGCGCGTCGAGGTCCTTCGCGAACCGTCCCTCGCTCGACCTCGCGACATCCGGCCGCGAGCCGCGTCGCTATCTGATCGAGCACGCCAACATTCCCGCCGAGCTCGCCGACGTATACGCGGGTGTGTCGCAACAAGCGCTCGACGGCGTTGCGCGCGCGTGGGATCGCGCAGGAGCGATCACGCCGATTCGCCTGCACGGCGACTGTCACGCCGGCAACGTGCTGTGGACCGACGACGGCCCTCATTTCGTCGACTTCGACGATGCGCGTGAAGGCCCCGCGATGCAGGATTTATGGATGCTGCTGTCAGGCGATCGCGAGTCGATGCAGCGGCAGCTTCATCACGTGCTCGAAGGATACGAGCGCTTTTTCACGCTCGATCGGCGCGAGCTTCATCTGATCGAAGCGCTGCGCACGTTGCGCCTCGTGCACTATGCGGCGTGGATTGCGCAACGCTTCGACGATCCAGCATTTCCTGCAGCGTTTCCGTGGTTCGGCACGACGCGCTACTGGCAGGATCGCATTCTCGAATTGCGCGAGCAGGTCGCGTTGCTTGACGAGGCGCCGCTAGACGTCGACTAGGGCCTGTTCACGCTATGGGAGCAGGCCCTAGCTACTCCTCGTCGGCCTTGGCAGCGTCGCCCTCCGCTACCGTGCCCTGCGCCAGCAGCTTCTCATAGCGCGCGTCGTCGACGCCGATCGTGTCGAGAAGCTCGCGGTTGTGCTCGCCCAATCGCGGCGCAAGCGTGCGGATCGACCCGGGCGTACGCAGCAGCCGCGGTACCACCGGGTGCATCGGGAACTGGCCCATCTGCGGGTCCGGATAGTCAGTGACGAGCCCGCGCTCGACGAAGTGCGGATCCTCGAGAATCTGGCGAATATCGTAGATCGGCCCGATGGTGACTTCCGCGCGCTCGAAGAACGCGACGTTATCGCTCTGCGTGCGCTGTGCGATGAAGGTGCCAATGATCGCGTCGAGCGCGTCGGCGTTCCTGACCCGATCGGCGTTGCTGCGATAGCGTGGATCGTCGATCAGTTCGGGCCGTCCTATCGCCCGAAATGTGCGCTCGGCCATCTTCTGGGTCGACGCGGAAAGTCCGACATAGCGGCCGTCACTGCATCGGTAGACGTTGCGCGGTCCTGAATTCGTCGAGCGGCTGCCGGAGCGCGGCTTCACTGCCCCGCTCAAGCGATAGTTCGCGGCTTGCGGCCCCAGCACCGCGAACAACGGATCGAGGAGCGGTAGGTCGATCACTTGCCCTGCTCCGCCTTTCAACTCGACTTCGCGCAGCGCAATCATCACGCCGGCGACGCCATAGAGCCCGGCCACCGTGTCGGCGAGATAGAAAGGCGGCAGCACCGGCTCGCGATCGGCAAAGCCGTTGAACGAGGCGAAACCGGACATACCCTCGACCAGCGTGCCAAACCCCGGACGGCGGCGGTACGGCCCGGTTTGCCCGAATCCGGAAATACGCACGATCACGATTTTCGGATTGCGCTCGAGCAGCACGTCGGGGCCGAGCCCCATGCTTTCGAGTGTGTCAGGCCGAAAGCTTTCGACGAACACCTGCGCGGTCGCGACCAGATCGAGCAGCAAATCGCGCGCAATGGGGTCGCGCAAGTCGAGCGCGAGGCTCTTCTTGTTGCGCCCGTACAAACGCCAGCTGGTCTCGACGTCGCTCGTCTTCCAGGCGCGCAGCGTATCGCCGCCAGGCGGCTCGACCTTGATCACTTCGGCGCCGAAATCGGCGAGCATCTGGGTGATCGTGTTGCCGGCGACCAGCCGCGAAAGATCGAGCACGCGCACGCCGTCGAGCGGGCCGCGAGCCTGCGGCGCGTAGTCGCCTTTGCGCAAGGTCACGCGAGCCCCAGGCGCTGCGCGAGCGCCACCGTGTTGCGGGCGCGAACGAGAAACGGCGCGTCGACGAGCTTGCCGTCGACCGTCCACGCACCGATCCCGGCGGCC
>DATLOI010000050.1:0-52184 GCA_035536295.1 Casimicrobiaceae bacterium
CGCATACCAACGTGGAAGCGTCGCAGTTTCTTCACGCGCGTCGGTTCAGCCGGGCAGCATGCTCACGCCGAACGCCCGCTCGACGAACCAGCCGAGTCCCAAAAACGCGATGACGAGCGACCCGCCGATCAGCACGAACCCACGGTACACGCGCGTGCCGCGCATCATGTAGGCGAGCGGCAGCCAGACGATCGCCACGGCGAGCTGACCCAGCTCGACGCCGAGATTGAACGCGACGAGCGCGAGCAGCAGCACGTCGCGCGTCAGGTTCAACCCGGCGAGCACATGCGCGAAGCCCAACCCGTGCACCAGCCCGAACGCGAACGCGACACCCCAACGGGCACGGACGACCGGGCGGACGTTGTTCAGCGCTGCGGCAACGATCGACAACGCCACGATCGATTCCGCGACGCGCGAAGGAACCGCGATCCACTTGAGCGTCGCGAGCGTCAGCGTGATCGCATGCGCGACGGTGAAAGCCGTGACCACGGTCAGTACGTCGAGCGCGACGGCGCGGGCGCTTGCAACCGGCTGCCATTCGCGGCCGATGCGCACCAGCACCGCCGGCAACAGCAATCCCACGAGGAACAACAGGTGATCGAAGCCCGTTACGATGTGCAACGCGCCTTCGCGAACGTAGGCAGTGAACTGCTCGACGCGGCCGCTGCCCGTAACGACCGCGCGCGGGCGATCGACCGACAACACGAGCGCCCGCGACGCGCCGTCATCGACGACGTTCGCAAGGCCCCGGTGCTGCGGATCGACGTCGAACAACAGCTTGTAGTCGATCGCGAGCGTGCCGCGCGCCTCGCAACGTCCCGCGAGATCGACGACCGCATATGCGCCGTCGGTATGGCGATCGATGCGATGGCCGGTAACGGTCAATGGGCACGGGCGGTGCGAAGCGGTCACCGACACGTTGCGTATCGCCAGCGCCGCGATCGCGTCGTGCGAACGACGCACTTCCCCCCAGGTGATCTCACCGTCGCCGTTGGCGTCCAGCCCGATGGCGAGCTCGAGATCGCGCAACGCGATGTCCAAACGACCGCGGATCGCGTCGTCCGTGCGTTCGATCGTCAGATAAGCGTCGCTCGGCTTGTGCGCGATGGCGAGCGGCATGCCTGCGACGCCGAGCAGGAACAACGCGATGAAGCGCGTCACGTGCGCGGTCTTCCGGGAGCGCCGATGCGCACGTCCTGATAGCCGGTCTTTGCGATCCAGTCGGCGACGATCCGCTTCGCGTCCGCGTTGTCGGTCGCGCGCGCCGCCTCGGCGAGGATCCTCAGATCCGCCGGCTCGCGTTGCTTCGCCCAGTTGTCGCGGGCGAGCTCGAGCGCCTTCGCTGCGTTACGCTCGATTTCCAGTGCGAAGCGTGCCTCCTCGCGCAGATGCAGCACATCGCCGCGGCGACGCGCGGCTGCGAAACGCGCGATCAAGTCGTCGCGATGCGTCTCGAACGCGGCACGATGCTCCGGCAACCGCGCTTCCGCGAGCGCGAGGCGCAGAAGGAGCGCATCGTTGCGCACGTCCTCCTTCAACATCGCCACGACCGGGGCCACCTGGCCTTGTTCGAGCAGAAAGTCGGCGTACGCGGCCTTCAGATAAGCATCGCGCGGATCGGCGGCCAGCGCCTGAGCGAAATACCGCGTCGCGGCTGGTGCATCGCCACGTCGCGCAGCGATCTCGGCCGCCAGCGTCGCCGCCCACGCACGGACTTGCGGACTTCCCGCGCCGGCGCGCAACGCCTCCTCGAGACGGCGGAACGCGCCTTCCGCATCGCCCGACGCGCTTTCAGCGGCAGCCTGGCACGTCGTCGTCACCAGCGCGTCGGTCCGGCGGGCCAGCCGTTCGCAATCGCGCTTCGCTTCGTCGTAGCGCCCGAGCACTGTCAGCACCGTGGCGCGCGTGAGCAGCGCCTGCACGTTGCCCGCATCGGCCGCGATCAACCGGTCGAGGTCGGCGAGCGCGCCATCGAAGTCGTGCAGGCTCTGCTTGACCGTCGCGCGGAGCACGAGAACGGCGGCCGGCGGTTCTCCGCTCGACCACCAGGGACGCAGCGCAGCCTGCGCCTGTCCGAGGAACCGCGGATCGCCGAACGCGCGCGCGGCCTCGATTGCACGCTGCGCAACGTTGACCGCACGAACGACATTGCTCCGATCTTCGGCGAGCTCGCCTTGCAGCCGTTTCAACTCGCGTAGCGACGCGTCGCTTGCGATTGGCAATCGTTCGAGAACGGCAGCATCGTCGACAGGCACGAACGGCGCGGCGTTTGCCAACGCTGCATGCAACAGCAGCATCGCGATCGCGTGACGGCCAAGCATCGGCACCCGTCCCACAAAAAACGGCGGAGCTCCGTGCGGAGCCCCGCCGTCAACCGGGAGAAATGATGTGCGCTTAACGATCGCCTGTCACGGCACCGCGTCCACCGGGTTCGGCGATCCCGGCAGCGGCGCGCGCAGATACGGGAAGCTGTTCGCGAAGAAGTTCGACGAGATGAACGCGCCGTCCGTGTAGCGGAGCGCGCCTGCTGGAGCGTTCGCCGGAACGCAACCGCCGATGTTCAATGTGCAGAGCACGCCCATCGCAACACGGAGCTCAGCGTCAACGACATCGTCACCCGGACGCCGGCCGTTCGGGAAGCCGGCGTTGTCGCCGCCAAGCACGCCAAGCCGATTCTGCGATGCGATCGGTGTTGCGGCAATCGACGTGTTGAGACGCACCTGCTCCGACGGAACGACGTTCGGCGGCTGGTTGACGCCCGTGATCCCGGTCAGGAACGCGGCAACGAGGTCGGTACGCGGGAAATTGGTCGGCGCACGCACGCCCGCACTGCTGAACAACAACTCGAGCAATGCCGGCAGCGTCGGGTTCGTCACGTAGTCGAGGAACTGCGTGTCGTCCTTCGGCTCGCTCCCGTTGAAGCGGTTCTTGTCCTTCAGGCCGATGACCACTTCGTTGACGAGCGGCATGCCGAGCCGCGAGACTTGAATCCACTCGCCCGTCTGGTTCGTCGGATCCAGGCCCTGCTGCGGGTTGTTGGTCAGCGCACGTTGAACGGGGACGCTCGCGCTGGTCCAGCCGCCGATGATCGGACCCTTGCCTTCGGTCAGGCATGCTATCGGAACTTCGAGAATGAACGACGTGACGTTCTTGTTCGCCAGCGAGTCGACGGTCGCGAACTCGGCGAGCGGGTTGAGCTCGACCGCCGGATACTTGATGTTCACCAGGTCGAACGTTTCACCGAGATTGACGACGAACGGGTCCTTGCGCTGCCCGACGAAGACACGACCATTGCCGGTGCAACCGGGGATGGCGATCGTGTAGATGTGCTGGTTGGCGTAGGCAATGTAATTCGCGATCGTCTTCGTGCCGATGTAGTCGACCGGCTTTGCGAATGTCGTCACGCCCTCCGGTGTGGCCACCGGTTGCGATACGCCGGTCCGGCGCGGGCCGCGAATGACGCGCAGCGTGTAGTTCTCGACCGTGTTGAGCGCGGTGTCGTTCGGTTGATCGACGTCGCCCGAGCCGTTCTGAACGAGGGGAATCGAGATCAGCTTGCCGCCGACATTCAGCTTGTTGTCGCGTAGCGTATTCTCGACGCGAAACTGGAACGTGATGTTCTCGACCGCGCTGCCGCCGTTGGTGACGTGAATCTCGTAGAGCGCGTTCGAATCGAGCTTGAAGTAGTTCGGCCCGCCGTACGGATCCTGCAGCGGCAGGTAGTTCGCGATCAGCGTGACGAAGTCGGCGCGCCCCGGCTCGTAGCTGCGGAACATGTAGAAGTCGGTTCCATCGACGGCTGGCTGCGTCGCGATGAACGGCGCTTCGCGGTGGCTCGATGCGGTGGCGGGCGCGGCGGCGAGGGTTGCCAGTGCGGTGATCGCAGTTCCAATGACGAACCGGAATGCGTGGACGGACATGAAGGGCTCCCGAAACGGACGAAGGAATGTTCTTTGCTTTCGGCGGCAACAACCAGCCTGCCGCCGGTTAGTACGATGTACGTCGTGATCTGCTTTTCGGATGCAGCGCAGACGTTCCACGCACTTAGGGCGCCTGAGCTCCACGCTTATAACAAAAAGCGCCGCCGGTAGCAGTCCGACGATCCGGCTTTGTTGCGCAACAACGTCGTTTTTCTGCTGCTCACCTTTGACGGTTCGGGCCGCGACCGGCTCGCGCGTGGAGGCGGGGTAGACCCGCGTTGCGGCTCAACGCCCCGATGCGAGCTGCGACACCATGCGTTGCGCTTGCGTCAGATACGACGCCCCGAACAGATTCAGGTGGTTCAGCACGTGATAGAGGTTGTAGAGCGTCCGGCGCTTTTCGTGCCCGAACGCAAACGGCCTTGCCTTACGGTACTCCGCGTAAAAAGCCGGCGTGAAACCGCCAAACAGCTCGCTCATCGCAACGTCGGTCTCAGCGTCGCCGTAATAGCTCGACGGATCGAAGATGACCGGCGTTCCGTCAATCAGCGCGCCCGCGTTGCCCGACCACAGATCCCCGTGCAGCAGCGATGCCGCGGGACGATGCCCCTCGAGGATGCGCGGAACCGCGGCGAGCAGCGCCGCGCCATTGCTCACGATCGGCGCGTAGCCGTTGCGCCCCGCCAGCTCGAGTTGCGGACGCAGCCTTCGATCGCGGAAAAACGCAGCCCAGTCGTCGGCCCACGCGTTGAACTGCGGATTCGCGCCGATCGCATTGTCACGATGCCAGCCGAAGCGTGTCGCCGTCACGTCGTGGAGTTTCGCCAGCACGCGACCAAGTGCTCCGTCGCGGCCCTCGCCGCCCAGATCGAGCCATTCGAGGACCAGCACCGCTCGATTCGCCGTCGCTTCGAAGAGCACGACACGCGGCACGCGAATCGTGCTCGTGTCCGCGATCGTGCGCAGCGCCTCGGCCTCGGCGTCGAGCGCATCGGTCTTGTCGATTGCCCCGACCTTGACGAAGTAACGCGTCGATCCGTCGTCGACGCGCCATCGCGACACGTGCGCGTCGCCGCCCAGCCGCGTCCATCGCGCATCGTGCAACGGCTCGCGCCGCGTCACTTGCGCAGCGTGTCGATCGCGCGGCCGAGGCCGTCGAGCGTCAGCGGAAACATGCGCGGGCCGAGCACCTTCAACAGCATCTGCGTCGAGCGCGTGTACTCCCAGCTGCGCTCGGGCTCGGGATTGAGCCAGGCGACGCGGCGAAAATGGTCGAAGATCCTCGCGAACCACGCGATGCCCGGCTCGTCGTTGGCAAACTCGACGCTGCCACCCGGTTGCGACAGCTCGTAAGGGCTCATCGCCGCGTCGCCGACGATGATCGCCCGCCAATCGGAGCCATAAGTGCGCAGAAGCTCGAGCGTCGACAAGCGTTCGGCGCGACGGCGCGCGTGCTCGCGCCAGACGTTCTCGTAGACGCAATTGTGAAAGTAGAACGTCTCGAGATGGCGGAACTCCGCCTTCGCCGCCGAAAACAGCTCCTCGCACAAGGTGATGTGCGGATCCATCGATCCGCCGACGTCGAGGAACAGCAGCACCTTGACGCGATTGCGGCGTTCCGGCTGCAGCCGGATGTCGAGCAAGCCCGCGTTGCGCGCCGTGCCGCGAATCGTTCCGTCGAGATCAAGCTCCTCCGGAACACCCTCGCGTGCAAAGCGGCGTAGCTTGCGCAGCGCGACCTTCATGTTGCGCGTGTTGATCTCGACGTTGCCGTCGAGATTGCGGAAATCGCGCTCGTCCCACACCTTGACGCCGCTGCGATTGCCGCCGCTTTCGCGACCGAGGCGGATGCCCTCGGGGTGATATCCGTACGCGCCGAACGGGCTCGTGCCGTTGGTCCCGATCCATTTGCGCCCGCCGGCGTGCCGTCCGCGCTGCTCGGCAAGCCGCTCGGCGAACGTCTTCAGAAGCTCGTCGAGGCCACCGAGCGCCTCGATCGCCTTCTTCTCCTCGTCGCTGAAGGTTCGCTCGAACTCGCGCTTGAGCCAGTCGTCCGGAATCTCGCCGCGCAGCGCGAAGATCGCCTCCACCTCGCGAAAGTAGCTCGCGAATGCAAGATCGAAGCGGTCGTAGTGCTGCTCGTCCTTGACCAGCGCAAGCCGCGACAGCAGATAGAAGTCGTCGATCGAAAGCGACACGACGCGCGCGTCGAGCGCCTCCAACAACGTGAGGAACTCCCGCGTGCCAACCGGAAGCTTGAACTGCTTCAGGTGCAAGAAGAACGACGTCAGCATCGCGCGCTTCAGTGACGGTCGCGACGGTGATGGCCGTGCACGAGCATCGATCGATACGTCATCGTAATCGCCCGGCGAACGTGATCAGATTGCCGTCCTCGTCGGTGACGCCAAACTCGCGCGCACCCCACGGCTTGTCCGCGAGCGGCGCGTTCGGATGCACGACATTCTGCGGCTCGATCTCTCGATAGAGCGCGTCGATGCCGTCGACATAGACGCGGCACGCCGTGCTCTCGGCGATACGGCGGTCCTCGCACGGCCAGAAGTGGATGCGCACGTCGTCGCGCGCCATGATCGCCCATCGTCCCGGCTCGACGTACACCTCGGAAAAGCCGAGCCGATCGCGGTAGAACGCGACGGTGCGCGCGATGTCCAGCGACGCGAGAATCGGATCGGCGCGCGTAAACCGCGGCGGCCGGTCGAGCGATCGCTCACTCATCGACCGGCTCGATGATCGGCGTGCCCTTTTGCGACGACACGAAGATCGTCGCGTCGGCGAGCGCGACGACGTCGTGCTCCTCTCCCGGCTCGGTATACAGATAGTCGCCAGCTGCAAGCGATACGCCGCCGATCGATACGAGGCCGGCGAGCACGACGACCTCCTCGGTCCCGTGGTGCGCGTGACGAGGAAAGCGCGAGCCTTGCACGAGCCGGACGACCGACGAGCGGCCGCCGCCGTCGTTGTTGCGGAACAGGCTCCGCTCGATGCCCGCGTAGTCGGTGGGCTTCCATTCGCGGTCGGCGGACTTGTTGACGAGCATGTCGTGCCCCTCCCAGGGTGGACCGGCATTGTCGCGCAGCGGGGAAACGACCGCTAGCGTCGTCCGCTGATGGGTCATCTCTCGCTAGACACCATTGACGGCTGCAACGCCTTGCGCGGCGCGTCGGCCAACCGCATGCGCTCATGTAGATAACGAAGCACGATCGCTTCATCGAGCGTGGCTCCGGCAAGGCCGATATGTCCGTCGGGGCGCACCACGTAGAACGACGGCTGCGGAATGCCGGCTCGACGCAGTGCCGGCCCATTCACCGGATCGTCCGGAATCGCGTGCACGCGAAGGATGTCTTCGCACGCCGACAACGACTTCATGTCGACCGCCTGACCGATCGCAAGCAGAGCGAATCGCGTGTCATCGAGCTTCGCGTGCGCGTCCTCGATCGGCCCGTTCGCGTCGAACCGAAGCTGCAACCACGGCAGACGATCGCCCGCGCGCGGCGCGCTCTCGGGGAGTCCGGCAAGCGACTGCGACAAGGCGCTTCCTGGATAGCGAATGCCGACCTGCGAGACCGTGCGAAACGCGAGCTTGCGGACGCGCTCGAATCGCATGGCAACGGCGGCAACGCGTGCAATGACGCGCGAGCGGAGCAAACGCGCGATCGAATGGTCGGAAACAATCAGCATGAACGCGCGATCCGTCGTCTGCAACAAACGCTTCGCGACCGGCATGCGCTCGCTCGCATAGGTGTCGAGCAATGCCGCGTCGGCACGACCACTGATCACCAGAGCGAGCTTCCAGCCGAGGTTGTACGCATCCTGCAGGCCGGTGTTCATGCCCAGCCCGCCCACCGGACTGTGAATGTGCGCTGCGTCGCCCAGCAGAAAGCAACGGCCATCGCGAAAGCGTTCCGCGCTGCGATGATGGATCCGGTAGGTCGAGAACCAGCTGCAGCGCTCGAACGTCAACGTGGCGCCTGCTTCAGCCTGAAGACCTGGAATCAGCGCCTCGAACGTCAGATCCCGCTGCTCGCGCAACGCCTGGGGAATGATGCCGATGACGCGCCAGCGGTTGACTCCCGCCATCGGAAAGAACAAGTGGAAACCCTCGCGCCACAGGTACACGTTGAGCTCGTCCGGTACCATCGGCCCGACCGCCTCGGTGTCCGCGACGAAGAACACGTGTTCGTATGGCGCACCGGGAAATGCGATGCCGGACATCTCGCGTACCGCGCTGCGCGCACCGTCGCAACCCGCGACGTAGGCCGCGTCGACCGTGCGTCGCGTGCCGTCCTGTTGGCGAAGCGTCGCTTCGACGTGATCGGGATGCTGCTTCATTGCGATGAGCTCGGTATTCCATTGCACCGCCATGTCCCAGTCAGCGAGCCGAGCGCCGAGGATCGCCTCGTTGTCGTCCTGTCCGAGCATCAGGACGTACGGATAGGGGCTCAGTCCCTCGCCGATCTCGCCCAGCCGTAGCCGTGCCATCCGCCGCCCTCGCGCCCACATGTTGGCGCCGGTGGCGCGCTTTCCCAACTCGATTGCGCGCTCTGCGACGCCGAGCTTCCGGTAGATCTCGAGCGTCCGCGCCTGGACCGCCATCGCGCGCGTCTGCTGCGCCGGTCCGCTGTGGCGATCGACGATGATCGCCCGCACGCCGCGTCGCCCGAGCTCGTTGGCGAGCATCAAACCGGTGGGGCCGGCTCCGACGATCAGGACATCGGTCTGCATCTGCGCTCCATCCGCGGCAAAGTCACTCCGCCATTCGCCCTGAACGGCAACACGGCATAATCGTTTCGCCGTCAGCAGTCAATAACGACCGGAGCCAAAGCGATCGCTGCGCTGGATTCCGAAACGGCGGGGAACGAGCTCGCAGACCGCGTGGCGCTGGTGACCGGCGGTGCGCGCAACATCGGTCGCGCGATCGCGCAATCGCTCGCGGCCGCCGGCGCGGCGGTGATGGTGAACGCGCTTCATCCAAGCGACGGGCTTGCCGAGACGGTGCGCACGATCGAAGCCGAAGGCGGCCGCGTGGCGAGTTTCGTCGGCGACGTCACCGATCCGGGAGCCGTAAGCAGGATGATCGCGGCGACGATCGAGCGTTTCGGCCGGCTCGACGCCTTGGTCAACAACGCGGCGCTTCGCATCGAGCAATCGTTCGATGCCATTGCCTTCGACGAATGGCGACGCATCGTCGGCGTCGTTCTCGACGGCGCGTTTCTGTGCAGCCAGGCGGCACTCCCGCATCTGAAGCGCTCGGGATCCGGCGCGATCGTCAACATCGGCGGCGAGACGGGCCATACCGGCGCCGCGCGCCGCGCTCATGTCGTCACGGCGAAGGCGGGATTGGCAGGATTTACGAAGGCGTTGGCGCTCGACGTGGCGACCGACAACATCACGGTGAATTGCGTCGTGCCGGGCAGGATCGCAACCGTTCGCGAATCCGGCGAGCCGTCGCACCGGCGCGGCCCGCCGCCGGTCGGCCGCTATGGGATGCCGCAGGACGTGGCGACCGTCGTGCGCATGCTCGTCGGCCCCGGCGCTCGTTACGTCACCGGCCAGTCGATTCACGTGAACGGCGGCGGTTATCTGCCATGACCGGGACGGAGTGGGCAACCAAATGAGGCTTGCAACGTTGCCGTTGCGGTCCGGTGACTTCTGGTCGGGTCTCGCGCTGGCGGCGCTCGGGGCGACCATCGTTCATCAGGCGTTGGGTTGGGAATACCTGACGCCGGATGGCCCCGGGCCCGGTTTCTTCCCGCGCTGGTACGGCATCGCGATGATCGTGCTGTCGCTCGCGCTCGTCGTACGCAGCGTGCGTTCGTCGTTCGTCGACTCGACGATGGACACGACACCGATCTGGCGCGCACTCATCTGCTGGACCGCGCTGGTGACGTGCATCGTGCTGACGAAGGCGATCGGCTTCTACGCCAGCTTCGCGCTGCTGTGCTGGACGGTCGCGGCGCTGTTGTTTCGCGTACGGCAGCACGTCGCCATCCTGCTTGCCGTTGCTGCCGCACTGGGTTTCTGGCTCGTGTTCGGCGTCGCGCTCGATGTCGCGTTGCCGCGCGCCGCATGGGGGTCGTGAATGGACGTCGTCGCGGGCCTCGCGCAGGGCTTCGGCGTCGCGCTGCAACCGATCAATCTGCTGTGGTGCTTCGTCGGCGTGCTGGTCGGCACGATCGTCGGCATCCTGCCGGGGCTTGGTCCGCCGGCGACGATCGCGATGCTGCTTCCGCTCACCTACGCGATGCCGCCGGCGAGCGCGATCATCATGCTCGCGGGCATCTACTACGGCGCCAAGTACGGCGGATCGACGACCGCGATCCTCTTGAACGTGCCCGGCGAGTCCGCGTCGGTCGTGACCTGCCTCGACGGATACCAGATGGCGCGCAACGGCCGCGCGGGTGCCGCGCTCGGCCTTGCAGCGATCGCTTCGTTCATCGCCGGCACGATCGGCGTGCTGGGGTTGATGCTGGTGGCGCCACCGCTCGCCAAGCTGTCGCTTGCGTTCAGCTCGCCCGAGTACTTCGGCCTGATGGCGCTCGGTCTCGCGATGGTCGCGCTGCTCGCCGGCGCGTCGATGGTGAAGGCGTTGCTTGCGCTCCTCGTCGGACTGTGGATCGCGGGCATCGGCACCGATCTCTTTTCCGCGACGTCGCGATTCACGTTCGGCCGCGCCGAGCTTCTGACCGGCATCGACTTCACGCTGGTTGCGATCGGCGTGTTCGCGATCGGCGAGGTGCTCGCCGTTGTCGAGTCGCCGCACGCCACGAAGCGAGTTCCGGTGCCGAGGGGAATCCGCAACCTGTTGCCATCGACACAGGACCTGAAGGACTCGCGTTTCGCGTTTGCGAACGGATCGCTCGTCGGCTTCGTCGTCGGCGTGCTGCCGGGCGCGGGATCGACGATCGCCGCGTTGTTGTCTTACGGCATCGAGAAATCCGTCTCGAAGCGTCCGCAAGCGTTCGGTACCGGCGTGCCGGAAGGCGTCGTCGCACCGGAGGGAGCGAACAACGCCGAGACCGGCGGCGCGCTCGTGCCGCTGTTGACGCTCGGCATTCCGGGGAGTTCGACGACCGCGATATTGCTCGCAGCGCTGATCCTGTGGGGGCTGCGCCCGGGCCCGCTCCTGATCGACGAGCAACCGGCGCTGTTCTGGGGGCTCGTTGCCAGCATGTACATCGGCAACGTCATGCTGCTCGTCCTCAATCTGCCGCTCGTGCCGTTGTTCGCGCAGCTGTTGCGGCTGCCGGCGTATGCGATGCTGCCGTTGATCCTCGGCGTGTCACTCGTCGGCGCGGCAACGGTGTCGACATCGATCTTCGCCGGCATGCTGCTCGCGATCTTCGGGCTGCTCGGCTGGCTGATGCGCCGCCTCGAGTACCCGGCTGCGCCGCTCGTGCTCGGGCTCGTGCTCGGCGACCCGATGGAGCGCGCACTGCGACAATCGCTGATGATGTCGCAGGGTGATCTCGCGATCCTCGTCACCCGGCCGATCTCGGCGACGTTGCTCGTGCTCGCCGCATTGATCCTCGTGCTGCCGCTCGTGCGACGATTGAACGCGCTTCGGCTGCAGGCGGTCGAATCGTGATCGAATAGCGGATGTCCTTCAGGAGAGTCTCATGATCGCTCGCCGATTGGCGCGCATTTGCGCAGGGTTCGTCATCGTCGTCGTGGCGCTCGTCAGCGGTCCTGCTTCTGCGGCCTTCGCACCGCAGAAACCGGTCGAGATCGTCGTGCACACCGGCCCGGGCGGCGGCAACGACGTGCTGGCGCGCGCCATCGCGGCGATGGTCGAGAAGGAGAACCTGCTGCCCGTGCGGCTCGTCGTCGTCAACAAGCCGGGCGGCAACGGTGCCGTCGCCGCCGCGTACCTCGCGGAGAAGAAGGGCGATCCGCACGTCATCGGCCTCATCACCAGCGCGTGGATCGTCGGGCCGATGACGACGGCGGAAGCGAAAGTCACGTTGCAGGATCTGACGCCGATCGCGCAGCTCGTGCTCGAACCGGCGGTCGTCGCCGTGCGCGCCGATGCGCCATTTCGCACGATGAAGGACTTCGTCGACGCAGCGAAGGCGAAGCCCGGCGAACTGAAGCAGTCGGGCGGATCGTTGACCGCGCGCGACGCGATCATGCGTCAGGTGCTGCAGAACGCGACCGGCACGCGCTGGGCGTTCATCTCGTTTCCGGGCGGCGGCGAGCGTATCGCCGCGCTGCTCGGTGGCCACGTCAACATGATGATCGTCGAGCCGCAGGAGGCGGGCGAGAACCTGCGCGCGGGCAAGATGCGCTTGCTCGCCCAAGTCGCCGACAAGCGGCTGCCGGCATTCCCAGATGTCCCAACGTTGAAGGAAGCAGGATTCGACGTGCCGCTCGTTCCGCAGATGCGTGGCGCGGTCGCACCACCCGCGATCGCGCCGGAAGTCACCGCTTACTGGCAGGACTTCTTCCGCCGACTGACTGGCACGGTCTCATGGCGCAGGTATCTCGAGGACAACCAGTTCCAGGATGGCTTCAACGTGGGCAAGGACTTCATCCAGTCGCTCGAAGACACGTCGCGACAGTTGCGCCAGCTGTTGCAGGAAACGGGCGTCAAGCTCGTGCGTTGAAGGCGCGTTCGACGGTGACCCATCCGCCCGCCGTCGCCGAGTCGCTCGCGGCGATCGTGTCGGCGATGCGCGCCGACGCGTTGCCCGGCGAAGTCTGCGAGCAGGTCGATCGGCTGCTGGTCGACGTCGTCGGGCTTTGTTTCGCCGCGCGCAACGCCGACTACGTGCAGGCGGTCAAACGCGCGCTCGACGAGCGCGGTGTATGCACTGCAATCGGCCACGCCGGAACGCTCGCTGCCGAGGATGCCGCGCTGCTGAACGGAACGGCGGCGCACGGCGAAGACTTCGACGACACGTTCGAAGGCGGGCCGGTGCACAGCGGCGCTGTCATCGTGCCGGCCGTGCTCGCGGCGTGCGAGCGTTTCGCGTGCGACGGACCGAGCGCGCGGCTTGGCATTGCCGTCGGCGTCGAGGCGTTGTGCCGTCTGGCGTTGGTCAAGCCGAAAGCGATTCACAACGCGGGCTTCCATCCGACGGGCGTTCTCGGCACGCTCGCGGCGAGCGTTGGTGTAGCGGCTGCGCTCGGGGCGAAGCCAGAAGCGATCGTGGATGCGCTCGGCATCGCCGGCAGCACGACGGGCGGCATCATCGAATACCTGACCGATGGCGCATCGACGAAGCGGATGCACGCGGGTAGCGCAGCGCGTGGCGGAGTGCAGGCGGCGCGGCTCGCGATGCAAGGCTTCAGCGGACCGCGAACCGTGCTCGAAGGCACGCACGGTGTGTTTCGCGCTTTCACGCATGGCATGGACGGTGATTTCTCGATGCTGACCGAAGGATTCGGCGAGCGCTGGCGGCTCCTCGACCTTACGTTCAAGCCGTATGCGACAGGCACGATGAATCAGCCGTACATCGACTGCGCACGGCGGCTCGCTGCGCGGGGCATCGACGAGGACGAGATCCTCGACGTCGTCTGCGAAACCTCCGAAGGCTATGTCGCGCGGCTGTGGGAACCGATCGATCGCAAGTGCACGCCGCCGAACGCCTACGCCGCGAAGTTCTCGGCGCCGTTCAACGTGGCGGTCGGTTTCATCCGCGGCGAGGCGGGCCTCGCTGCTTTCAGCGAAGAAACCGTGCGAGACCCTCGTATCCTCGCGCTCGCGCGGAAGGTGCGCTACGTCGTCGATCCAGCGAATCCCTATCCTGCGCGCTATACGGGACACGTGCGCATGACGCTGCGCGACGGACGCGTCGTCGAAGAACGTCAGCCGCACATCCGCGGCGGCGTGCACGAGCCGTTGTCGCGCGCCGATCTCGAACGCAAGTTCCTCGACAACGCACACTATGGTAGTGTCGATGCGAGCCGCGCGCGCCGACTGCTCGAGCATCTGAAAGCCACGTTCGACGGTCCGCTCGATCTCGCCGTGCTGCGCGGTTGAACTCTCGAGGACTTCGATGATTGCGTACTCCCGTTACCGCTTCCGCTGGCTCGTCGCCGTTGCTGCCTTGGCCGTTGCACCGGCGCTGGCCGCGCAGCCTTATCCGAACAAGCCGATCAAGATCATTGCGCCGGTCCAGCCCGGCGGCGGCGTGGACCTCGTCGCACGCACGATCGGCGAGCGGCTCGCGAAGGGACTCAACACGTCGGTCGTCGTCGACAATCAGAGCGGCGGCGGCGGCGTGATCGCATCGCAAGCGACGGCGCGCGCCGCGCCCGACGGCTACACACTGATGCTCGGCTACGTCGCGACGCACGGCACGAGCCCCGCGGTGCGCAAGCTGCCGTACGACGCGGTGAAGGACTTCACGCCGATCGCGATGGTCGCCGGGACGCCGAACATCCTCGTCGTTCCGACGTCGGTCCCCGCCAATTCGCTGCGAGAGTTCATTGCATGGGTCAAGACACAACCGGGCAAGCTCGCGTACGGCTCCGCCGGGCAAGGCTCGCTCACCCACCTTGCGATGGAGCAGCTCAAGCTCGAAGCCGACGTTGCCGACATCACGCACGTCGCCTACAAAGGGATCGGCCCGGCCTTCGTCGACATCCTGGGCGGTCAGACGCACGCGATCTTCCCCGGCCTCGCCGCCGGACTTCCGCACATCCGCTCGGGCAAGGTGAAGCCGCTTGCCGTCACCGGGCTCAAGCGTCACCCGCTCGTGCCCGACGTTCCGACGTTCGAGGAGCTCGGCTTCAAGGGCTTCGACGGCGTGCAGTGGTACGGCATCGTCGGGCCCGCGAATCTTCCTTCTCCGATCGTCAAGGCGCTGAACGACGAGATCAACAAGGCGCTCGTCGTGCCGGAGTTCAAGGAGAAGCTGTCCGCCGAAGCGCTCGATCCGATGCCCATGTCGTCGGCCGACTTCGGACGCTACATCCGCGACGATATCGCGAAGTGGACGAAGCTCGCGAAGGCGAAGAACATCGAGATCGAATAGGTCGTCGGCATTGCTTCGCTTCGTGAACCGGCAAAGAGCATCGCCGTCGTTGGTGCAGTCCTTAGCGCGACGATCCAGCGGGATCGCGTGGACGCGCTAATCGTGGCCACGACAGCGGCGATCGTCGCACAGCGGCGTACGATCGTCGACTACGTTGATCGTATCCTGAAGGGCGCGCGTCCTTCGGAGTTGCCGTTTGATGGCATCCACGTTCATGCTCGTCAATCTGAACGCTGCCCGAGCGATCGGGGTAACGATTCCACCGTCGGTGCTCGCGCGCGCCGATCGGGTGATCCCGTGAATCGGAAACATCGCGAGCGTCCGCTCGCACGTTGGAGGTGTCGATGATGTGCTCGAACTCGATCCGGAAGCTAGCGGTCGTCACCGCAATGCTGAGCGCGATGCTTGGCGCCGTGCACGCGCAGGATTACCCGGCCAAGCCGATCCGCGTGATCGTCCCGTTTTCTCCCGGCGGCGCCGTCGACGGGCCGATGCGCATCGTCGCGCAAGAACTTTCCAAGCGGCTCAACGTGCAGGTCGTCGTCGAGAACAAGCCCGGCGCCGGCGCGACGCTCGGGGCCGAGATCGTCGCGAAGTCGTCGCCCGACGGCTACACGCTGCTGCTCGCATCGCAGACGAACGCGATCAGCGCATCGCTCTACAAGTCGCTCACTTACGATCCGATCGAGGACTTCGTCAGCATCTCGCTGATCGGTCGCGAGCCGGGTGTGCTCGTCGTCAATCCGACGCTGCCGGTGAAGACGTTCGCCGAATTCGTGTCGTATGTGAGGGAACGTCCCGGGAAGCTGGACTACGCGTCGTCCGGCAGCGGCAGCGGCCAGCATCTGTTCATGGCGCTGCTGCTTTCGTCGACCGGGCTTTCGATGAATCACATTCCGTATCGGGGCAGCGGCCAGGCGACGACGGATCTGCTCGGCGGTACGGTGCTCGTGGCGATCCCCGGAACCGCTGGCATGGTCGGTCACATCAAGGCGGGAAAGCTGCGGCCACTCGCGGTGACCGGCGCGACGCGCTCACCGCAACTGCCCGACGTGCCGACGGTGATGGAATCCGGCGTCCCGGGCTACGAAGCATATGTGTGGATGGGCCTGCTCGCGCCGAAGGGAACGCCACGGCCGATCATCGACAAGCTGCACCGCGAAACGATCCAGGCGCTCGCGACGCCCGAAGTGAAGACGTACATGGCCAATGCCGGCATGGAAGTCGTCGGCAGCACACCGGCCGAGTTCGATCGGTTCTTCCGCGCCGTGAAGGCCCTGGGGGCGAAAGTCGTGCGCGAAACCGGCGCGAAGATCGAGTAGGAAGCTCAATGCAGACGCAGATGGAGAGAACGGAGGCCGCACGCGGCGGCGTCGAAGGAACCGAGCACTGGACGACGAAGCGTACGCAGGACGGCGACGTCAAGCTGTTCCTCTGGGAGAAAGTCGTCGGCGACGCTCGCGCCAAACCGATCGTGCTCTTCGTGCACGGATCGTCGATGGCGTCGCAGCCGACGTTCGATCTGGTCGTGCCCGGCCGCGACGATTCGTCGGTGATGGACTGGTTCGCGAAGCGCGGCTTCGCGTGCTGGTCGGTCGACATGGAAGGCTACGGCCGCTCCGACAAGCATCGCCCGATCACCGCCGACATCGCGAACGGCGCGGACGACCTCGTCACCGCCACCGACTACATTGCGAAAGCGCGCGGCGTCAAAGGCGTGATGGCGTACGGCATTTCGTCGGGCGCGTTGCGCGCGGCACTCTTTGCGCAGCGCCATCCGGACCGCGTGTCGCGGCTCGCGCTCGACGCTTTCGTCTGGACCGGCGAGGGATCGCCGACGCTCGAGCAGCGGCGCAGGAAGCTGCCGGAATTCATGGCGAGCCGGCGCCGGCCCATCGACCGCGCGTTCGTGCACTCGATCTTTCGGCGCGACCATCCGGATTGCGCCGAGCCGCGCGTCGTCGATGCGTTCGCAGATGCGATCCTGTCGCTCGACGACTCGATGCCGAACGGCACGTACATCGACATGTGCAGCCGCTTGCCGCTCGTCGATCCGGCGAAGATCACGATGCCGACGATGGTCATGCGCGGCCAGTACGACGGCATCGCGGGCTTCGACGACCTGATCGAGTTCTTCAAGCGGCTGCCGCATTCCGACAAGCAGTTCTCGGTGATGCAGGGCATCTCGCACGCCAGCTTCCAGCAGAAGAACTACCGGACCGTCTATCACATCCTGCACGCATTCTTTACGCTGCCGACGCCTGCGTACACCGGTTGACGGTGACGGTGGTCAGCCGGGCTCGTGCGGTGCGGCCTGGCCTGCGTAGATCGCGCGCACCGTCGCCATCGTGTCCGCGTCTTCCGCTCGTTTGTCCGGTCGATAGCCTTTGACGCGCGCGAAGCGCAGTGCGAGACCCGCCGGATAACGCGGGCTCGCCTGCAAATCGTTGAACGTGATCTCGACGACGAGCTCCGGACGCACGTAGACGACCCAGTCGCCGCGTTGCACGGCGCGCGCAAGGAGCTCGTTCGTCTGCCATTCAAGGATCGCGTCGGTCAATCCCTTGAACGTCTTGCCGAGCATGACGAATTCACCGGTCGCTTCGTCGCGTGCGCCGAGGTGCAGATTCGAAAGCCAGCCGTGCCGGCGGCCGTGGCCCCATTCGGCCGCGAGTACGACGAGATCGAGCGTGTGCGCACGCTTGACCTTGAGCCACGATGCGCTTCGCGTCCCCGGCTCGTACGGCGCATCGAGCGCCTTCACCATCACGCCTTCGTGCTGCCGCGCGACCGCGTCGTCGTAGAAGGCGCGCGCTTGCGCGTCGCCCTGCGGAACGATGCGCGGAATCAACAGCGGCTTTGGCACCACCTCGCTGATCGCCTGCACCCGCGCGGACGCCGGATGACCGACGACGTCGCGGTCATCGACGCGCAGGCAATCGAAGAAGAACACTGAAAGCGGCATCGAGGCACGCATCGCGTCGATCTCGAGCACGCGGCCGAACCGGCGCATCGTGTCCTGGAACGGATACGGCGAGCCGTCGGGGCGCAACGCGATCGCTTCGCCGTCGAGGATGAGCTCATTCGCGGGAAGTTTGCGAACGATGTCCACGATCTCCGGCGCCGCGGGCGTCACGTCGTTGCCGGTTCGGGTGAACAGCCGGACGTCATCGCCGCGCTTGTGGACCTGCACGCGCGCACCGTCGAGCTTCCATTCGATCGAGCGATTCGCAATGCGCGCGAGCGCGTCGTCGATATCGTCCGCCGGCTGCGCGAGCATCGGTGCCAGCGGGCGGAACAGCGTGATCGCGAACTCGCGCAATCCGTCGAGCCCGCGCGTCATCGCGCTCGCCGCGACGCTCGCGATGCCGCCAGCGACCATCGCCGCGCGGCGGATTTCTGCTGCGGGCAGGTCGGCGGCACTCGCGACGGCCTCGATCATCAAGCCCTCGAGCGCACCCTGTCGCAATTCGCCGAGCAGCAGACGCGTGATGAACGATTGCTCCGCGGCGGTTGCAGCCGCGTAGAGCGCAGTCAGCCGCCGCTTGCGCTCCGTCGCCGAACCTGGACCGCTGGTGCGCGCGATCGCCTCCAGTGCGCGGTCGAGATCGATGACGGTCAGCGCGGAGACGGTCGACGCCTTTCCTTGCGCGTCCCGGATCGCCGCGAAACCGATGCCGGTCTTGCCTTGTCGGATTTCACCAGCGAGATAGCCGACGACCAGCGGCACCTCGTCACCGTCGAGCTTCCGCAGCAACGTCGCGATCTCGGCGATCTTCGCCTTGCGACCGGACACGCTGCCGACGCGCTCGGAAGTCTCGACGACGTCGCGAAACAACGTCACCGCTTCATCCCGTTGCGTTCACCGCGCGCATGGTGATCGCCACCTCGTAATCCGCATCGCTATCGTCGAGCTCTTTCGTGCTCAGCGATTCGATGGGTCGCCCGTGGCCAACGCCAAACTGCGGGTGCACGGGTGTCGGGCGTCGCAGGCCCTCCAGGTCGATGGGCATGCCGCCAACCTCCTGGTCAGTCTCCGCCGCGACCGACGACCGCATCGAGTCTCGTGCCAACGTCGCGGTTCCACATCGCTATGCCGCCGGTGTACTCGTCCTCGGTCGCGACGGCGCGAAGCGCAAGCTCCCGCTCGAGAAACGTGCGAACGTCGCGATACACGGGTTTCGGATTCGCGTCGTGCCAGCAGATCGCGCCATCCGGGCCGAGCACCGCGTGCGCGAGCTCGGTGTCGGTGCGCACGCCGTCGCGCGAATGGTCGCCGTCGATCAACACGAGGTCGAAGAGACCGTGGGCGGCGACGAGTGCCTTCGCATCGAGTTGATGAGAGTCACCGTAAAGCTGCGTGAAGCGCTTTTGCCTCTCCGGCGCAACCGCCGAGCCGATCTCGTTGCGCGGAAGCTCCGAGTTGTTGTACCGCCTGCCGATGTAGCGAAAGCGCGGGTTGACATAGGCGATCGACACGACTTCGCAGGAAGGCAGCAGCGCGAGCAGGAAATCCGACGTGACGCCGAGGTAAGTGCCGATCTCGAAGATGCGCTGCGGCTTGACGTGCAGCGCGATCGCGCCCAGCGCTTCGTAATCGCGGATGTCCATCATGTTCTCGGCAAGCTTCGCCGCATGCGACGCGTGACGCCGGCCGAGCGCGCTTTGCGCATCGTCGAGGCCGAAGAAGGAAAAGAAGTCGCGGATGCGGACCAGCATGTCGGCTGTACGCTAAGCGAGCCAACGTTCAGCGCGGCGCCGCGGCGTCGAGAAACGCGGCGGTTTCGCGCAACACGGTCGCGCTTCCACCTGCGAGAAACCACCCGCCTTCCGCCACCGCGATCTGCTTCGACCCGGCGATGCGATCCAGCACGCGCTTGCGTCCCCACGCCGGCCACCTGATGCCGCGATAGTCTTCTGCGCCGTACATGTCGAGCACCGGGAACGGGATCTTCGCCGCGCCGTCGTCGAAGCCGCCATAGAACGACAGCGCGACCCACGCAAAGAGCGGCGCATCGGCGGACCGCTTGATCCATTCGTACGCCATGCCGGTGCCCATCGCGTGCGACACGATCGCGACCCGCGCGAATCCCTTGTCTTTCAAAAGGCGAACGCCGGCGGCGATGCGCTCGACGGCATCGGGGAACACGTCGCGATACTTTGCGCCGTCTTCCTCCTCGGCGCCCAGAACCGGCATTTGCAGCGAGAGCGTGACATAGCCGCGGTCGGCGAGCGCCATCCGCAGCTCGCCGGTGAGACCGTAATCCGGGTGCCAACCGGGGCCGTGCGTGAGAATCACCGCGCCTTTCGGTTTTGGCGTCTCGACCAGCAATGCGAGAAAGCGATGGCCTTTCGGCGTCGTCAGCCAGACCGGATCGCCGACGACCAGCGAGGCGATGACCTGGTCCGCGTGGCGCTTCTCGCGCGCCGCGTCGGTGACGAGCTGTGCGGTTGCGTCGGCGGCTGCCAGGATGAGCGCGAGAATCAGCGCGGAGCGTGGAAGCATGATTGCCTCATCGCATATGATCAAAGGCAGTGCGCTTATGGTAATCGACTACAAGTGCTTCGTGAACGTCGGCGGCTGCTGCCATTGATCGTGCAATCCATCGACGTACCTGATCGGCAGCTTCGCCAGCGTCTCTTCGTCGACGTCTTCCAGGCAGCCGATGTTCACGCCGACCATCTTGCCGATCGGCGTCTCGTTGCCGATGCCGAACGCTCGAACACCGCAGTGGCGGCAGAAGAAGTGCTGGTTCTTCCTCGTGTTGAACAGATACTCGGTCAGCACCGCTTCGCCCGCGAGCAGCCTGAATCCATCGGCCTTCGCGATCGCCACCCAGAAGCGGGTCCTTCGACATATCGAGCAATTGCATCGATACGTGCTTTCCGCGAGGTCAAGGTCCGCCTCGAAGCGGACGGCACCGCAGTGGCAGCTGCCTCGATAGGCCCGTAGCATCGGAAGTCGGAGGAGCTAGCGATCGCTCAACGCAAGCTGCCCGCTCAAGCCCGCGAAAGCGGCGGCGAACCCGCGTCGAAGCCACGTCTGCACGCGAGGCGACTCGACGACGAGCTTGCGGAACATGTGCGCGAGCAGCCCGTACACGACGAACATCGCGAACGTCATTGCCATGAAGACTCCGCTCAGTAGCAGCAACTGCGCGAGCGGCGACGGCGCATCGGGCGAAACGAATTGAGGGAGGAACGCAAGGAAAAAGATCGTGAGCTTCGGGTTCAAAATGTTGAGCAGCACGGCCTTGATCACCAGGCCGGCCGGTCGAACCTTGGCTGCTGCCTTATCGACGACGAACGCGGAGCGATCGCGCCAAGTCGCGTAGGCCAGATACAGCAGATACGCAACGCCCGCGTACTTGAGAAGCTGGAAGGCCACGGCACTCGTGTGCATGACCGCCGCAAGCCCGAGCACCGTGGCGAGAAGATGCGGAACGATGCCAAGCGTGCACCCGAGTGCGGCGAAGAAGCTCGCCGCGCGTCCTTGCATCAGCGCTGTCGACACGGTGAACACGACCCCGGTGCCGGGGATCAGCACGACGACGAGCGACGTGACGAGAAACTCGATCGTGATCATCCGGTCGACCCTTATGTCAATCCAGGAATTTCCATGTATCGGCGCCATCGAAGCGTCGAACCCGCACTGAAGCGATGACCTTCGGATCGAAGTTTCGCAGGTTCACGCCATGCTTCGCCCCCGATTCGGGATTCAGCGGCTCCCAGTGCGTGACGCATCCGCAGGTTGCGCAGCGGACCGTCCTGAGCGTCCGGTCGCCCTGAATGTACTCACGCGTGTTCTGCGGATGTCCGGTGATGTGCACCGAGCCAAACTCGTAATAGGCCCACACAGCGCCCAGTCGCCTGCAGAGCGTGCAGTTGCAGTCGGTGGCTCTCTCCGGCGCCGACGGCAACGTGACGGTGACTGCACGGCAATGGCATGTGCCGACGAGCAACGAACGATCCTCGGAAGTCCTTGAGATCGTCGAGACAGTCACGGCTCGCCGTCCCAATAATCGAGACCTTGGCCTCGCCGTTCGATCACTTCGAACGGCGTGCTCGAATCGAGGCTGCCTTCCGCCAGATACTTGCCCGAATCTGGGTACTCGCAGATCTCGGGCGCCTCCATCGTGCTGATCGACAGGTACTTGAGCGGCGCCTGCGACGTGTTGATGATCTGATGCGGATACTCCGGACCGGCGGGAATGAAGATCACGTCTCCCGTGCGCAGTTGCAGCATTTCGTCGGCTACGCGCAGCGTTCCCGTACCCTCGACGATGACGAACATCTCTTCCTGCGCGTGATGCAGGTGATAAGGACAGCCGCGCTTGCCGGGCGCGAGGATGTCGAACGACGCGCCGAGCTTTCGCGCCGCCGTCCCCCGGGCGAGGCGTGCGCCCTGCGCGTCGTAATGCGGCTCGCGCAGCAGACGCTTCATAGGCACGTCATAGAAGTTGCGGATCAGTGCGGCAGCCAGCGTCGCGGCGCGGTCGGACATGTCGGGTGGATGGAATCGTGGTGGCGCGATCATAGCTAACGTACGAGCGTTCGCGCTGCGCCTTCAGCGAAAACCCGCTCCAGCACCTCGTCATCGTTCGTATCGACGCGGCCCGTGGAGCGCCAGCCGAGGTGGCGATAGAAGCCGTACGATCGTGTCGACGGGTCCCGGGCGCAGCCCAGAAAGAGCCGCCGATGCCCGAACGAGCGTAATTCCTGCACGACTCTCGACAACAATTCTTTTCCGATGCCACGATCCTCGTAGAAAGGCAGCAGCGCGAGCACGACGACTTCTCCGCTGTGGCGATCGCCGAAGCAATAGCCGACGATGCGGCCATCGACGATGCAGACGTGACCCGGAAGCTTCGCGGTCTCGATATCGCTGCGCCAGGAGTCGACGGTGATGCCCATCGCTGCAAGCCGCTCGGTCGAAATCGCGTTCTCGCGCGTCAAGCCCCGCAAGGTGATGCATTCCGCCGCGTCCTCGGGAACGGCGGCCCGATACTGCACCGAAGGCATTCGCGTTTCCCTGTTGTTTGGACCGATGGTCATCTCCGACTCTGCACGGCTGCCGGTGGTCGGCGAAGGCCTCGAGCTTCCGTGCAAGGTTGACTGCGTTCGTTGACGTTTATCCTGTCCGTCGCATGATCGAGGCCCGCCCTGGCGAAGAGATCGGGATCCAACCCGCCGACGATCTGGAGGTGCTGCAACGGCGCGCTTCGGCCTTGAAGCGCAAAGCCGAAGCGGCGACGCAAGTCTATGACCGTTCAGCCTGGGTCCGGTACGCCGCAATCTGGGTTCCGATTCCCTTCATCGTGCTGCTCCTCAGGCTTCATCTGGAGGCTTGGGGCTACTACGTTGCCGGTGCGCTTTTCATAGCGATTGCCGCGGTGATCTATGCGCTGGACTTCGCGGCCGTCGCGAAACGAGACCAGGCCATCGAGGCGGCCGAGCGCGCGCAACGGGACTACGAAGAAGCGCGCGAGCAGTCGCAACGCGAGATGATCGCTCGTGCGCCACCGCCCATCGCAGCGGGCGGGTGACGAGGTACGACGCGCGCGGTGTCGGGCTGCGAGGCGACTTGCGAAGTGCCGCAAGTGTGGTGACCGCTACTTCGCCATCACCACGTCCCACGGTCCGTTCGCCTGGATGAAGAACACCGCCTCCTCGTTGCCTTCGACCTTCGCGACGTGGGGCGCTTTCCTCGTCAGTTCGAAATACGAGCCGGGGCCGAGTTTGTGATCTTTGCCGTCGACGGTCAGCGTGATCGAGCCCGAGACGACCGTGACGGAATGATCTGCCGTATGGTGATGCTTCGGCGTCACGAAGCCGACCGGGTACTTGAGAAAGAACCGGCTCGGACCCTTTTTCATGTCGCCGGAAAGCGGGGCGGCGGCGACCCCCGGAATTCCCATGTCCATCCATTTGAGCTCGGCCTTCGGTACCACCATCGACTTGCCGGTTGCGATACTCGGCAGGAACGCGGCCGCAATCAGAGCGGCCGACATAGCGAGGGTCATCAAGCGCTTGTTCTTCATCGTAGCGTCTCCCGTTTACTCGTGCATGCGCGAAGGCTGCGCAAAACCAGATCGTCGACACCTGCGCTCTTGCACCCAAGTTCTTCTCTGGTCACGCGAAGCCTTCCTCAGCGTAATCCAACCATCTGGCGGTCTCAATACAGGCTTGCGCGCGGTGAGGGCTTCGACCGTCAGTTCTCAGGAAATCCACACCCAAAAAAACGTCTCACGCCGCCGGCGAATGTCGGGCAAGCGCGTCAGTGTGACCTTGCCGCGAAGCAGCCGGCAGACCAAGACGTCCTGCGAATCGTATACCTCGGCGAGCAGGTTGTAGATGAACACCAACGCGATAATGCAACTAAAGCGCCCAGCACCGTCAGTCGAGCTCGACATGCCTTTGACACGCGTCGAGTCTCGGCAAGGAACTTCACCGTTGCTCAGGTGGGAGGTTCTTGATCGGGGCAGAGAACTGCCCGTGCGCTGCAGCGGAGACCGGCCTGTGCTTGACAGTGGCACTCGCGGGGTACTTTCCGAGGTAGTTCTCCCCTTTCCAGTTTTTGGACGGACGAATCGGACGAGGAACGAAAGCGCCACCGCAATTGGGGCAGACATTCGCAAGAAGCCCGGTGACGCAGGTAACGCAGAATGTGCACTCGAAGGTGCAGATTCTGGCCTCGAGCGAGCTCGGTGGAAGAGGCTTGTTGCAGTGCTCGCACGTCGGGCGGAGTTCCAGCACGGTAACCTCTTCGTTTGATTTGAACTATGCCCGCACGACTGACGCTCGGTACTGAGCGGCCCAGCACTTGCACACCTTCGTCACTCGATAGTCGCGTCCGCGCGCGCGGTTACCGACAAGGGAATGCTAAGCCCGAGCGCCTTCGCCGTTTTCAAATTGATCGTTAGCGCGAAGGTCGTCGCTTGTTCGACCGGCAGATCGCCGGGCTTCGCGCCTTTCAGTATACGGTCGACGTACCACGCCGCTCGACGGAAACCATCGAGTAGATTGGGGCCATACGCCATCAAGCAGCCTACCTCCGCGAAATCGCGAAGGCCGGTCATCGTTGGCAAGCGGCGCTCGATCGCCAACTCGGCAATCCGCCTTCTGTTCGAATAGATCAGCGCCGTCCCGCCGATGATCAGGAGGGCGCCGACGCGCGCTTTCACCGCCGCCGAGAAGGCGTCGGCAAACTCGTTCGGCGCGCGCGCTTCCACGATCGCAATGGGCATTTGCAGTGATCGTGCCGCACCCTCGACTTCTCTCAAGTCATCGCGGTAGGTTGAACTGGTCGGGTCCAGCAGGATTGCAACACGGCTCAGTTTGGGCAACGTCTCCTTGAGAAGTTGAAGCTGCTTGCCACGTAGCTCCGTCGCGGCCAGCGACGTTCCCGTTACGTTTCCCCCTGGTTTCGCAAGGCTCGCGACGAGACCACTTGTGAGCGGATCGACGTGCGTCGCCATCACGATCGGGACGGTCGATGTGACGCGTTTGGCGACTTCGGGTGCCGGTGACGCTCCCGCAACGATCACGTCCACCCCGAGCCGGACCAGTTCGACGGCGAGGGCGTCTAACGCATCGACACCGCCCTCGTAATACCGGCGCTCGATAACGATGTTCTTGCCCTCGATGTATCCGAGTTCCCGCAAACCCTCTGCAAACCCCTCCCAGAGCCGCACCGCCTCAACAGTGGTTGGCTTGCCCGCAAGAATGCCGATTCGAGCGACCTTTGCGGGTGGTTGTGCGATAGCGACGCTCGACGTCACAAGTAGGCCGCACGATCCCACCAGCAGTGAACGTCGATCAATCACTCGAACCTCACAATCGGAACGCCGCCGCTCGGCTACGTGCGGCCTATCTCTTCGCCATCGTGAAGGCCAATTCGCCCTGTCGACCGACCGAGTGGGTGTAGCTCTCCACCGCATGAATCGTTCGAAGACAGGCCAGCACGATCATCGCGGCGTTTCATTCGATCACCCGGTCAGCGCGCGTGAGCAGCGACTGCGGGATATCGATTCCCAGCGCACGCGCAGTCTTCAGATTGAATACCAGTTCATAGGCATTCGGCTGCTCCATCGGAATGTTGCTCACCTTGGCGCCACGAAGAATATCCGCGACCATCTCTGCGCCTCTGCGCCACATCGCCGGGAAGTTGAAGCCGTAAGACATCAGGCCGCCCTCCTCGACCCATTGTGCGTGATGAAATACCGTCGGCAGTCTGGCCTTGAGCGCCATCTCTTGAATCAGACGCCGAGCGGGTACCCACAGTCCCGACCCGAGCACTAACAAGGCATCGGCCTTGGCGCCGGCGGCATCGGCGAAGGCGGCTTTGTAGTCGAATGGCGGGCGCTTGAAATCGACAACATGAAGCGCGATGCCGAGACGTCTTGCTGTTCCTTGGATCAAATTCAGCTGCGCCGTCGTGTCCTCGTTCGTGAACACCGCCACCTTGCCGATGCGCGGGAACAATTCCTTCGTCAGTTCTAGCCGTTTCGCAGGCAAGAGCGATTGGAGCGCTGTAATGCCTGTGACACGGCCGCCGGGCCGCGCCAGGCTCGCGACATCTCCGGACGCAATCGGATCAAAATCGACGGCAACAAAGACGATCGGCGTATGGCCATCAGCCCGAGTCAGCGCCGCCAGATTGGCTTGGCCGCCGCCAGCGAAATAGACGTCACATTTCAGCTTCCCAAGCGCGGCGGAGGACCCCGTAATCGCTTCAAGCCTGTTGTCTCCATGGACGCGTTCGATCGTCAGGTTGCGTCCCTCGACGAAGCCAAGCTCGCCGAGACGCTGGACGAATGCGACGTGGTGGGGTTCGCTGAAGATGCCGGTGACGCTGAACCATCCGAGGCGGTAGCGGCGCTCCGCGGGTTGCGTTCGAGCCGGTCGCGGGAGAGCGAGCAAAGCGGCGATGATTGTGAACAATAGTGCTCTGCGCGTAATCATTCGATCACCCGTGTGGCGCTCTTGGATAGTCATTTACTTGGACTGAACCACGGCCCTCGCTTGTGTGAAGCCCAACGCTCGCATTATCCGGCCCGCCGCCACCGACGGCTCATAAGAAACGAAGCAAACATCGGCGGGTCCGGTTGATCGCGAGTTAGGCATCGCTGTGCGAATCAGGTCGCCGTTCCGAGTACCAGATTTCCAAGCCTTCTCGCTGTTGAACCGCCTTACGTCCTCTTAGTGCAAGGCGGAACGTTGCCGCAAACAACTCCGTAGCCGAGTAAGTGCGGAGCTTTCGTCCCGAGGTGACGACCGGGACATCAAGGATGACGAACGTTCCGTACGACCTTAGTGCCTTGCTCATGACTATCTCCTCCGCCCCATAGTAGGTCTCGTCAAATCCCCCTACAGTCGCGAAGGCCTCGCGAGTGCAGAAGATGAAGCAACCTGCCGCGATTCGACTGAGACGGAAGGAAAAGACCAGAACCGGAAGAAGAAGACGTGCATAGAGGGGCACGACGCCGTCAAATCTGATGGCTGCACCGCCACCCATTGCGCCTTGACGCATGGCACGAACCGCCTCGGTCACGACGCGTGGGTTGACTCGCGTGTCTGCATCGACAAACATGAGCATGCCACCCCTCGCTGCTCTCGCTCCTGCGTTGCGTGTTGCAGAGATCTGGCGATACGCGACGCTGACAACAATGGCACCATGCTCTTGGGCAAGCTGCGCGGTTCGATCAGTCGACGCATCGTCTGCAACTACGATCTCGTATGGTTCGCCAGCCGTCTGAGCTGCACCGTGAATCGAGTCCAGGGTCGCGCCGAGCAGGCGCTCTTCATTGTGGGCTGGGACAACGAACGAAATCATGGTGGTGCGGCTTGCGATGCCCAACGGTCGCGTTAACCGGCCCGCCGCCACCGACGCTCAGCAGGAAAGAAGCGCTTCCCGGCGGGTCCAGTTGAACGCCGGGTATGGGCACCAACGTCACTTCTTAGAGTCCCCTTCACTCGGGACTGCATCAACCGGTAACTCAAATGCGATGAACAGAACGCAGGGGCCAGCCTTCTTGCACTCGGCTTTGTGAGGCAGCTTAGCCGGGCCGTAAGCATAGCTGCCCGGCTTCAATATGACCGGCTTGTGCCCATCATAGGTAACGTGCAGCTCACCCGACACCAACACCATTCTCTCCGCGGACGTGTGCCAGTGGCGCGGAACGGTCGAATTGGCAGGCAGCTTGAAAAGGATGTCGGCGTTGGTCTTGGAAGGGTCGCCATGAAGCACTGCAATCTGGCAACCCTTCGGCAAAAACGGTGGGCAGGATCCCCACTTGAGTTGGGAGTCCTTGGCAGTCCACGATAGAGGTGGCTCCTGCGCAAGCAAAGGACCAAACGCGAAACTTCCTACGACAGGTAGCGCCAACGTCAGCGTGAACTTCAGCGCTTTGCGCATTGCGGTTCGAGAATGCATGGACACCTCCTATCCGTAACCTACCAACGTGTCGGTTGATGCCTAACGCGCGCGTTAACCGGCCCGCCACCGCCCACGGCTCATAACAAAAGAAGCCACACACGGGGGGTCCGTTGACGCGGGGTCAGGCCACATGTTGCTTCCGAGGGCGACGGCCCGCTAGCCACAGCATCACCGCGGTCGGATGGCGAATGCCCAAAACGACCAGTGAGAGAAAGCGAGAAAGGCACGTCAGATTGTTCAGCCAATCCATCACTGTCGCTGCTAACGCGGCGAGAAACGCGCACAGTGTGATCCACCACGAAACGGTGGCCAAGCGACCGACGATGTAACCGAGCGCGGCTGATGCGCTTGCAAGCCCTGCAGGGTTTGCTCATGTGGACTGATGGTTTTCGCGCCACAGCATGACTGCAAGTCCACCCGCAACCACGAATGCGACCCCACTCGCCCAGATCGGGACGGCAACTCCGGCCACGGTGACTTCCCAGCCGGAAACAAAGCGAAGCAGCTGTAACAACGCGACCAGGCCGAAGACGAGAACGGCTACGGTGGTGAATGGCTTCACAAGTGGCTCCAATTTGCTCGACATGACGGTCGGAATCGTCGTTGTGGCGTTGCGGGCTGGACCCCGATGCGATGCACTTTCCCTGCCTCCTGCGCCTCCGCGGCGAGCGGTAGGGTCATCGACCAGACGCACAGGGGGGACAAACGCTAACATCGTTTTCCGTAGCACCTTAGCTCCGCCGGATGTTGAGGATGGATAGGCGACGCTACGCCGCTGTCCCAGAGGGGGGCAAGGCGCGCCGTCCGGACCCATCTTTTGTGAACGTCCCATGTGAATCGCTTGCGCTTCAAATGGTCGTCTTTTGGACAGACTGGCTGACCACGGCTCTTGGCTGAATTCGGGACTTGTGCGTGTAGAGACTGACGCCCAACGCTCGCGTTAACCGGCCGCCGCCAGCGACGACTCATGACGAAAGAAGCGACACTCCGGCGGGTCCGGCTGAACGCGGGGTTGGGGCGTAACTGTCTCCTCAGGCGACCACGACCGGGCGATGGGAAAAACGACGATAGCCCCATCGTTGCCGGAACACCGCTAAGGTGGCGACCGGCGGGCCCGGTTGCGCAATGCTAGGGCAGCGCTCAATTGCCGGCGGCTGAACAGCGCGGCCAACAACAACAGCGAGGCAAGTAACGACAGCATCGGCCGAGTAAGTACTGGAATGACGAATGTGCCATTCACCGAAAACGCAAAATTGCCGAATATCGGCGTATTGGTAACTGAGTGGTTCGCGCGAACCTGCGCGTTGTAATCGCCAGGGTCGAGACCGGCAACGGTGACCGAAACGGAGAATGGCGTAAGGACGGCGGTGCAAGCGCCCGGTACTGGTACGGCAGGCAGCAGGATCGTCACCGCGAACCCTATTCTCGTTGTCTGCACTGTCTGCGGCACGCAGCCACTTGGCCAAATTCCGCTCAGAGTTATTGCCACCTCCGTCGGGCCAGTTTGCGTCACCGTCCAGCTCTCTAGGGATTGTGCGGTCGCGTCAGACGCGATCCCCGCAAAGAGTGCGAGAACTGCCACGAGTTTGTTCATCATTGCGCCCTAACGCTCGCGTTAACGGCAGCGACAACTGAAACGAAAGGAAGCCACGCACCGGCGGGTCCGGAACGCGGGGTTAGCCGTGACGCTATTTCAACCTCACGATAACTGCCAGGGGAAGACGCGCTGATGGCTGCGACAACCGACTCCACGGCGCGGCTGATACGCGGCCAATCGTCGAGAGCAAACAGACAACGGCGAAGCGACGCCTTCCGGGGTTCTGCTGATATCGGAGCGAGTATCCGTTGTAACGAACACTTCGAACCCTTCGCGCTCCGCCGCGTCGCGACAGTGCTGTGGGCCGCGTGCTGAAGAACAGCTGGAAACGGTTCGGTCGATACGCCCGGGCACCACTCGACGAAATCGCTTACGGCGGCGCCGTCCTCTAGATTCTCAAACAGCGCGGAAACCGCGACACGCGTGCCGCGAAATACCCACCGCCGCTCACGCGACCATCCTCGTTCAACGGCTGAACAGGTGCTCCAGTCGATCATGGCGCGATGCTAGCACCGCCGGCCGCGTGACGACTAACGCTGACTAGGGGCGCTTGAACTTGCCCGCTAAGGTATTGGCGCGGTCGAGATCAGAGGCAACGTCGCCCCGTGCCCGTTCATACACGATTTCGCGTCCCATCGCATTTCCAACATAGGCCATCCCGTTGCGAGTGGGCGCTAGTCGACACCTTACGCTGTGGACACCTTCACCTAACACAATCTCGATTACGTCGACGCGCTTGCTCAGGACGACAACCTCCAGGGTTTGCCCGGTTGTGGTAACCCTAACCGTAATCCTTTCGTCGTTCATCGTATGGCCATTCGTCGATGGGTCAAAGCCATGTCCATGCGCCCTGACGCTCGCGTTAACCGGCCCGCCGCCACCAACGGCTCATAACGAAAGAAGCCACACACCGCAGGTCCGGTTGAACGCGGATTTAGCCGTCGAACGCTTATGGCTTAACGGTGCATGCACTCGCGCTCACCTACTGAATCACCCGATCCGCTCGCTGCAGGAGCGATGACGGGATCGTGACGCGTAGTGCCTTGGCGGTTTTGAGATTGACTATGAGCTCGAACGTCGTCGGTTGCTCTATGGGAAGATCGGCGGGCTTCGCTCCTTTGAGGATCTTGTCCACGAAGGCGGCAGCACGTCGCCAGCTGAACGCTGAAGCGCTGGGACCATAGGCGAGCAGCCCTCCTGCCTCCGCGAAACCGGGGTTGTAGTAAATCGCGGGTAGTTTGCTCTGAAGCGCCAGTTCTGCGAGCCGACCTTGGACAGTGGTAATCCCAGGCGAGGCCATCAGGACGAGACCATCAGCACCGCCAATACGAGCGGCAGACACGACATCGGCGTGCGTTGACCTGCCTCGAAGCTCCAGCACGCTGGCCTTTAAACCAAGGGCGCGCGCCGCCTCCTGAGCAGTTCTAACTTGATTCCGGCTCCCTGTCTCATCCCAGATCACCGCTAGGCGCGACACGTCCGGGACCGCCTCTTTAAGGAGCTGGACGAGCTTCCCCGCCATCTCTCCCGTTTGAAAGGACAGTCCGGTAATGTTTCCGCCGGGCCGCGCGAGATTGGTGACGAACCCGTGAGCTTCGACGTCGTCCATCCGGCCCATTACAATTGGAATGCTTCCGGTGGCGCGGCGCGCCGCCCCAACACCTTGCGGCCCGGAGGCAACGATCACGTCCACGTTGCGCCGGACGAGTTCGGTAGCGAGTGTCGGCAGTTGGTCGAGTTTCCCCTCCGCCGACAGCACGTCCAAGACGATGGTCTGGCCCTCGGAATAACCCAGGTCGCGCAGACCCTGACGCAGATCCTGCAAGTTCTCGGTTCCCGACGAATTCAACAGGATTCCAATGCGCGGTATCTTCGCTGGCTGCTGCGCGGCGGTGTCCAGCGGCGCGGCTAGAAGCAAGAGAACGGCAGCGGCGGCTAGGCCTAGTCTGCTAATCGCAAATCTCATAACCATGTGCTTCAATAGATCATCGGGTTCGTCGACTCGTCACCACCTCGTTCAAAGCTGATCGTTGCCACGGTCGCGTCGATTTGCTTCTTCCGCGAAGGCTCAGAGAGCGACGCCCAACGCTAGCTCAAATAGATGAATGCTGGAGAAGCAAGTGCGGATATCGATTTGATTCGAGCTCTGCGCGCCTACATGTCAGACGCCTAACGCTCGCGTTAACCGGCCCGCCGCCACCGCCGGCTCATAACGAAGAAGCCAGACACCGGCGGGTCCGGTTACGCGGGGTTGGGCCCGAATCTCGATGTCCTAGAAGCCATTTGCGAGCACGATGTCGAACGCACCGCGCAAAAACTTGCCTTCCTGTTTGAGACCGATCGCCGACGATGGCTTGCGGGCCGCCCACGGATCTTTGGCGATGAATGGGTCATCCCTGAAATAGACCTGTGTGGTGAGCGGGACATGCAAAGAATCAGAAACCCGGAAATGAATGTGGGCCGGTCGTGTCACGCCGGCGTACTTCTCCAGCCCTGGGATGTTCGGTGGGATCGGGTATCTCCCCGGCACAACGGTCTCAAACTCGTAGGTCCCCTGCTGATTGGTCAGCATCATGCCCCGCAATCGGAACGTGTTACGTTCGGTGAAGTTGCCAGGACTATCGGTGTCGTATTGGCCGGCATGGTTCGCTTGCCACACTTCAATCAGCGTGTTTGCCAAGCGAGTACGGCAGTCAGAGCCATAGACCGTACCGGCAACTATGAGCCGTTGGCCGGGCTCGTCGGACCCAAGCAGCTTGGTCTGAAACGGCGCGCCAAAACGATAGAACGGCCCGATTATGTCTTGTGCCGTCGAGCGACAGGATCTCGTAGCAGCGGCCAGGGCATCGGGAAGAGAAACTCCACCGAGCATTGCTGCGATCCGTTGCAAGAAAATCCGCCTTGGCATTGTTGCGCCAAGCATTGGTACGACGTGATCGCTCATCGATTCCTCCTTGTGTATCCGTGAACCCATGCATGATCGGGCCCAACGCTCGCGTTAACCGGCCCGCCGCCGCCAACGGATCATAACGAAAGAAGCCACACACCGGCGGGTCCGGTTGGACGCGGGGTTGGGCGTCACTTGTGCGTCGCTCTCGCTGCTGCATGTGCCTGAAACACATACACGGAAAGCTGCTGGACGTCATCATGCGTATGGAACTCCAACTCGAGCCAGTCAGAACGGCTGCGGCGGAAGTGTGCCCTAGGATCGTTGCGGAGAGTCCGCTGAACTGAATGAGGCAGCCTCAAGTCAATGAGCTCGTCCGAGTGCAAGTGCGCAAACTCACGACCGTTCACACACCATGCGGGATTGCGGCGCGACCCGAATCTCGACGCTCGCTGTTCCACGCCAGGCAAGCGGGACAACTCGACTTGCAATTGCTGGGATGGGCTCATGGTGACGCCTAACGCTCGCGTTAACCGGCCCGCTGCCAACGACGGCTCATAAGAAATGTAGCCGACCACCGGCGGGTCCGGTGGAACGCGGGGTTAGGCGACACTGATCCCCTCCAAACGACGCCTATTTTTTCGGTGTCGGCGGTGGCCGTAGGCAAGGGCGAGCCAACCACCAGCGGTCAGAGCGCCGAGGAACGCGCCGACGAATTGGTTATTAAGCAGCCGTTCTAGATCGGCGAACATGCACATTCGCTTGCGGCCTAACGTCGATGTTGACCGGCCGCCGCGAGCGAATGCGAGCCAGCGGTCCGGTCGAACGTGCAGTTGGGCGTCCACGCGACATCATTCGATGAGCTGATCCGCCCGCAACAGAAGCGGCGGTGAGATCGTGAGACCAATGGCGCGAGCCGTCTTCATGTTGAGCACCAATTCGAATTTGGTCGGCTGCTCGACAGGCAAGTCGGCGGGCTTCATGCCCGTGAGGATCCGATCGACGTAGGTCGCGGCACGTCGGAAGACTTCATCGAAGTTCTCACCGTACGACGCCAGGCAGCCGGCATCCGCATACTCGCGACCTCGACTCACGACCGGAAGCGCCTGCTTCAAGGCCAGTCCACACACCCGGTCCCGAAGTCTGAGAAGTACACTCGCAGGTTCAACAAGCAACCCGTTTGTGCCGTTCCGCATGAACTCGGAGAACGCGCGGTCGATGTCAGCGGCGTCACGCACGTGAACCGGGTCGATCTTCACGTTGAACGCGCGCGCGTCGGCCACCAACTCCGCGAGAAGGGTGCTCATGTATTCGTCGCCTTCGGGAGGGGAATAGAAGAAAGCGACACGCGAGATTCTCGGGGCCATCTCCTTGAGCAACTGCAGATGCTTGGCGAAGCCGACATGGTTCGTTACACCGGTCACATTGCCCCCCGGCCGCGCCAGACTGGTCACGAGCCCCCTTTCAACGGGGTAAGTGCCACCGGCGAACACGATGGGAATGGTCCCGGTCGCGCGCTTCGCGGGCAGCGCCGCCAAGGTCGTCGCGGCGAGGATGACATCCACGTTGATCCTGACCAGATCGGCCGCCAGCTCGGGCAGCCGCTCGATCTGTTCGCCGGAGCGCCGGTACTCCATGACAAAGTCTTTGCCTTCTACGTAGCCGAGGTTTCTGAGGCCGTCGAGAAAGCTCTGTGTTCTGGGAGTCGGCCCTGGTGCAACCGCCAGATAGCCGATGCGGTACGGCTTCTCCGGCCGCTGGGCCTCGGTGGCGAAGGGCACGAAAAGGAGGCTGAGGATCAGGCTTACGACCCCGACTGCCCGTGACCGGTTGAACGCGGGGTTAGACCGCAGTGCCTGGGACCTCGCGAACGCAGCAACGAAGCTCATGGGCGGACACATTACGCCATGCCCGGCAACCGGCAAACACCGCCACCGGGCCCGCAGTCCCAACCGCCCCGTCATGTGACGCACGGCGGATGCATAGTCACAACGGCACGCGCACGTCCGTTCCAGGCGCGCAGTGGCTCTTGCAATAATCGGCTGCGCGTCCATCTGACTTTGTGTTACTGGCGAAGCGCTGGCGCGTCCATTGCCACTCTCGAGCCGGCTTTAGGCGTTAGGGCACTGAAGTCGACGCCTGCGACCGCAGCTTCGTACATCTGACTGTCGTTCTCAACGAGCCACACACCAGCGGGTCCGGTTTAACGCGGGGTTGGGCGTCGATCTTCGGAAAACGCCAGCACGGGCTCTAGTTACTCAATGCGCTCGTCTGCGCGCAGGAGTAGCGATTGTGGAATCGTCAGCTGAAGTGCCTTCGCTGTCTTCATGTTGACCGTCAGCTCGAACTTCGTCGGCCGTTCGACCGGAAGGTCGGCTGGCGGGGCACCCTTAAAGATACGGTCGACGTAAACGGCGACTTGTCGCTCAAGGTCGCGAACGTCCGCACCGTATGAGAGCAGAAGTCCTCGCTCCGCGAATCCCTTCAACGCGCTAATCGTTGGCAGACAGTGGGTCACAGCGATATCAGCAATGCGCACGATATGGGGAATAACGAGTTGCGAGGGGAGCACGATAAGCGCACCCGGCCGAAGACGCATGATCTGCGCGAGGGCCGGGTTCACTTCTTCGGGGATCTTTATCGGGATTGATTGAACCTGGATCCGCAAAGACCCGGCCACGCCGTCCATGTCTCGGGATTCCCGCCTCCCGGATTACCTATACCCGCGAGGAGTAATCCAATGCGCCAATTCTTTCGAGTCGGTTGCGCCGGCACTTTCGCAGAGACCGCGATAAGCGCAATAGCCGAAGTGATGTCCGCCGATCGATCACTAGTTCACCTTGCACGATCTCCACGCCTAACGCTCGCGTTAACCGGCCCGCCCACCGATGGCGCACAAGGAAACGAAGCCACACACCGGCGGGTCCGGTTGCACGCGGGGTTGGGCGTCGCGGGACGCACAATGAGGTGTAACGCGAAATGAATTTTGTTCCTCTACTCAGGGACGTGGGTTTCCTTGCTTGAATATGCTGCGTAGTTGGGCACGAAGTTCCTGGCTGTCCTTATGTTTGTGAATTGCGGCAGCGTGCTGTACTGCCGCCTCAAGCAGTTCTTCTTCACCGTCAGCCACAAGCGCAAGGGTACAGTTCATTTCGCTTGGAAAGTCGCGGCAATCGATATGAAACCGTGTCATACGTTTCCTCTTTTCAATGACAAAGTGAGAGCGTCCTAGACACAAAATAGCATTCTAGTCGGCGCCGGCTCGCTGACTCCGCGCCCACCACGGGGGTGGCGTCATTTGAAACGCGCAACATGAAGCTTCGCGTTCGGCCCGGCTGAGTGCGTCTAACGCACGCTGCGTTGTCCTGACGTCCAACGCTCGCGTTAACCGGCCCGACGACAGCCCATCAATTCATCGCCACGCCGACAGCGCAGCCCGCCTCAAAGGGGAGTCGCCACCGACCGAGCGAGTAGAGATCACGCGGCTTCACCTCGCGAGGGATGGGTTAGGCGGCGGGTCCGTGGCAAACCACTTCGATGTTGTGTCCGTCAGGACCAATGACGAAAGCTGCATAGTAGTTCGCGTGGTAGTGCGGGCGCAGACCAGGCGCACCATTGTCTTTGCCACCCGCCTCCAGCGCCGCGTGATAGAAAGCTTCAACTTGCTGGCGATTCTCGGCGGTGAACGCCAAGTGAAGATGCGCCGGCTTCTCCTCGGTTTGGTACAGGCACAACGAAGCCTTACCCTTTGGGCTAATCTCGACACCGTACGTCGGCGGCCCCTCCGAGACAACAGCTACGCCGAGCGCTTCGAGGGCCTTGAGGAAGAATGCTTTGCTCGCTGCATAGTCGCTGACTCCAAATTTGACGTGATCGAACATGAGTTCGCCTACAGTGCGTGGGCATGCGCGAGGCCTAACGCTCGCGTTAACCGGCCCGCCGCCACCGACGGCTCATAACGAAAGAAGCCACACACCCGGCGGGTCCCGTTGAACGCGGGGCTAGGCCTTACACCGCTCAAAGTACCTTGCAATCGGTGGTAGGTAAGACATCGCAATAGTCACACCGTCGAGTACCAACGTCACCTCGTACAGCGCGGCCTCGACCGGAGTCATCACGACCAAGCCATCAAGAAGCGTCAGTGTGAGAAAGAATGCGGTCAGCACGACGTATCCAAAGCGCGCGAACCGCCAGAATACGAACATCCCGACTTGAACGGCAGTCACGAGGGCTAGTGCAATAGAAAGGACGATGACGAACACGTACCATCGCCAGCCACTAGTAGGAGCCGTTGCACTAAGTTGTTCGAGAACGCCGCCATTCCCGCTCCACTCGAGAACGGACTTCCATTCCTCGGGTGACGCAATCGGCCAGATTGCCGCCGCGGAGATGGCAAAGGTGGTCGCGAGCGATAAGCCGACCAAGGTGCGAAAGAAGGACTTCGGCGACATCGTGTCCGTAAGCAACGCTCGCGTTAACCGGCCCGCCGCCACAGACGGCTCATGATGAAAGAAGCCATACACCGCGGGTCTGGTTGAACGCGGAGTTAGGCGGCACGCTCATTACTCACAATGACTGTGGGTGACAACCTCGTACTTGATCCCCTCCAGATCCTTGAAGAATAGCGCGTAGTAGCCGGCCGGCGTGTATCAGGGTATTCACGAGGTGGCGAGACGATCATGGCCCCGATCGCTTTGACTTTGCTGTGCAGCTCGTCAACTTCCTCCCGGGTTTTGACTCGAAACGCAAGATGGTGAAGGGAGCCGGGTCGGCGTCGGTGAACATTGTCATTCCTGAAACCCTCCCGGGGACATGTGATCGCAAAAGCGAGACGACGATGGCTGTATCCAACGACCTCGAAGTCGTGAGCTGGAATCCTGGCACTTGTTCGTTTCTCATTGAATCCGAGCAGCGGCATCAGCCGATCGTAGAACGCGACAGCGACAGCGAAGTCTCTGACCGTGATCTGGATGTGGTCAATCATGGGCTCCATGTGCGCTACGATACTCGGAGAAAGCTCCGAAGGATGCCGCCTAACGCTCGCGTTAACCGGCCCGCCGCCACCCACGGCTCATAAGAAAACAAGCCACTCACCGGCAGGTCCGGTTGAACGTCGGGGTTGGGCGTCACTATGGATTGTATGTGCCGAAGTTCCACAAGTGGCCCTCTAGATCTCGACAGCAAAACCCGCGACCTCCGTCGTCTTCGTCTTTTATTTCGATGTTGATCTCGGCGCGTGCGGCTCGCGCGCTACTGTAAACGGCGTCAGCATCAGCAACGACGACGTACGCGCTCTGAGTCTCCGCGTTTCCGATTTCGTCCGGCTGCTTCAACAGGCGGCCGAACTCGGCTTCGACCTTGGGAACTGACCCCAGCATGATCATTCCCTTCCAGAAGGTCAGCTGAGCATGAGCGATAGTTCCGTCGTCGTTCGGCACAACGAGCTGCTTCTCGAAGCCAAACGATTGCGGCTGGTGCATCACGATAGCGAAGGCATGGCATGCGTGAAGCGCCGCCCGGAGCGTAATATGGTTCTATCGTTGACGAGCGATCCAACTTGCGAACAGCGAAACACGGGCGACCGCCGTCCCGCAATCGTTGCCGCTGCGCACCGGGCGAAGTGCTCCAATGACGGACCGACGGCTTTTCTTGCATGGAATCGCGTGGCTCGCGATAACGACGCTTGCACGCGCGCAAGCGACCGAGCGTGTGCGCCGATTGGCGGTCCTTTCCGGGTTTTCGCGGAATGACTGGGACGCATCCATCAAGCTAATCCGACCGGAGTTGGAAAAACTGGGATGGATCGAAGGCCGCACGATCCTGCTGCTCGAACCGCGGACCTCGGACGGTCGCAACGACCGATTGTCAGCCCTCGCCGATGAAGTCGTCGCGCTGGCGCCCGACGTAGTACTCGCCTACACCGTGCCAGCCACACGCGCACTCATGCAAGCGACGAAAACGATTCCAATCGTGATGGTCGGCGTCGGCGACCCGGTCGCGTACGGATTGGCCCGCAGCTACGCCGAACCGGGTGGCAACATAACCGGCGCGCACTTCCCCGCGCACGAATCGTCGCGCAAGACGCTTGAGCTCTTGAAGGAGATTGCGCCGCGCATTGCGAGCGTGGCGGTCTTCGTGAATCCCACGAGCGAAGCGGCCGAACTTTACGGTAGGGAAATGCGCGACGCAGGTAAGCTGCTTGGACTCAGGATCGACCTGCTTGACGTGAGAAAAGCAGCGGATTTCGAACCCGCGTTCGCCGCCATCCTGCGGCAGCGAGCCGAGTCGCTGCTGCTCGCTCCCGAGCCGCTGATACGTTCACAGCGCGCGGCGGTTGCCAAGTTCGCTGGTCACCATCGCTTGCCTTTGGCGATCGTGGCAGACACTCGGTTCCTTGGTCCGGACGTATTGCTGACGCACGCTCCGTCGGTCGCCCAGTATCCACTCATGACCGCACGCTACGTCGACCGAATCCTTCGCGGCGCGAACCCGGCAAAGCTCGCGATCGAGCAACCGAGCAAATTTGAACTCGGCATCAACGTGAATGTCGCGAAGGCACTGGGGCTTACCATTCCGCAACCGCTCTTGCTACGCGCGGACGAGGTGATTCAGTGAGCGAAGTTCGCGGTTGTTCGCGGCCTTCACGCAACTCGCCGCGGTCGGTTAGCCTTCCGTCGAACGTTCGCTTGCAGATCACCGACCGGCTGCTAGGGGCGCAAGCGGACGACGCACTGTCCTGACGCCCAACGCTCGCGTTAACCGGCCCGCTGCCGGCGACGGCTGATAACGAAAGAACCCACACATCGGCCAGTCCGGTTGAACGCGGGGTTCGGCGTCATAGACCCGCGCGCGCGACCATCATCATTTGATCGGGTTGCTCACAAGCTGACGATTCTTCCGGTAGGAGTTTTTTCGCGCAATCTTTCCGTCTCGAAACGTGAACAGGTCGCAGCCGTGAACCTCGATCCGAGTGTTGTCCGAACGTGTTCCTGTAAACGTCCATTCCGAGACCCCTCTTTCGCCGATTACAAAATGCCGGGCATTACCCCAGTGGGCATCCGGGAACGTAGCCCAGACTTCAGCAAAACCAGCTCGAACGGCCTGGGGGCCGACATATCGGGTGCCGCAGACGTCGGGACCTGCGGATGCTTCGAAAACGCAATCCTCCGTCATGAAGTTCATTAGCGCATCGACATCATGACGATTCCACGCATCCGCGAACGCCTCCAGATCCTCTACGCTGACGCGACGGTTGCGTGTCGTCATCGTGTGTGTCCCTACGCTTGGATCAACCGGTGATCGTTCGATGACGCCCAACGCTCGCGTTAACCGGGCCGCCGCCACCGACACCACACCGGGAAAGAAGCCTCTTCCCGGCGGGTCCGGTTCAACGCGGGGTTAGGCCGCAATCGCACCCGCCGCCCTCAGGACTGCGGGTCGAACTGGAAGACGCGCAGTTCCTGGTCGCAGCGGCAGGCCTTGGCGATGCGCGCGGCCCATGCGACGGCATCCTCGCGCGAGGGCAGTTCCAGCACGGTGAAGCCGCCGTCGAGCGGGGGCGCCCACGGGTAGCCGCCCTCGGCGACCGCGCCGGCGGCCGAGACGAGCGCGGGCGGCACGTCTTCGTTGATGCCGCCGCCGAAGACGTAGACGCCGGCGGCCTTCGCCTCGTCGATCACAGCGTGAGAGTCGCGGACCACGGTCTCCCACTCGCCGTCAGGCACGATCATCGCCGCGCTTGGGAAAGAGATCAGGTATTTGGCCATGTTGCTCTCATCTTTGAAACGGGGTTGCGGGTCTCGGCGGGAAGTTCCATGGCGCCTAACCTAAATTGTCCTTCCTAATCTTGCCCGACTTGCCAGCCTATCCGACCCATTTAAAACCGTCGATTCATCCAGACGACGTATTTCTAAGAGTACTGTTATTGCCCAAGAATCAACGCGACAAGGTGATAAACGCCATCCTAAGTGCCCGCTCCCGAAACGTTAGCTCCCCCGTCCGTTCTTGCGCAAGTGCGCGCCAAGATCCGCCTTAAGCATTGCAGCATAAGGACCGAGCAGGCTTACACCGACTGGATCCGGCGTTTCGTCGCGTTCCACGGTTCGCGCGATCCGCGCAAGATCGGCGCGGCCGACTTGAAACGTTTCTGACCTCCCTGGCAGTCGACCATCACGTCGCCGCCACCACACAGAATCAGGCGAAGGCCGCTCTGTTGTTCCTCTACCGTGACGTCCTCGAAATCCAGTTGCCGTGGCTCGACAACGTTGCCCGTGCACGCGCCCCAACTCGCCTCCCCATCGTCCTCACACGCGACGAAGTTCGCGCGATTCTGTCGCGACTCTCTGGCATCCACGCCCTGATCGGCGCGCTGCTGTATGGAACCGGATTGCGCATCATGGAAGCGGTCCGCCTGCGCGTCCAGGACATCGACCTTGGGCGCCACGAAATTCTGGTTCGTGATGGCAAAGGCCAAAAGGATCGCGTGACGATGCTCCCCACCCGCCTGCGCACGCCGATCTGCGAGCAGATCGATAATGTGCGTTACCTTCACAAGCAGGAGCTCGACGCCGGACGTGGCGAGGTTTGGCTCCCTCATGCGCTCGCTCGCAAGTGGCCGCGCTCAGGCCGCGAGTGGTGTTGGCAATATGTCTTTCCGGCGCCCGTCATCACGACCGATCCGAGATCGGGCGTCACACGTCGGCATCACTTGAGCGACCAAGCACTCCAGCGCGCAATGCGTAAAGCGGTTCGCGACGCGGACGTCACCAAGCCCGCGACGCCGCACACGTTGCGCCATTCGTTCGCAACGCACCTGCTCGAATCGGGCTATGACATTCGCACCGTTCAAGAGCTTCTGGGCCACTCCGACGTCGCGACCACGATGATCTACACCCACGTGCTCAATGGCGGTCCACGCGCGGTGGCAAGTCCGCTCGACGTGTTGCCGTCACGCAACCGCACGAACTGGCGCCGTCCGTAGCCACGACGCACCGCTACTCAACCACGACCGCAACTCAAACGACCGGGAGCGTCAGAACTCCCTTGAACGCCGGTCGCTCGTGAATCTGCGCAAGCCAGCGCTGCACGTTCGGCCGCGCCTGATGCTCGCAAGGCAATCCGAACCAGCGATGAACTGAGCAGGCGATCGGAATGTCGCCCATCGTGAATGTGTCGCCGGTCACCCACCGCTTACCGGCAAGATGCGCATCGAAGATCGTCATCTGCTGCTCCAGCTTGGACATCGATGCTTCGATCGCAGCCTGATCGCGCTTGTCAGGCTCGGTGCGTATCAAATTCCAGAAAGCGCCGAACAGCGCGGGGTTCACTGTCGTCGATTGCCATTCCATCCAGCGATCAGCATCGGCGCCGGCCTTTGCATCGCTCGGCCACAACGATCCGCTTCCATGCACCCGTGCGAGGTAGCGCACAATTGCGTTCGATTCCCACAACACGAAGTCACCGTCCTCGATTGTCGGTACGAGACGATTCGGATTGAGCTTCGCATAAGCATCGGTGTCGACGACGCCGAATTTTCCACCGGCATCAACGCGTTCGAACCGCAATCCAAGTTCTTGCGCGCAGGCGACGACTTTCTGCACGTTGATCGACGATATCCGTCCCCAGATCTTCAGCATCGCTTCCTCTTCATCGATTGACCGAACCCCGACAAGGATACCGCGCGATACGTTACTTCTCCTCGGCGGGCTTCGGCGTCTCACGATCGTTGCGCTGTATGCCGCGAAAATTCATCGCAGCCAGCGCGAACTGAAGCACGATCAACGCATACGCGTGCGCATGCCATGCCCATGTGATCCAGAGCACGTTGCTCAGCAGGAAAACGCGAAACCCCCACTCGCGCCGCGTACGATCGCTCGAAGCGGTAAGCCAAGCCGCAAGAATCGTGACGATCATCGCGGGCCATTGCAGTAGATCAACCATGGGTATCAGTCTGGCGCGACCCACTCCGCGAATATGTCGGCGCGACGCCGGCTGCAGCGACGCATTGACACCGACGCGTCGGCCCGCGTTGCCGGCCGCGATGCATCAATTGCGTGCGTTGATGTCCCCCGCCGCCCTCAATCCGGACTCGATCGCGCCCTGAATCCAGGCATGTGCAAGCGAAGCATGCTCACCCGCGAAATGGACACGACCTTCCGGTGAAATGATGTGCGAATGCAGTAAACCTTGCTGCCCGGGCTCGAACAAAGCGAACGCACCACCCGCATAGGGATCGTCGTGCCACATTTTCGACGCGCCGGCCTCGTACTCATAAGGTGCTTGGGGATGAATTGCAGCCAAGTCTTCGAGCGCTTGATCGATTCGCTCTTCGGCGGGCAGCGATCCCCAGCGCTGCGCGTCTTCCGACCATGTGTAACTCGCGAGCACCACACCGCGCCCGGTTTCGCGCCCGTGTTCGGGATAGAAAACATTGCGAATCGGTAGATCGGTGACCGTGCCGCCGCCGAAGATACCTTCATCCTCTTCCCAGAACCGGCGCCGGAATTGAAGGAATATCTTCGCCGAAGCGTCATAGCGAAGCTGACGTATCGCGCGACGTTTCGCTGCGGAAAAAGGTTGCGTTACCTCGACATGCCGCAACACGGGAAAGGGCACGGTGATAATCGCGTAGTCGCCGACGGAGCGCTCGCGCCCGCCGACGGTTCGATAGTGAATGGTCACGCTCGTTTGGCCGGGCTCGATCGCGAACATCCTCGCACCGAAGCGAATGCGTGATGCAAGACTCGGCATGAACGATCGCGGCAATAGATCCATCCCGCCGTTGATCTGCAATAGATCAACGTAGAAGCGGCCAATCTCCTCGCGCAACAATTCGAGAAAGCACGAGTTCATCAACGCTTCCTGATTCTGCAGCAACCCGAACAACTCGATAGCCGCTTCAGGCCAATGCTCGCGCTGCAGAAACTGACGCGTCGAGTAGCCGTCGTAGCGCTTGACGATCGCCGCCCATCCCGCCTCGCCTTCTCGCTCGACCTCATCGGCGAGTGGACGAATCGCTGCTTCCCAGCGCTTGTTGCAGGTGATGCCGCGCTCTTCATCGGCCATCTCCCCGGAGAGCAGCGCGGGATCGGCATCGATCTCACGCCAGCGATGCTTGTGTCCGAACAGGTGGCAATACGCCTCGGGGTTTTGCAACGTGAACGGTCGTAGCTCGAGGCCGAACTTCTCCGCGTAGGCAAGCGTCAGTGAGTGCGTGCGGGGAATGCGCATCGCGCCCGCCTCGCTGTAAAGACCGGGCGTGAAGCAATCACGCAGCGTTAGTATCCGGCCGCCTACGCGATGCTGCGCTTCGAGAATTTGCGGCTCGTGGCCGGCGCGTGCCAGTTCGTGCGCAGCGACAAGCCCTGCGATTCCGGCGCCGACGACAATCACTTTCTTGCGAGGACCCCCGACGCGCGGCAAACCGTCACGGATGATCGGAAGCCAGGGACTGCCTGCGATTGTCATCGTCTTGAAGCGGACCGAGTCGTAGGGACAATCGCTCGCACATCACGAGCCAGCAATTCGCTCATCCCGTGCCCGTCGCGGGTCAGGTGATCAGTGGCTCGGGCGGCCCACACCAGCCCCTGATTTACCCACCAGGAAATCGAGATCGACACCTTCGTCCGCCTGCAGCACCGTGTCGCAATACAGCTTGACCCATCCGCGATCGGCATGGGGCGGCGGCGATTTCCACTGCGATTTGCGCGTCGCAAGCTCGCTGTCGCTAATGTGTAAGTGGAGCTTGCGTGCCTCGACGTCGATCTCGACGATGTCGCCGTTGCGAACCAGCGCCAGTGGGCCGCCCGCCGCAGCTTCAGGCGCGGCGTGCAGCACGACGGTTCCGTACGCGGTGCCCGACATGCGCGCGTCGCTGATGCGGACCATATCCCTGACGCCTTGCTTTAGAAGCTTCGCCGGCAGTGCGAAATTGCCGACCTCGGGGAAGCCCGGATAGCCTTTGGGGCCACAATTTTTCAGGACCAGAACGTCATCGCCCTTCACGTCGAGATCGGGAGCATCGATGCGCGCGTGCAAATCGTCGATGTCCTCGAACACGACGGCGCGCCCTTTGTGTTTCATCAATGCAGGAGTCGCGGCGGAAGGCTTCAGCACTGCGCCGTTCGGCGCGAGATTGCCGCGCAACACAGCGATTCCACCTTGCGGCTTGAACGGCCGTGCGAGCGGAGTGATCACGCGCTCGTCGTAATTCACTGCGTCCTTGCTGTTATCCCAGAGCGAATGACCATTCACCGTCGGCGCGTTCTTGTGCAAGTAACTTCCAATTTCGCGAATGACGACAGGAAGCCCGCCCGCGTAATAGAAGTCCTCCATCAAGAATTCACCCGAAGGCATCAAATTGACGAGACACGGCATGTCGCGCCCGAGTCGATCCCAGTCGTCGAGCGACAACGGCACGCCGACGCGCCGCGCGATGGCAAGAAGGTGCACCACGGCGTTGGTCGAGCCACCGATGGCGCCGTTGACCATGATCGCGTTCTCAAGCGCTTCGCGGGTCAGGATGCGCGACATGCGCAAATCCTCGTTCACCATCGCGACGACGCGCCGTCCGGTCAAACGCGCGAGCACTTTGCGGCGCGAATCGACGGCGGGAATCGCGGCATTCGTCGGTAGCCCGAGACCAAGCGATTCGACCATCGACGCCATCGTCGACGCGGTTCCCATGGTCATACAGTGACCGGCCGAGCGCGACATGCAGGCTTCCGCTTCGGGAAGCTCGTCCATCGACATCGTGCCGATCTTCAGCGCTTCGGTGAACTTCCACGTGTGCGTGCCCGAGCCGATCGTCTCGCCGCGATAACGGCCATTGAGCATCGGGCCACCCGACAAACCGATCGTCGGCAGATCGCACGACGCGGCTCCCATGATCAGCGCGGGCGTGGTCTTGTCGCAACCCATCATCAGCACGATGCCGTCAAACGGATTCGCGCGAATCGACTCCTCGACGTCCATCGCGACCTGATTGCGAAACAGCATCGTCGTCGGCCGCATCACCGGCTCGCCGAGGCTCATTACCGGGAACTCGAGTGGGAAACCACCGGCATCGAGCACGCCGTACTTCACGTGCTCGGCAAGCTCGCGAAAGTGCGCGTTGCACGGTGTGACTTCCGACCAGGTGTTGCAAATGCCGATCACCGGTCTCCCGACGAACTGGTCGTGGGGAAAGCCCTGGTTTTTCATCCACGAGCGATGCACGAGTGCGTCGCGATCGTCGCGGCCGAACCAGGCTTCGGAGCGGAGCTTGCGTGTTGGCTTGGTATCGTCAGGCATTGAATGTCATTCCGGAACAACTCTTACAAACGCACACCGCTCGCGCGATCGAACAAGTGCACCATCGCCGGATCGATTGTCAATCCGATACGCTCGCCAGGCGCTAAATTCGGACGACCGTGCGTGACCAGCACGAGTTGCTGTTCACCGGTCGCAATGACGAACTCGGTTTCAGCACCGGTGGGTTCGACGACGACCACCTCGCCCTGCACCGGTTCACTCGGAACGCCGATCGCCATGTGCTCGGGACGCACGCCATAGCTCACGGCTTCACCATCACGACCACCGGCATCATGACCCAGCGGCCAACGCATCCCGTGCGCGTCGACATACGGCGCTGCGCCGTTGCGACGCAGCGTTCCCTCGATGACGTTCATCGCCGGCGAGCCAATGAACTGAGCAACAAAGAGGTTGCGGGGTCGATCATATAAATCAAGCGGACTTCCGATCTGCTCGATGCGTCCGTCGTGCATCACGACGATGCGATCGGCCATCGTCATCGCTTCGATCTGGTCGTGCGTGACGTAGACCGTCGTCGTTTTAAGCCGCTGATGCAGCGCCTTGATCTCGCCGCGCATCTGCACGCGCAGCTTTGCATCGAGATTGCTGAGCGGCTCGTCGAACAGGAAAACTTTGGGATCGCGCACGATCGCACGGCCCATCGCAACTCGCTGGCGCTGTCCGCCCGACAACTCGCGTGGATAGCGCTCGAGATACGGCTCGAGATTCAATATCCTCGCTGCCTGCGAAACGCGCTCGCCGGTGAGCTTGACATCGGCCTTGCGAAGGCGCAACGAGAAGCCCATGTTTTCGCGCACCGTCATATGCGGATAAAGCGCGTAGCTTTGAAACACCATTGCGATGTCGCGATCCTTCGACTCCATGTGGTTGACGGTCGTCCCGTCGATGGCGATCGTGCCGCCGCTGATCTCTTCGAGCCCCGCGAGCATGCGAAGCAGTGTCGATTTGCCGCATCCCGACGGCCCGACGAGCACCATGAACTCGCCGTCCTGGATGTCGAACGACAGGTCGTGGATGACCTTGGTCGTGCCGAAGGACTTCTGGATGTTGGCGAAAGAGACGGAGGCCATTTGTGTGCGGGGCGAGGGATGAGGGGCGCGGGGCGAGGGTGCGATTGCGTTAGGTCTTACAACTCGACATCCGAAGTTCTATCGAAAACAGCACCAAAAACACGCCAGCCACCGATGCTCCCTCACCCCTCGCTCCTAAACCCTTATCCCACATTCACGCCTTCACCGCCCCCGCCGTCAGCCCCGACACCATGTACCGCTTGAACACGTAGTAGATCGCCGCGGGCGGCAGCGCGTAGATGAGCCCGGTGGTCATCAAAAGCTCCCACGGCGAATCGTCGGCCGACAGAAAATGGCCGAGCGCGACGGCGAGCGTCACATCCTTTTCGTTGGAAAGCAGCAGGAACGCGTACAGGTATTCGTTCCATGCGAGCAGCAGCGCATAGGTGCCGACCGCGACCAGCGACGGCGTCATCAGTGGGAGATAGACGAGACGAAAGAGCTGCATCGGCGAGGCGCCGTCGATTCTCGCCGCTTCGTCGAGCTCGAGCGGGAGCTTGTCGGAGGCCTGCTTCAGCACCCAGATCGCGTACGGTGTCGCGATCGCGACCATCGCGAGAATCAGTGACCACTGGTTGTTGATGAGCCCGTATGTGCTCATCGCCTTGTACATCGGCACGGCGAGGAATGCGGCGGGGATGAAGTAGGTTAAAAGCGCGAAGTTCATCACCATGCGCCCGCCGGGCGCCCGCATGCGGCTGATCGCGAACGCGGCGGTCGTGGCGACGATGAGCGTGATCGCCCCGACCGCGACCGCGATCACCAGCGAGTTGCCCATCTGCTGCCAGAAGTGGTTCAGGTAATAGTGCTTCTGGCCGAACACGATCTCGAAGTTCCGTAGTGTCGGATGGTCGGGCCACAGCTTGCCGGCGAATGCGTCGTCCTTCGGTGAGATCGCGAACAGGAACAAGTGATAGATCGGCAGCATGGTCCACAGAAAGACCGGGATGCCGATGAGCAGCAGCTTGGCCTCGCCTGCGATCTTGTGCCAGCGCGCGCCCGCTACGTTCGAGCTCATCGAGACAGCCTCTTCATCATCACGTAGACCAGCGGGAGCACCAGCGGCATCGCGCATACGATCGTCGCCATCGACAGGTCGACGTAGTCGAGCCGCAAGTAGCGGATCCCGAGGGTCGCGAGCACATGCGTCTGATCGGCCGGCTGGCCGCCGGTCAAAAGGTACACGCTGTTGAAGTCGCCGAGCGTGAAGATCATCGATAACAGCGTCGAGGTGAAGTAGAGCGTGCGCATCGACGGCCAGGTGACGTAGCGGAACTTTTGCCACATCGACGCGCCGTCGACGCTCGCCGCCTCGTACTGCTCCTGCGGGATCGCGAGCCTGCCGGCGATCAAGATCAGCGTCCAGAACGGCAGGCTCTTCCAGATGTGCACGAGCATCGATGCGCCGAGTGCGATCGTTGGATCGTTGAGCCAGTTCGGCCCGTCGGCACCGGTGAAGCGGAAGATGAGCGAGTTGACGATCCCCCACTCCGGATTGAGCATGAAGCGGAACGAGAGGATCGTCGGGATCGACGGCACCGCCCAGGGCAGGATGAACAGTACCGACAGCCAGCGGATCCAGCCTTGCGTTCGCACGAAAAACCCGGACAGCGCCATCGCCAGCACAAACTTCAGGTTGACGGCGATCGCGAGAAACAGCGCGGTGTTCAACACCGTGCGGCCGAACACCGGATCCTCGAACAGGCGAACGTAGCTTTGCGGACTGCGCGCGAGCCATAGCCCGTAGAGCACCGGGTAGACCACGAACACCGCGAACACCAGCACGTACGGCACGAGCAGCAGCACGCCCGTGGTTTGCCACGGCGACAAGCCCCGTCGCCCCGACAGTGTCGGCGCGACTGATGTTGGAAGTGTCACTGTCGACATAGCGCAAAGACGCGGCGCGCGGGCGCAGCCCGCTGGCGCCGCGTTTCCTCTCTTTTCAACCGGCGAGCTGCTTGATCCGCGCGATCATCTCATCGACCGCCTTCTCCACCGGCACCTTGTCGTTGACGACGCGGTTCATCGCCTTGGCCCAGACGTTCTCGTTGTTCACGATGGTGAATTTCCAGTTCTTGGTGAACTCGAACGGGTTGGTCCCGGCGACGAACTGTTGCTGCACGGTCGAGCGGTGCGGGTCGGAGAGCCAGAAATTAAGCCGCGCGGCGCCGGACTTGGTGACCGGATACCAGCGACCGAGCGCGCCTTCGACAAACGGGATCGCGTTCTCGTCCTGCATCAGGAACGCGACGAACTCCTTCGCGCGGCGCTTGTTCTTCGCGGCCTCGAACACGAAGCCGGTCTTTACCGCGGCGCGATAGGTCATCGGCGACCCGTCGGGCTTTTTCGGAAACGCGGCGGTCGCGATCAGCTCCTCGTAGTTCTTCTTGGCCTGCGCGCGCTGCTCGGCGGTGAGCGACGAATTCGTCGAGTCGTCGAGCCACTTGCTCGCGATCGAGATCGTCGCGTTGTGCGTCATGATGATCGTCTTGTTGTGGAAGGCGACGTTGTTGTCGGGATCCTTCCACGCGGTCGAAGACGGCGGCGAGCAGCCCCGGGTCAAAAGCCCGGTGTAGTCGCGCATCGCGTTCACGAGGGCGGCGCGGTTCTTCGGGTCGTCGAGCACGAGCTTGCCGTTGTCGTCGACGATCTTCGCGTTATAGGCGTCCGCGAACGTGAGGAACGAGAAGAACGAATCCGTGCCGTCCACACCCATCGGGTTGCCGATCGCGTAGATCCGCTTGCCGGTCTTCTGCCGGTAAGCGGGCTGCACCTTGTCGCACCAGAACGACCAATACTCCTTCCACGTGCCCGGGATGTCCGAGGGCTTGAAGCCGGCCTCGGCGAGCATGTCCTTCCAGTACTGGATGTGCATCGTCTGCTGCTCGAGCACGAACGCGTAGTGGGCTTTTTTCTTGGCCTTGTCGTTGTACAGGTAGACGGTCTCGAGCGTGTTGGGCAGGAAGTTGCCCTTCATCGGGCCCAGAACATCCGAGATGTCCTCGAGGCGGCCCTCGAACGCCCACTTGCTCGTCACCTGGAAGTCGTAGACATGGCCAAAGGCGACGTCGGGCGGGTTGCCGGCGTCGAGCGCGGCCACGGTCTTCGGGATGATTTCCTGCACTGCGTAGCGCGACAGCTCGACCTTGACGCCGGTCTTTTGCTCGAACTTTTTCACGACTTCGTCCAGCGCCACGTCCTCGGCCTGGTAAAAGCCCTTGGTGAACCATACGATCAGCCGCTCCTGCGCCTGAGCGACGCCGGTGCCTACCAGCCCCGCCGCTGCGACGAGCGCAATTCCTAGTTTTCGCAATTTCATGCTTCCCCCGCTTGGTTTGATTGAGTTCTGATACATGACTACATGACAGCGCCGAGATACCACGGAATGAACTCGCTCTGCCCATATCCGTGCAATTCGCTTTTCGATTTGCGCCCCGAGCACGTCTCGAGCATCAACCGAAACAACGCCGCGCCGACTTCGTCGACACTCGCGCTTCCATCGACGATCGTGCCCGCATTCAAATCGATGTCCTCTTCCTGACGCACCCACAGTGGCGTGTTCGTCGACAGCTTGAGCGATGGCGCCGGCGCGCAACCGTACGCCGAGCCGCGGCCCGTCGTGAACACGATGAGATTCGCGCCGCCGGCAACTTGCCCCGTCGCGGAAACAGGATCGTAACCGGGCGTGTCCATATAGACGAAGCCCTTGGCGGCAACGGGCTGCGCGTACTCGACCACGTCGACCAGATTCGTCGTGCCGCCCTTTGCCACCGCACCGAGCGACTTCTCGAGAATGGTCGTCAATCCGCCCGCCTTATTGCCCGGAGAGGGATTGTTGTTCATCTCCCCTTTTTCGCGCGAGGTGTAGTCCTCCCACCATTTGATTCGCGCGACGAGCTTCTCGCCGACTTCACGCGACACGGCGCGGCGCGTCAACAGATGCTCGGCGCCATAGATTTCCGGCGTCTCGGAGAGAATCGCAGTACCACCGTGGCGCACGAGCAGATCGACCGCAGCGCCCAATGCAGGATTTGCTGTGATGCCCGAATAGCCATCACTGCCACCGCATTGCAATCCAACGGTGATGTGCGACGCGGGAACAGGCTCGCGAGCAACTTGATTCGCGTGCGGCAACATCTCCTGAATCATCGCCACGCCCTTGGCAATCGTTTTCGCCGTGCCGCCGGTGTCCTGGATGCTGAACGTGCGCAACAACTCGCTTTCCGAGAGCGACTGCGCACCCATCAGCGAGCTGATCTGATTCGCTTCGCAGCCAAGACCGACGATCAGGACACCGGCGAAATTCGGATGCTTCGCATAGCCGCCGAGCGTGCGCCGCAGAAGCTGCATGCCTTCGCCCATCGTATCCATGCCGCAGCCGGAGCCGTGCGTGAGCGCAACGACACCGTCGACGTTCGGAAACTGAGCCAGGCGCTCGGCCGTGAACCAATCGGCGATGCCGCGCGCCACGGTCGCCGAGCAGTTGACCGTCGACAGGATGCCGATGTAATTGCGCGTTGCGATGCGTCCGGAATTGTGGCCGTCGCGCCGCACGATGCCGTCGAATGTCGCGCCTGGCGTTATGTATTGGGTCGGTTTCGCGTCGGCGCCGAACGCGTAGTCGCGATCGAACGTTCCCATTGCAAGATTGTTGAGATGCACGTGCTCGCCAGCCGCGATATCGCGCGAGGCGAAGCCGATGATCTGGTTATAGCGCTTGACCGGCGCGCCTTTTGCAATCGCATGCGTGGCGACCTTGTGCCCCGGTGGAATGAGCCCGGACACGGTGACTTTTTCATCGAGCAGTTGCGTGCCGCCGACCAATTGCTGGCGCGCGATGACGACGTCGTCGTTGGCGTGCAAGCGAATCGTGAGAGCTGTTTGAGTGAGCATGTGCGTTTCCTTACTGCACGAGCGAGCGCGTGACCGTTTGCCGCTCGATCGCCGCGAAGTTCCAGTCTATT